>CAZKPE010000060.1:0-17665 GCA_964554545.1 uncultured Lewinella sp.
CACGGCCGCCAGGGGCATGTGACCGAATTTGTAGTCTGCCCAGCTCACCTTTTTTCCATTAGAAGTTTCGTAAATGTCCTCATCCACGTTGAAAGGCATATTATCCTCCACGTTTTGGATACGGGAGGCTACCTCGGCCTCGTCCAGGTCAAACCGTTCGGTGCCGTACTCCTGGAGCAGGTTAGTGTAGATGTCGACCAGGCGCTGACGGGTATCGATGATGCGCTGCTTGAGCTCCTCGCCTTTACCTACGCCGGGCTTGACCTCCCCTTTCGGGCCCTGCACCAACAAGCGGGTAGTCACGTCCTTGTTCTTCTTTCCCTTCGGGGCACGGACGCCGTACTTGGTTTCGAAATCCTCGTCGTCGACGATACCGTCGTTGTTTCCGGCCGCATCGATCAGGGTATCGCGAATGCCGTTAACGTAATCTTCAAATGCCTGCGATTCGGCCCGAATCTCTTCAATAGCGGGCAACAGGACCCGGAATTTCTCCTTCGATTCATCTTCCAGCAGGTCCTTGAGGCTCTCTTCCGTTTCATCAATCTGGTCGTTGACGGTTGCAATACTGTTCTGATTACCCTCATCCAGCGTCTGAAAGGCATTCATCACCTCGGCGGAGACGTTCAGGGCCAGCAGGGCCATCAACACCAGGTACATGATGTTGATCATTAACTGCCGGGGTTCCTTGGGGATTGACATAATTCGTTGTTGGTTTAGTTACGGGCTGCGGTGGGTCAATCGGATCGTTAAACTACCCGGGCGTTGCCGTTCGAGGCGGGTACGCGCATGGCGCTGATCATGTTGCCGTAGACGTTGTTCAGCGTGTTCAGGTTGCTGTTCAGGGAGACCATGTTCTCCTTGTATACCTTGGTTTCGTCGGCGGTGGCGGCCAGGTCGGCCATAGCATCGTTCAGCTTGGCGTAGAAGTTGCCCATCTGCTCGATCTGGGCCTTGGTACCGCTGAAGTCGGCTTCCTGCAGGGCTTTGAGGCTGCTCATGCTTTTTGACATGGTTTGCAGTTCGACCAGCATCCCACCGAGTTGTTCCTCGACGACCTCCCCGTTCAGGGCGGCGGTCTGGGGGGTAGCGACACCGGTGGTCAGGGGCTGCACGTCACCGTCGTACTGCGACAGGCCGGGGTAGAGCTTGTCCCAGTAGTAGTCCGGGTCGGGACCCACGATGGCGATCAGCGCGAAGAGGAAGGCCTCGACGCCGAGCCCGATGGTCAGCAGGTCGAAGGTTACGCCTCCGATGGACGGCATCTCCCAAGACTGGATTTTGTAGAGGGCGCCCAACATGACGATGGCCGCACCGATACCGATGATGAAGTTCTTAGCGTACTTAGCCGCGGGGGTTTTTAGAAAAGACATAGGATGAACAGTCGGTAGGTGATAAGATTAGTGGGGAAGGAGGAAGGCCATCGGCTTCATGAGACAGCCCACCGGGCGAATTAACGGGGTTTTAACCGTCTGACCTCCTCGCTTATTGCTTTTGAGAAAAAAAAAGCAAGTGTGTGCAGGGCTCCGTCTTCGCGCTCGTCGGCCAGCCTCCATTGTGCAATGGACAACTCCTTAAACCCCAAAGCGCAAAAATCGTGACGGATGTTTATTGTTCGCTTCGCGATCGACTATTCCGGATCAGCTGCTCCCCCATCCTCCGCACCGATTTGACCGACCGCCCGAAGAGCCCTGACAGTCGGTCGCCGTCGTTGGTGTAGCACATGGCCTCGATCAGCAGGGCCTGCTCTTCCCGGGTCCAGGGCTCGAAAGCGCGGGGTAGCCGCTGCCGGGCCCGGGCCATGTAAGCCGGTAGGCGTTCGGCTACTTTCCGCAGTCCTAACTGTTCCACCTCCATCCGTAATTCCTCGGCCTTCCGTTCGGAGAGTTTATCGAAGCCGGCCGTGTCGAAAAAATCTACCTGCTCAAAAGCCTCCTTCCCCTTTGTTTTCCCTGGCTTATCCGCGGTACCCTCAATGAGCTCCCGGTAGGAGGTTAGAATTTCCCGGATGCGCTGGCGGGTCACTACGCCCCGGTAGCGGCGGTAGGCGGGTAGCCCCCTCAGCCGGTCGTCGGCGATACTGCGGCTACCCAGAAAGACTTTTGCCAGTTGTTCCCGGGTGGGCCGAAACCCCAGGTCGCGCAGTCCGTTGCAAAGTTCTTCGATTTCGGTGGCCGTCGGGCCCGGCGCGTCCTTCTCCGCAAAGGTAGAGCGGTAGGGCGGGGACGCAGGTGCCGAGAGAACCCCGAGCAGATCGTCCAACCCCTTCCGAATTACCGGGGATCGCAGGCAACTGCCGGTAGCGCCTACTTCGCCGGTCAACGGGTTGATGTCCGCCCGCAGGTCGCTGAGCAAGGTGGTGAATTCGTGGATATGCATAATGCAGTTCGGTGAGTGATGAATGATTGGTGAGCACAAATCTTCGCCGCTCATTCTGCATTAGTTGTGTTTTATTCGTATACTTTCGAATACTTTCGTTTGAATACGGATAATGGGGTGTATGGTCCGCCTACGCGCTGAGCGATGTTGACATCCGTGCAAAAATCCGTGCCCGATCCGTGGTTAACAAAACGAGCGTAGCGAGCAGAGGCAACAGGAAAATCGGCGTGCAACGCCTCTACCCTTCCCCCCGATCCGTGGTTAATCCGTGAAGAAATCCGTGCCCAATCCGTGGTTAACAAATCGAGCGGAGCCGAAAAGAATCCGCGTTAAATCAGCGAAGACCATCCGCGCAAATCTGCGTTGAGCCTCTTCTCGGACTGGAAGTCCTCCTCCTACTCGGAGCAGAGCTCCTCGACCTACACAGCTCCTCGACCTACACAGCTCCTCGACCTTAGACGTCCAGCTTACCCTTCACCCCGTCATCCATGGTTTCCCCGACGACCACGCTGGCGGCCATTTTGGCGAAGGCGACGACCTTACCGTGCTGGGTGTCCCAGTAGTACCCATCGGTTGGGCGGAAGTGGATCAGACTCAGGTTGGGGTCGGTGGGCCCTTCCTGGAACCAGACCTTCGTCATGGGGGAGAAGAGTTCTTCGGCCTTCTGGCGATCGTAGACGATGCGAGACTCGCCGTAAAGGCTCAGGTACTCCTCGTCGCTCTGGCTACTGTAGATCAGCTGGGTAGCGGGGTCGCGGGCGATGTCGGCGTTGCGGTCGCTATTCTTGGCGCTGAAGAACCAGATCGACCCGTCGTCTTCTACTTGTTGGGTGGCCATCGGGGTGCTACCGAAGGGGCGGGCCCCCAGGTCGGTGCAGAACATGCAGGTGCGGGTGTCGTCAGCGATCTTCTTGATCTTCTCGATGGCCTCTTTACTGAATAGGTGCTCGGTCTTTCCCATGGTTTTTATTGGCTCAAACGTAGCCGAGCCAAGCCGGTTCGTAACCGATCTACCTTCGGGTTTCCGCTGCCTGCCGGTTATCCCACCAGGCTTGCACCCGCGTCCGCGCATTATCCCTCACGTTAACGTAGAAGAGGTTGTAGTCGGCGATGTGGTAGTTGCGGGTACGGAAGAAGATGTCCCCGAAGAAGGAGGGTTTGTTCACGTACAGCGCCCCGCCGCGAATCTCGGCCCAGACCATGGCCGGTTCGGGGCCGCCGTCGAAATCATAGAGCACGGTGCCCCGGTTCAGGGAGGCGGGTGCCCGTCGGGGGCCTTCGGTCCAGGTGAGGGGGTTGACCACGGCGATGGACGTATCGAGCTGACTGGGGCCGGGTTCGAAATCATCGCGGTAGGTACGCCAGCTCACGAAGCAGCCGGTCTGAGTAGCCGTCGTGCAGAGGGGAATGGTCGCAAAGGCCTCCCGCCCGATCGGCATTCCGACGAGGTAGGCCGCAACAAGCCGCTCAGAGAGGGGCTTCCCGTCGAAAAACTCTCCCAGCAGCCGCTCGGCGTGCAGGGTACCCTGACTGTGGGCGGCGATAACGATCGGGCGCGTACGGTTGTAGTGGGTGAGGAAGTACCGGAAGGCGGCCCGCACGTCCTGGTAAGCCGTGTCGAGGGCCTGTTGCTTTACGGATTTCCCCTCCTCGTAAAATACGCTGAGGTGGGCCTGGCGGTAACGGGGGGCGTAGACCCGGCCGGCGGCGTTAAAGACGGAAGCTTGGTTGCGGATGGTACTCTCGTCAACGGATTCGTTCAGTTCCGCGTCCGCCAGGTCGGCATTCCACAGGCGGTTATCCCTACGCGTGTCGCGGTAGATGGTGGGGTGGATAAAGAATACGTCAGCACTTGCGGTACGCTGCAGGTTCTGCAGACTGTCCCCCGGCGTAAGGTCGGCCGCATCGTCGGTGGCAGGTAGAGCGGCCCAATTGTTGGCTTTTCCGTAGTCGGGGGGCGGGGGAACCGGGAATTCACCGATGGGCAGGTCGGGCACCGAGGCACAGCTGCCGAGCGCCAAAGCCAGCCAGCAGTATAGGTAAAACGGAAGCCGGATTATTGACTCATTCTGGGGTTGCCCGAAAGGTAGACGCCTAAAAGCGCCAGCAGGGCCAGGATCAACAGGGTCATGTGTTTGCTCGTATAGTTGCATCTACAACTAAGTTTTTGGGAATTAGGTTCTCAACGGCTACCGCTTTTCGCCGTCAGTGCCTCTTCCAGTAGCTGAGCGGCCCGCGGTATTTCTTCCAGGCTGTTGTACAAGGGAGCGGGCGCCAGACGGAGGACGCCGCCGCCGCTCCCGTCCAGATTGTCCTGCCGGTAATCGCAGATCAGTCCCGCCGCGGCTAGCATTCGTTCGAGTTCCGGACGGTGCCCCGGCAGGTAGACCGACAGCTGCGCTCCCCTACGCTCCGGTTCAGCGGGGGTCAGGATCCGGCTACCGGGCAGTTGGCTTACCTGATCGTACAGGGCGGCGGTCAGTTCGAGGCTACGTTGCCGGAGAACGCCCATGCCCCCGGCCCGCTCAAAAAGGTCCAGGCTGGCACGCAGGGGGGCCAGACCGAGTACCGGCACGGTCGATACCTGCCAGCCGGCGGCACCGTATTCGGGGTGGAACTCCGGCCGCATGGCGAAGCGGTCCGACTCCCGGTGCCCCCACCAGCCCGCCAGCCGGGGCAGCTCCGGACGGTCGGCGTGCCGCTCATGCACGAAGAGGCCGCCCGGTGCCCCGGGACCGCCGTTGAGGTATTTGTAGTTGCACCAGACGGCAAAGTCCGCCCCCCAGTCGTGCAGGCGCAGGGGCACGTTCCCCACGGCATGGGCCAGATCCAAGCCGACGGTCGCCCCCACCCTGCGGCCGGCGGCGGCGATCGCACCCAGGTCGAAGTACTGACCGGTGTAATACTGCACCCCGCTCCAGAGCACGAGGGCGAGTTCGTCGCCGGCTTCCTCTATGGCGGCCACGATCCGCTCATCCCTGAGTGTCGCCTCCCCCGCTACGGGACTTACCTCGATCAGGTCGGTGGCCGGGTCCAGGCCTTGCCACCGGAGTTGAGCGTGAACGGCGTGCTGGTCGCTCGAAAACGCCCCGCCTTCCATGATGATCTTGCGGCGCTTACCCGCGGGGCGGAAAAAGGAGACCATCAGCAGGTGCAGATTGACCGTGAGGGCATTGGCGGTCACGACCTCTTCCGGACGGGCACCCACGATCGTTGCCATACCGGATTGCAACCGGCGATGATAGCCGAGCCAGCCGCCCTCGGCTCCGCCCCACCAGCCCTCGACACCGAGCTCGCGCCAGCTTCGTAAGTCCTGTTTGAGGGCATCGGCGGCGGCACGGGGTTGCAGGCCCAGACTGTTGCCGCAGAGGTAAACGGCGGGTCGACCGTCGAGGCCCGCGGGCAGATGAAAGTGTTCGCGTAGCATGGGGGTCAGGTTCTCAGTGCGCCCTCGGCTGCCAACCGGCCACTGCGCATGGCGGCGTCCAGGGAACCGTTCAGTTGCTGGTCGCCGGCCACGAAGACGCGGTCGATCAGCCGGCTATGGGTCGCCTGCTGGGTGAAGGCTACCGCGGGCAGGCGGGGTAGCGCATGGGAGATGTCGTAGCGACGCAGGAACTGCAGGGCATCGCTCGGCAGCCCGCTGTGCCGCAGCAAGTCCTGCTCGGCCTGGGCGATACTGCCCCGTTCGGTGGCTTCCTTCAGGGTCACGCTGATGAGGGAGCCGCCCTGTTTGTTCAGCTTATAGGTGGGGGCCACCTCGTCGAGTACGCTAAAGGTGTTGATGGTGGAAGTGGGGTCGGCGACCAGGTTGATCAGCCGGTTCTCTTTGAGTCGCCGGGTGCTGTAGTAATAGATATTGGTAGTCGACTTCCAGCCAGTCGGCTCCCCGGCCAGTTGGGGGAAGAAGGGCTCGGGGGAGCAGGCGACGATCGTAGCCCGGGCGGCTAGTCGGCTACCGTCATCCAGTACGACCTCTTCCCCTTCGATGGCCCGCACCCGTCGGTTCAGCCGGATGTCGGTGCGCTCGAGTCCGTTCGCTAATTGCTTCGCGACTGCCTCGATCCCCTCCGCCGGAAGGGCCGCGTCGCCCTCGGCGAACATCTTCAGAATAAAGCGCAACATGGCAGCCGGGGTGCGTAACTCCTGTTCCAGGAAGATGCCCCCGAAGAAGGGCCGGAAGAAGCGCTCGACGATCTGCTCGCTGAAGCCCAGCGACCAGAGATAGTCGATACTGGTTTGCTCGGTATAGCCGGTGAAGCAGGCCTGGGGATCGCGGCGCATCAGGCGGAAGCCCAGTCGGGCCAGCACGATCTTGTCCTGCAGCGTACCCACCGGAGAAAGTGCCGAGCGGATCAGCTGGGCCGGTTCCCGTAGCGGGTCGGCGAAGCGGAAGTTCTGCTGGCGGGTATGGACGTGGCCTCCCGGACGGAAGGATCGAACGCCGAGTGCGTCCACGTCGAGGTACCGCTTCACCTCCGGGTAGGCCGTCAGCAGCACCTGGAAGCCCCGGTCGAGCCGAAAGCCTTCCACCTCGTCGGTTCGCAGCCGCCCGCCCACCGCGTCGGCGGCTTCCAGCAGTACGGGAGCGTGGCCGGCGGCCTCCAGGGTGCGGGCGGCGATCAGGCCGGCGGCACCCCCTCCGATGACGACAAATTGAGCTTCGGCGGACATAGCGGGGCTTAAGGCCGCAAAGATGGGGACTTTCGTTCGGCCAGCAGGTAAGCGTACCGCAGGAAAATGCCGTAGGCCGCCACGTAGCTGATGATGAGCCCCTCCCGCCCGTCCCGGAAGCCACCCTGAAGGATGTAGTGCTTCAGGAAGCGGTACGTCGGCTTGACCAAAAGATGGAATGGCCCCACCCGCCCGGTCCCCTCCGCGTGGTCGCGGGCACTCCAGCGAGCGTAGCGGCGGGGTTTATCCAGGAAGTGGTCCAGGCTCTTGAAGGTGTGATGCTCGAGGCGGCCCCGTAGCTCGCCGGTCCGCAGCCCTTTGGTCACGATCTCCTCGTGCACCTGCTTGTCGTTGTAGCGGGCCCGGTCGCGGTGAAAAAAGCGCACGACCCGGTCGTTCCCCCAGCCGGAATGCCGGATGTGGCGGCCCATGAAGTAGTTGTCTCGGTAGATCCAGTAAGCATCGGCTTCTTCCGGCCGGTCAAGCAGTTCCTCGATTTCCCTTCGCAAGTCCGCCGTCACCCACTCATCGGCATCCAGTAACAATACCCAGGGGTGGCGGGCGCGGGCGACGGCCCAGTTCTTTTGCTCGGCCGGTCCCGTGTAGTGACGCTGTACGACCTGCACCCCGGCCATTTCCTGCAGGAGCTCGTAGGTGCCATCGGTACTGAAACTGTCCACTACCGTCAGATCATCACTCCAATCCATCACCGTTTCCAGCGACCGGCCGATCGTATCGATCTCGTTGTAGCTGGTGTAGAGGATGGACAGGGGCCGCCCCATCAGCAACTCAGTTGGCCCTCATTGACGGCTCCGTAAGCCACGAAGTGGGGGTTGCGCAGGACTTCCTTATTGTAGATTAACTCCTTTCCGGTCCCCTCGTCGACCATCCGTCCGCCGGCCTCCAGCAGAATGGCGTGGGCGGCGGCGGTGTCCCACTCCATGGTGGGGGCCAGCCGGGGGTAAAGGTGGGCGGAGCCGCGGGCGAGTTCCAGGATCTTCAGGGAGCTGCCGCGGCTGACAATCTCCGGTTCGGCCAGCCGGTCCATGAATGACTGGGTGGCCTCGTTGAGGTGGCTGCGGCTGGCGACTACTTTCAGGCGGGGGTCCTGCATGGTGAATGTGGCGGCCTTAATTCGTCCTTTCCCCTCCTGCCAGGCTCCTTCGCTGCGGGCGGCGTAGTACAGTTCGTCGGTCACCGGAACGTATACGGCACCAATTACCGGGCGGCCGTTCTCGATGAGGGCGATGTTGACCGTGAATTCTCCGTTCCGCTTGATGAACTCCTTGGTGCCGTCCAGTGGGTCGACCAGCCAGAAGCGGGTATACTGCTGCCGCTCGGCGTAGGCAATGTCCTTTCCTTCCTCCGATACGATGGGGGCTTGCAGAGAGAGTTTGCGCAGTTCCCGGACGATGACGTCGTTCGCGGCCTTATCCGCCCGGGTCAGCGGGCTGTCGTCTGACTTGGTTTCTACGCCAAAGTCCTCGGTTTCGTAAATCTTCAGAATGGCCGCTCCGGCCCGGCGGGTGATGGCACCGACCTCTTTGGCGGTGGCTAGGTAGTCTTGTTCCATCGGGCAAAGGTAGGGGTAGCTACCGGATCGCCCACTTGAGAAAGTCGCCGATCACCTCCCCCCAGGTCTCCGGTTCGTGGCGGCCGCCGGCGACTTCCACGTAGGTCATGTCCTCTTCCGGCCTTAGCCCCTTTTGTTGCAGCAGGGCCATGAGTTGAATGGTATCATCAATGCTATCGATGATGCCGTTCTGGTTGCGGTCCTCCTGCTCATCGGCGGTGCCGGCCATGAACCAGAAGCGGTTGGTGACCTTGCGCTTCGAGCGGCTGACGTAGTCGTGCACGATGCGGTTGGCGTCCGGCCGCTTCGGGTCGAAGTCGCGCGACCGGTACCAGAGCGAGCCGCTGAACACACCCGCCGTACGGAATTGCCGCGGGTGGCGCCAGGCAATGTCGAAGGCACTCAGTCCGCCCAGGCTGAATCCGGCGATGGCCCGGCGGTCGGGGCCGAAGAAGACGTTATTGCGCTCTTCCAGCCAGGGGACCAGCTCTTCCAGAATGAAGGCCGTATAGTCCGCCGCCCGCTTCCCCCGGCCGAGGTAGTCGGCCTTCCCCGCCGTGCCGTACTCCTCCATCCGGTCGTGGGCATATACTCCGACGATCAGCGTAGGGGGTAGCTTATCCTTTTTGTAAAGGGTACGCAGTCGTTGCTGGAAGTCCATCCGGGGCAGGTCCTGCCCGTCGTTGAAAATGACCAGCCGCAGCAGCCGCCAGGGGGGTACGGCCGGGCGGTACACGTCGATGCGTACCTGCCGCTTCAGGTAGCTACTGCTGAGCGTATAGGTACGCTGGATGACCCGGCGCCGCCGCGACAGCAGGCTTCCCGTCAATTGCTTAATGTAGGTGACCGCGTTCACCCTGCGAATGTAGCCCTATTGCGGGGCTTTCCTACCTTACTGCCCGACAATGATCACCCCCGCATGCAGGAGACCTACACCGAGTTTTACAGCCACCACCTCGGCCACCACGTCCAGGTTCTCACCTTCGGTACCCGGGGATATCCGCTGGTGATCTTTCCCACCACCCTGGGTAGCTACTTCGAGGCCAAGGACCGGGGCATGATCGAGGCCGTTCGCTGGTTCGTAGAACGGGGGTTCGTACAGATATTCTGCCCCGACAGCATCAACGATGCCAGTTGGTACGCCAATATCCACCCCCGCCACCGGCTCGAGCGCCACATTCAGTACGATCGTTTCCTGTATGAAGAGTTCGTTCCCCAGATTCGCTGGAATACCGGCACGGGCCGCATCGCCTGCACGGGTATCAGCTTCGGGGGCTACAGCGCCACCAACTTCGCCTTCCGCCACCCCGATGTGGTCAGCCACCTCTTCTGCCTGAGCGGGGCCTTCGACATCAAATCCTTCCTCCATGGCTACTACGACGACAACGCCTACTTCAACAACCCCGCCGACTTCATCCAGGGCGCCAACGATCCCCACCTCTGGGATATGAAGATCATCCTGGGCACCAGCAATTGGGACATCTGCCTGGACAATAACCTCAAGTTCAGCCGCCAGCTCCGCCAGCGCAACATCGACCACTGGTTGGACGTACGCGGCGACATCGAGCACGACTGGCCCCTCTGGCTGGAGATGTTCCCCCACTACGTCAGCCTGATCTGAATGATTCGTACCATCTGGGCGCGGACGCAGGTGGAGGCGGAACCGGAAAATTTCAGGCAGCCTGTACCGTCTGCTCCTCGGGGGCCGATTTCTTCTCCCCCTCCGAGATGCGGGCGGCGGTGTACCGCTTGAAGATGTGGCGCTGCATGTATCGCCCGATACTCGCTACCGCCCGTAGCCGGTGCCAGTGCTCGGCGGGTACCCCGAAGTAGGCATAGACCGCACCGTTATTGCGGAACTTAACAAACAAGGTGTTGGCGGCGCGCAGATAACCCATTTCCGAGAGCATCTGGGAGTTTACCTGCTGCATGACGATGGGAAGGGCCATAAAGAGATGATTTTCAGGATCGTAGTGTACCTAAATAAACACCTCAAGATACGACTTAGTTGGCTGTTTCAAACTTTTTGTTTGTTAAAAAAGTCCCGGATCGTCGCGCAGATGTACGTCTGGGTAGCCTCATCCAGTTCACTATGCATGGGTAGCGAAACGACCTCCTTGCAGAGGGTATCGGTGACGGGCAGGAAGTCCACCGCATTGGCCGCCGTGCCCCGGAAGGCCCCTTGCTCGTAGAGGGGCACCGGGTAGTAGATCATGCTTGGCACCCCAGCCTCCCGAAGGTGTTCCTGTAAGGCATCGCGCCGACCGTTGGCGATCCGTAGGGTGTACTGGTGGTAGACGTGGGTACTGGCCGGTAGCCGGGCCGGGGGGAGTAACCCTTTGATCCCGGCCAGGTGGCGGTCGTACCGACGGGCGGCCTCGGCGCGACGCTGGTTATAGGCATCGAGCCGGGGCAGCTTACAGTTCAGGATGGCGGCCTGCACCGAGTCGAGCCGGCTGTTGCAGCCAACGACATCGTGATAATACCGACGGTTCTGCCCGTGATTGGCGACCATACGCAGGCGATCGGCCAGGGCATCGTCGTCGGTGTTGATGGCCCCGCCGTCTCCATATGCCCCCAAATTCTTGCTGGGGTAAAAGCTCGTACATCCGATGTGGCCCAGCGTGCCGGTGCGGGCGCTGCGGCCGTCGGAGAAGGTATACTCCGCCCCGATAGCCTGGGCGTTGTCCTCCACGATGTAGAGATCGTGTTTGTCGGCAAGCCGGACGATCGCTTCCATATCGCAACTCTGCCCAAAGAGATGGACGGGGATGATGGCGCGCGTCCGCTCCGTAATGGCCGGCTCGATCTGGGCGGCGGTCACGTTGAAGGTGTGCGGGTCCACGTCGACCATCACCGGGCTCAGCCCCAGCAGCGCGATCACCTCGGCACTGGCTACGTAGGTGAAGGCGGGCACGATGACCTCATCCCCCGGCTTCAGGTCCAGGGCCATGAGCGCGATCTGAAGGGCGTCAGTCCCGTTGGCGCAGGGAATGACGTGTTTGCAGCGCAGAAAATCTTGCAGCCCCTTCCGAAAATCCTGTACGGCCGGCCCGTTGATAAAGGCTCCACTGCGAATGACCTCCAGTACCGCCTGATCCACTTCCTCCTGCATCGCCTCGTACTGCGTCTTCAGATCGACCATCTGGATTTGCTGGACGGGGGGGAGCTGGGCCTGACCGGAGGGGGTGGTGGGGGTTGCCATGGGGGGTTGTTGGGTTGTTGGGTTGTTGGGTTGTTGGGTTGTTGGGTTGTTGGGTAATGCGGTATATGATACCGAGGTTGAGTCTACCCCAACAACAAACCCAACAACTCTCTCAACCGACAACCCTCTTCCTAAAACCCCACCTCCTGCACCCGCACCCCACCCGTATCGAATAGCGAGCGGTCGATATTGCCCTCCCCGATCCGAATATCGGTCATGCGCATGATGGTGGTGGTTTTTCCGTCGGTGGTGGTCGACTCGACGGGGAAGCCCGCATAAACTGCTGGCAGGTTTTCGGGGACGGGCATCTGCTGCTTGCCGGCTCCGGCCATTCCGGTGATGCCGCCGAATACCTCGGCCGTGGAGAGATCGATATCCTGAGTGACCCAGCTTTCGGTGGTGGTGTTGTGCTTGCTGTCGGTGACGATGATCTTTTCGCAGTCATAGCCCTCGATCGTCCTGCGTTCGCCAGTGGCGGTGAAGGTGAGGTAGTCCATCATCTCTTCCTGTGCTTCCGCGACCGTGGAGCTGAAGTTCGGCATCCGGATACGGTAGCCTTCGGTCTTGCCCTTCTTATCGGTTGCGATCATGGTGGTCTTGCCATCCTGGGTGTTCAGGATCATACGGTTACGCTCGCTGCCTTCCCCCTGCACGACCATGGCGAATTCAGTGGGCAGGGCGCCCATTCGCATCCGCACGGTTTCTTCCTTCCCATTCTTCTTGATTTCGGTTGTTTCCATGGTCAGGGAAAAGGTGACCGGATTGGTGTAAGGCTCCCAGTCGCCGCCCCCCATCCCGAGGGCATTCATGATGGCGGAGGTGGCTTCTTCTTCGTCGGCGTAGGCGTCGCCGTCGTTAGCGCGCAGCCCGCCATCCTCGACCCGCTCGGTGGGGGCGGCGGTCGTGTCTGCTGCCTTCTTCTTTTTTTTCTTGCCGAAAAGCCCTTCTATGGCATTAAAGGCCTTATCGACCCCTTCGTCGACTTTCTGGTCGAGGCGCTGGTTGGCCCGGGCTTCGGTCCTATTCTTGGCGCGCTTTTTGACCCGCTCAGTCGTGTTCTGAGCGGTAAGGCCGGCGGTGAGTAGGATGGTCAGGGAGAGCAGTAGGATGCGAATGTGCATAGCGTGGTAGTTATGTGACTGCCCCTTTATGCGTCATCATCATCCGCTGTTACGGGCTCTGCTACGTTAATTCGTCTCGGCGGCGAACCGGCGATCGGTCGACTTCGTTTTCTACCGTGTTCTCTGTTGCAACACTTTGTAAACCCCATTATCCAAATTCCCATGAGAGACTTCGCTGAACTTCGCGGCGATCTCGGTCGCCTGGCTTTCCTGCTCTTTTTGCTGCTGGTGCTCCTGTCGCTGTTCTTCATCCCCAGTCTGGCCCGTCTGCTCTAAACTACCCGTTCCGGTTAGCGGGATGAAAGGAGAGAATGGTCTCCCGCAGAAAAGCCGTGTCCAGGTGGGCGTAGATTTCCGTGGTCAGAATGGACTCGTGGCCGAGCAGTTCCTGCACCACTCGCAGGTCCGCCCCCCCCTCGATCAGGTGGGTTGCGAAAGAATGTCGGAAGGTATGCGGGCTCACTGTCTTTTCGATACCGGCGGCGGCAGCATACTTCTTCACCGCCGTAAAGACCGATACCCGGCTGAGTGCCCCGCCCCGGCGGTTCAGGAATACGATGTTCTCGTCCTTTATCGTGGGTAATCTGGCCCGAACGTGCTCCAGGTAGATGCGTAAATGGCGAATGGCGGTAGAACCAATCGGCACGATCCGCTCCTTATTTCCCTTCCCGATCACCCGCAAAAATTCATCCTCCAGGTACAGGTTGGCTAAGGTCAGCCCGGTTACCTCACTTACCCGCAGCCCGCAGGCATAGAGCACTTCCAGCAGGGCGCGGTCCCGCAGACCATGGTCGGTACTCAGATCGATGGCGCCCGTCAGGGCCTGTACCTCTTCGTAAGTCAGCACCTCCGGAATCTTGCGCCCCAGCTTTGGTGCCCGCAGCAAGTCGGTCGGGTCGGTGCGGATCACCCCCTCGTCCACGAGAAACCCAAAGAACGTTTTGAGGGCCGAGATCAGCCGCGCCTGGGAGCGTGGTGCAAGCCCGGTCTGCGCCGGCTGTTGCACGAAGTCGTCCAGGTGCATCCGTTCGATTTCCGTCACTCCCAGTGCCCAGCCACGCAGTTCCAGATAGGCCGGCAACTTTCCGATATCGCTGCGGTAGGCGGCCAGCGTGTGGGTGCTGTATCCCCGCGTAAGTTTCAGATATGCCGTGAAGGAACGGAAGAATGGCCCCCAATCCGGGGCGGTAGGCGTCATGCCACAATATAGATAGTTACTTCCCGCCGCAGCAAAAGAAACACCATAAATTATTGAATGTCAATAATTTAGGATGCTGTCCAGTATATGTCCGGTCACATATCTACCACCCGGGGGTCCGATTTCCCTACATTCGGTTAGCGTTTTTGAACAACACCCGAGTTATGCGTAAGGAACCACACTACTCCCCCACCGGGCGGCCCCGCCCTGGTATTTTCCTCTTATTCTGCTGCGTTTGTAGCCTGTCGCTGCTGGCCCAACCGGAGGACGACAACTGGTTCTACGGCTTCCGCGGCGGCGTGACCTACGGCTCGGTCGACGGCATCGCCAACACCATCATTCCGCCGGTCTTTCCGGCTGAGACGTATACGACTACCGAGTCGCGCTTACTGGGCTACACGGGGGGCATCTTTCTGTACTATCGTTTTGCGGAGTCGCGGCTGGCCATCCAGCCCTCGATCAGCTTCGGACAGGGTGGCGGGCAGTTCGACTACAGCGACATCAACGCGCTCGAGTACCAGATCAACTTCAACTACCAGTACGCCAGTATCGGGGCGGAGCTGAAGTTCTACCCCTTCGGCGGCTTCCACGTCGGCACCGGGGCGGAGGTCGGCTTTAACGTCGCGGGTGACCGGCTCACCTACACCTCCAACCAGCCGGAGCTGGGGCCGGACCTACAGATTCAGCAAAGCCTGCGGGAGGTGCTCCGCGGCGGCAACGATGCGCGGCTGCTCTTCGGGGTGGGCTACGACTTTCCCTTCGGACTGGTCATCGACCTGCGCTACCGGATGGGGCTGACCGACGCCATCGAAACCCTGGCCAACGGCTTCAATTTCGTCGAATACCCGAATAAAACGACCACCCTGCGGGCCACCGTGGGCTGGATCATTCCCTTCTTTAAGTAAACCGCCATGAAGATCCTTACGCTGACCGCGGGACTTCTACTCGCGGTCTTATCCGGGGCGGCTCACGCCGGCGATACCTATCCCGGTGGGGTAGCCGCCCCTATTTTCTGGTCGGAGCTGAACGCCAAATCCAGCGTGGACATCCCCGAGGGGCAGGCCCTGACGATCTTTTCCGTTTACCGGCCCACCGACACCGAGGGGGTGATCTGGAGCATCGCCGAAGGGGATAGCAGCCGTCATGTACTCACCGATCGCCGGCTGGTTGATCTGCGGCGGCACCGCTACCTGAATTTCTCCCCGGTAGATAACTGCGGGGGAGCAGTACTGCGGACGTACGAGCGGTTGGGCGGGGACGCAGGTGCAATGGGGATCGGTAACACGCTACTCATCGGCAAGCACACCGGCCATCCCCAACTACCCATCGACCACGCCAGTGACGGACTAGTGGAGCTCATCGTCTACGACCGCGCCCTGCAAGCCCGCGAGCGGCAACGGGTGGAAAGCTACCTGGCCATCCGCCACGGACTCACCCTGGACCAGGAGGACGCCCGCCACTACCTCTCCCCCACCGGGCGGCCGATCTGGGACGGGAGCCGGAACCGCGCCTACCGCCACCGCATCTTCGGTTTGCAACTGGACGCAGACCAAGTCGAGGCGGGAATGGAGAGCGTGGACTGTGGGGGGGATGTCCTCTCCGTTTCTGCCGGGGGTGCAATGACCCCCTACTACCTGCTGATCTCCGACGATGACCGGCCGACCGTCTTACGCGGGGAGCGCCTGGAACGTACCTGGGTGATGGAAGCTCACGGCACCGTCCCTTCCCGATTACGCTTGCACCTGCGCCCGCGCCAAATCTTCACGACACTTCCCCCGGATAACGACTGGGATTTGCTGATCGATACCAGTGGAACGGCCCGTTTTGAACGGCCTATCCGAATTTCGCGCCGCGGGGACGGGTATGATCTTCCGGCACACCGGGGGCGGCGGCACTTCACCTTCGCGCCGGCCCGCCCGCTCGTGCCGCCGGCAACGACGGAGGGGATCGATCACCTGAGTCTGTCGCCCAATCCCAGCACGGATGGTCGTTTTCAACTACGGCTAGTACTACAGGAAAGCGCTGATGTCGAAGTAGACATTTTTTCCAGCCTGGGCCGCCGGCTTTGTACCCTCTCCTCCCCCCGGGGCCGCCACCACGAGTTGAGCGGACAGCTTCCCGTGGCGGGCACATACCACCTGCGGCTGCGGGCCGGCGAGACCGTGACCACCACACAACTGACCGTCCAATGATCCGGCTGACTGTTTCGCTGCTCTTCGTTGCGGCCCTGCTTCCGGCCCAGCACGAGGTGCGGGTGACCAATACGCCGGCGGCGACCGACTTCACCACGCCGCTCTACCCCAATGCGGCCGAGGGCATCACCTTCATGGAGCCCCCCGTAGCGGACCCCCTGGGAGCAGCCACCACCCAACTGAACCTCAAACTGCCCGAGGGCCGGCGGGGATTCATGCCGGAGCTGAGCATCGACTACCACCACGAGCAGACCGAGGGCTGGCTCGGACGAGGCTGGGACCTGCGGCTACCCCAAATTACCGTCGAAACCCGCTGGGGCGTACCCCGCTACGCGACCGACGTCGAAACTGAAACCTACTTGCTGAACGGGCAGATGCTGGCCCCCGTAGCTCACCGCGGCGGCAACCGGCCCCGGACGGCCGAACTGCGGATGTACGAGCGCATCGAGGGGGACTTCTCCCGCATCACCCGCCACGGGGATGCGCCGACGAACTACTGGTTTGAGGTCGAGCTGGGGGACGGCTCGGTGGACTACTACGGCGAGGCGGCCCTGCGCTCCCCCACCGGCAATATCGGCGCCTGGTACCTGACGGCCTCGGTGGATGTATACGGCAACCGGATCGACTACCATTACACGACGGTGTCCGACCCCGGCATTCCGGGTTCGAGTGAGGCGGGAACGAACGTCTACCCCGACTACCTGACCTACACCGGTTTCGGAGGGGAGGAAGGCCCCTTCCGGGTCGACTTCATCCGGGACCGGGAACTGGGGGAAGGGCGGCGGCCGGACGTGGTAATCGACGCGAATCTAGGCTTCAAAGTGACCTCCGCCGACCTGCTGCGGCGGGTGGAGATCAGCTTTCGGGGGGAGGCGGTGCGGAGCTACGACCTGGTCTACGAAACGGGGGTATTCGACAAAAGCCTGCTTACCGCGGTCGTCGAAAACGACCGGGACGGGGAAGAATTCTACCGCCATTCCTTCGACTACTACGATGACGCCATCGTGGACGGACGCCTGCAACCCTACGGCCCGGCGGAGGAGTGGGATAGCGGTCTGGATAACCTGCGGGGGCCGATGCTCAATCCCCTACCGGGCTTCCCGAACGAGGTGTCGGCGCTGGGTAGCTCGGTGTCGACTAATTCCCAGATCGGTACTTCCATCACCTTTGGGCCGGCAGGTTCGCCGGTGACCAAAGACTACACCGTGGGCGGCTCGGTGGGCTTCGGCAATTCCAACTCGGAAGGGGCGCTTTCCCTTATCGACATCAACGGGGATATGCTGCCGGATAAGGTCTTCCGGCGGAGCGGCAGGCTGCAGTACCGGG
>CAZKPE010000061.1:0-17476 GCA_964554545.1 uncultured Lewinella sp.
GCCGCCGCCGCCACGGTAACCGCCGCCGCCGCCGTAGCCACCGCCACCGCCGCCACCACGGTAGCCGCCGCCGCCACCGCCGCCGCCGCCGCCTTTGCGATCGTTTTCTTTTACGACAATGGTCCGTCCGTCGAGGTCACTCTGATCGAGACCTTCGATGGCGGCCTGCGCTTCCTCGTCACTGGGCATTTCTACAAAGCCGAATCCGCGGGAGCGACCGGTTTCCCGGTCAAGGATGATTTTGACTGACTCGACTTCTCCGTAAGAACTGAAAGCGTTGCGGAGCGTGTCCTCGTCAGTGTCCCAGCTGAGCCGGGCAACAAATAAATTCATAATGAAAGTGAAAATGGATAAAACAAATGGTAATGTTGAAGGCGAAAACTTAGGAAACAAGTAACTGTAAACTAAATGGATAGGCCAACTTCAGAACCGTGATTGAAAGCTTTAGTGAAACACTTAGGAAAGCGATTGTTCGCTGCTTTACACAAAAATAAGCTTAAAAAGGATGCAAAATTCATTTTTTTTCGTGTTCGTCTCGCTTTGTCTGATCGCTTGTCACCGGCAGCAGGATCATGGTGATGAAGGTCAGGCTGTAACAATCGCTCTGGAATCCATTCAAACCCAGTATGCTCCCGACACCCGTACCGATCGGGTGGCAGTGACGGTCGGGACCGCGGCGGGCCAGCAGGTACTCACCGGTTATACCACCGTAGCCGCTGCCTACCACCGGCTCGACTCGCTGGCCGAAGCCCATCCTGAACTGACGAATGAGGTGCGGCTACTCGGCCAATCCGACTCCTTCGCCCTGGTACGGGTGTCGGTCGCCAATATCCGTACCCGCCCCGGTCACTCTCAGGAGCTGACCTCCCAGGCACTTATGGGTACCCCCGTAGCGTTGTTACTGGAGGAGGATGGCTGGTGTCTCATCCGTACCCCGGACCGCTACCTGGCCTGGTTGGAGAAAGGTGCTTTGGTGCCCGTTGACCGTCAGGAGCTGGCCAGCTGGTTTTCCGATTCCCTACGCACCTGCGTCCGCGCCCAAACCGCAGTGCTGAGTGAAGCCGGCCGGGGAGGTATCGTTTCGGAGCTGGTTGCGGGCAACCTGGTGCAACTGATCGCTACCGACGCGCAGGGATACAGCGAGATACGATTGCCGGACGGGCGGACCGGCTACGTGGAAAGTGAAGCCCTGCAAGACTATACCGCGCTTGCCCGACCCGACGGTCTCCATACTGAATCATTGCTGGCCACGGCCTACACCCTGAGCGGTCGGCCCTACCTCTGGGGAGGCACCAGCCCGAAGGGGATGGACTGTAGCGGCTTCACCAAAACGGCTTACTACCTCAATGGCTACGTAATTCCGCGCGATGCCAGCCAGCAGGTGAGGGCCGGAAGCGACGTACCCCTCGACGAATCCTTTAGCCAACTGCAGCGGGGGGACCTGCTCTTTTTCGGGAACTACCGGGAAGATGGCAGCGAGCGCACGACCCACGTCGGCTTCTACCTGGGGGAGGGGCGGATGCTGCACGCCGGGGCGGACAATGGCTACATCACCGAAAATTCTTTGCTGCCCGATGATGCCGACTACGCTCCGCACCGCCGCCAAAGCCTGCTACGGGCACGGCGGCTCGTGCCGGGGACGGAAGAGGTACAGCCGGTAGGGGAGGCGTTTCGGTCGCTCTACACCAGGTCTTCGTCGCGGTAGGGGCGGCGGGTTTCCAGTTCCCGCAGCTCCATCCGTTCTTCGGGTTCCGCTTCCCGGTGGCGGGGCGGGGCGGTGTTGCGGCGCTCTTCCTCAGTGGGGTGGGCATCCTCGGGGTCGGCCAGGGGGCCGTAGAGGCTGAGGGCCTGCATGGCTACGCCGATGCCCCAGCCGAGAATGGGCCAGATCGCCCAACCGATGGAGCCGATCGTGATCACGTTGAGGGCCACGAAGAAAGCGCTCATGACCAGGTAGGTGCGCAGGTGGCGGCGGAAGTCGATCTGCTTCTCCCGCAGGGTCTTCTCCTCGTACTTGCGACTGCGTCTGCTCATGCCAGTTCGGCGATCACCGTTTTGTTGCCTTTCACTTTCTGGCCGATCTCGACCTTCAGGGTGGTGCCCAGGGGAAGAAAAACGTCCACCCGGCTGCCAAATTTAATAAATCCGAAGTCTTCGCCCTGCACGACCTGTTGGCCTTCTTCCAGGTAATTTTTGATGCGCTTGGCCAGGGCCCCGGCGATCTGCCGCATCAGGATCTCCGTTTCGCCGGTGTCGATCACGACGGTAGTCCGTTCGTTCTCGGTGCTGCTCTTCGGGTGCCAGGCGACGAGGTACTTACCGGGGTGGTATTTGTTGTACTTCACCAGTCCGCTGACCGGGTTGCGGTTCACGTGGACGTTGACCGGCGACATGAAGATACTCACCTGTAGCCGCTTCTCCCGGAAATACTCCGGCTCGTAGGCCTCTTCGATCACCACCACCTTGCCGTCGGCCGGGGCGTAGACGAGGTGATCGGCCTCCTCGGGCACCATCCGGGTGGGGTTGCGGAAGAACTGCAGGATCGTCAGGAAGAAGATACCCGCCGCCACCCCGACCACCGGCAGCTGGTTCGGGGCCCGGTAATAAACCACGACGATAATGACCGCGAGCACCACGAACAGGAGCGCGAGCATCCGGCGGCCTTCCGGATGTATTTTCAGTGGTTTGCGCAAGGCGAAGGGGGGATTTAGCTGGCGTTCAGGTTAGGGGTTGCCTTTGTAACAACACTAAATGCCCATTTCCTCGCGCCCGGCGTCTAAAATTTTTCTCACCTCGGCCGCGTCGCTGCCCTGGGCGTACACCCGCAGCACGGGTTCGGTACCGCTGGGGCGCACCATCAGCCAGCGATCCTCGCCGTCCAGGAAGAACTTCGTGCCGTCCACGTGCTTCACGTCGGTGACCGTGTAGGGGCCGATTTTCTTGAAGGGGTCCTCTTTGGCCTGCTTGACGATCTCCCACTTGCGGTCGTTCTCTACGTGTACGTCGTCGCGGTTGCAGTTGAAGCTGCCGACCTTGTCGTATACGTCCTGGATCAGCTCATTGAGCGTCTTCTTCGTCTTGGCCATGTACTCGGCGATCATCAGTCCGATCCAGATGCCGTCGCGCTCGGGGATGTGGCCGGACACCGCCAGTCCGCCGCTCTCCTCCCCGCCGACGATGACTTCCCGCTCGGCCATGATTTCAGCGATGTACTTGAAGCCGATCTTGGTCACCTCGTAGTCCAGTCCGTAGATCTCGGCCAATTGCTTGAGCTTGTCGGTCACCGAGAAAGTCAGGATGACCTCCCCCTCCTTGATCCCTTTGTACTCGTACTGGTACATCAGCAGGAGCAGGAGGATGTGGTGGCTATCCACGAATTCGCCGTTTTCGTCGAAGAGCCCGATGCGGTCGGCGTCGCCGTCATTGGCGATCCCCAGCGACAGTTTCGGGTCGGCTTTGATCACGTCGCTCAACTGCGTCAGGTTGCGGCCGATCGGCTCGGGGGCCTGCCCCAGGAAGCTGGGGTTGAACTCGCAGTGCAGGTGGCGGGCTTCGGGCAGCAGTTTGATCATGGCCGACTGTCCGGCGCCGTACATGGCATCGTAGGCGATGCCAAAGTCGGCGTTGCGGATCAGATCAAGGTCGAAATTGGCCCGCACGTGGTCCAGGTAGATTTGCTCGAAGTCGTGCTCCTCGATCAGTCCCCGCTCCCGCAATTCATCCATTTCCGGCAGGTCGGTGGGGACCTCTTCGGGGATCAGCTCCTCCACGGCACTGACGTCGGCGGGTACGCTCGGCCCGCCCAGCTTCGACTTCAGTTTGTAGCCATTGTAGGAGGGGGGGTTGTGGCTGGCGGTGATGACGACCCCGAGGTCGGCGCCGGTCTTGACCACACCCAGGCTGACCATGGGGGTGGAAATGAAGGCCGGGGCCAGCAGGCTGGTGATGCCGTGCTTGCCCAGTACCCGGGCGGTGGTTTCGGTGAAGAGCTCGCCGGCAAAGCGGCAGTCGTAGCCGATCACTACCCGGCTGCCCCCGTTCTGTTTGAGCCAGAGCGCCGTGCCTTCCGCAACGCGCTTGACGTTGTCGACGGTGTATTCCTGGGCGATGATGGCACGCCAGCCATCGGTTCCGAACTTAATTTTGATGGGGTCCATACGGTATAGTGTAGCTTAGGTACCTCACGAAGGTGGGGAATTTTTCGCGATTGCCTCCCCATCGGGCTACCTTTGGGGAGTGGATACCCTCACCGCCGTTTCGATCGGGTTTCTCGCCGCTACCGTGGCTACCATATTTCCCGGCTTACTGAATATGAGCGCCGTCAGCGTAAGCCTGCGTGCGGGGCGGGCTACCGCTTATCGTTTCGCCCTGGGTATGGCGCTCACCTTCGCGACACAGGCGGGGCTGGCGGTCTTTTTCGCTAACTTCTTTACCCGCCACCCCCACGTCACCCTCCTGATGCGGGAGTGGGCCGTAGCAGTGTTCGCGGTACTGGCCTGCTTTTTTATCGTCAAGGGTATCCAAGCGAAACGGTCCGCCTTACCCCGCCGGCGGGTGGAGTACGGGGGCCGGCCCCTTCTGAAGGGAGCCGGGTTGGCGATGATGAACTTACTGACCGTCCCCTTCTTTTTTGCCATTTGCGGCTGGTTGCTGGCGGATGGGCTGCTGGCCGGTTCCGGCACTGCTCGTACGGGATTTACCCTGGGCGCGGGCGCAGGTGCAATGTTTTGCTTCGGAGGATACGTACGACTGGCCGACTGGATGGACCGCAGGGCGGTTTTCCTGACCCGGAATATCAATTTCCTGATGGGCGGGCTATTGGTGATTCTCGCCGTGGTGCAGGGGGTGCGGGTGTTTGGCTAGCTCCGACCGACCCCGGAGCTGAACCTCCCGTTCCAGGGCGACGCCGAAGCGATCTTTCACGATGCCCCGCACGCGGGCGCTGAACTCAAGCACTTCCCGACCCGTGGCCCCACCCCGATTCACCAAAACCAGTGCCTGCCCCGCGTAGCTCCCGACCGTTTTCGTTCCCGTACCGCGCAGTCCGGCCCGATCGATAAGCCAGCCGGCGGGTAGTTTGACGCGCCCATCAGCCAGGGGATAGGAAGGGATGTCAGGAAACCGCCGCAGAAGACGCTGGTGGTCATCCGCGGAAACCACCGGGTTTTTGAAGAAACTGCCACTGTTGCCGTAGAAGAACCAGTCCGGTAACTTAGCCCGGCGAATGTTGGTCACGGCGCGGGCCACGTCCGCGGCGGTGGGCCGGTCGACGCCCATTCGCTCCAGTTCGGTGGGTATGGCGCCGTAGCTCAGTTTAAGGGGCCGCTTCCCGGAAAGATCGAAGGCCACGGCGGTGATCAGGTAGCGGTCGGGTTGCCGCTTGAAGCGGCTGTCGCGGTAGCCGAAGTCGCAGTCTTCGGGCAGTAAGACCCGCTTCCCCTTGCCGTACTCCCAGACGTGCACTTCCGTGATGAACTCGGACACCTCCGCCCCGTAGGCCCCGATATTCTGTACGGGTGCAGCCCCTACGGTGCCCGGAATGAGGATGAGGTTTTCCAATCCGGCGAACCCCTCGGCCAGCGTATAGCGAACAAACTGGTTCCAGTCCGTACCGGCCGCCACGAGGAAGCGGCCCCGGCCATCCTCCTCCAGTATCCCCCCGATCAGCACGTGAACGGTCAGTCCGGGTAGTTGCTCCAGCAAGAGTACGTTACTGCCGCCACCCAGTATCAGGTCAGGGGGGCGGGCAAAGACGGGATCGTAGAGCTGGTCAGTCGACGTCAGCGCTAGGTAGCGTTCCGCCACCGCCGGCAGCCCGAAGGTGTTGCAGCCGCGTAGGTCAACGGACGTTCGGATCATTCGGCCAGGTCGAATTGTAATCGCGCCAGGGCGGAGTAGGCCCCCCGCGGGCGCGCACTGAGCTCGTCGTGGGTACCGCTTTCCACGATCCGGCCATTTTCGATGACGTAGATTCGGTCCACGTCCCGGATTGTCGCCAGCCGGTGGGCGATAATGATGCTGGTGCGCCCCCGCATGAGTTTGTCCAGCGCGTCCTGTACGACGCGTTCGCTCTCGGCGTCGAGACTGCTGGTGGCCTCATCGAGCAGCAGGATCTTCGGGTCTTTAAGGATGGCCCGGGCGATGGCCACCCGTTGCCGCTGCCCACCGCTCAGCTGGATGCCCCGGTCCCCGACCAGGGTCTGAAATCCCTCCGGGAAGTTTTCGATGAACTCCAGGGCGTTGGCCTGGCGGGCGGCGGCCCGTACTTCCTCATCGGTCGCGTCTAGCTTGCCGTAGGCGATGTTTTCCCTGATCGTGCCCCCGAAGAGCAGGACCTCCTGGGGAACCAAAGCCAGCATATCCCGGTAATCTTCCAGGGCATACGCATCGATTGATCGGTCATCTACCTCAATCGTTCCACCGGTGATCGGGTAGAACCGCAGCAGTAATTTGACGATGGTGGATTTTCCGCTGCCACTGGCCCCGACGAGCGCGATCTTCTCACCCGGTGCCACCCGCAAATCAATGCCCCGCAAGACCCGCACGTCCGGCCGGGTGGGGTAGGAGAAGGTGACGTCCTGGTAGACAATGGCTCCGCCGGTCCGTGAGCTGGGTTTCAGTTTTGCCGTGGGCTCTCCTTCCCCGGCCAAGGCTTCCGACTCCAGGCTGTCCAGGATGTCGATGACCCGGTCCGAAGCTCCGAGTGCCGCGACAATCTCCGTATAAAAGTTACCCAGGCTCGCCACCGACCCCCCGATCAGGGCAACAAAAACGATGAAGGAAAATAAATCTCCTACCGGAAGGTCTCCCGCCTGCACCAGCAGGATGGCCCGGTAAAGGATGAAGAACAACGCGCCGAACATCACCGACACGATGAAGGCCGAGAACAGCCCGCGCGCGTGGGCCGTGCGGATGGAGATATCGACCGATTCCTCGATGCTGCGCCCGTAGCGGGCCTGCTCGAAATCTTCGTTCGTGTAGGCCTTTACCGTAGAAATGCTCTGTAGGGTCTCCTCTACGATGACGTTCGACTCGGCCAGTTTCTCTTGCCGCGCCTTGGTCATTTTCCGCACGTACTTGCCGAAGAACATCGCGGCCACCACCACGAAGGGGAAGACCACCAGGCTCACCAGCGCCAGCCGGAACATTGTAAAGAGGATGAAGACCGAAGCCCCGAGCAGAATGATGATCTGGCGGGTGAACTCGGTCAGGGTCAGGCTGAATAAACCCTGGAGCTGACTGATGTCGTTCGTAATCCGGCTGGTCAACTCACCTACCCGGCTCCGCTCGAAGAACGAAATATTAAGGGAGGTCAGCTTAGCGAAAAGATCCTTGCGCAGACTGGCCATGGCCCGTTCGCTCACCACCGTTTGTATCCGCACGCGCAGGTAGCTGAGGGGAGCCTGCAGGATCACCAGCCCCGCCAGGAGCAGGAACACCTCGTTGACCGTGAGCCCGTACTTCCCCTTCCCCTGATACACGTTGATGGCCTCGCCCGGTAGCTGAAGAACCACTAAAAAGACCACCGAGCTGACTACCAGGATCACGAAACTCAGTAGAAACAGCCAACGGTACTGCCGCACGTAGGCGAAAATACGCAGGGATCGGCGCATCCGTTCGCGCGTCAGGCGGGGCTTGTCGGCAGGTAGTTCGGGGGGGGAGGTGGCCATCGTTCAGCAAAGGAAACGCTTTCGGCAGGAAAAGGTCAGGGCACGCCCTTTTTTTGAACTTTCCGTGAGAAAGCGAGGTACTAATAAGTGGATCGATTGCACGCATCCCGTCCGACCTCCGGCGGGTCGATCCGGGTTCCTGAGGTTAAGGGGACCGGTTTCTGAGGCTGACTTCGACTAATCTGAATAGGTGACTTTTTAAGATGCCGCCGTCATATCGGCGGACCGGGATTGCATAATAGCAACAATTTAATTCTCGATTTACGGTTTAGTTAGTAACCCCTTTTACGCTTGTCTCCAATTCAGCAAAATGAACTATATTTCCTTAAAATTTTTGTTTGTCACCCTGATTCTACTCGCTACCGCACCCGCAACCGGGCAGCAGTATTTCGAGGTCGGGTTGCAGGGTGGTGATATGCCCTATAATGGTGACCTGAGTGAAACCGGCCTCGGATTTTTGTCCGACTGGAATTCTTTTGGCGGCTTCTACCTCCGGTACCGCCCCATCAGTCGGGTAGGTCTGCGCTTCAACGGCATCTTCGGCCGCATCCAGACCGAGAAGCTCACCGAGGTCCGTATCAGTCAGGATGAGCGGGTACCCGTCATGCGCAACATTCGCACGCCGATCAACGAATTCAGCTTGGCCGCCGAGGTCGATCTGTTCTATCTGGGCGACCCCGAAGACCGCTTCGTCGCGCCTTACATCATGGCGGGTATCGGACATACCTCCTTCAATCCGCAGTCACAACGGGAAGGCGTATACTACGATCTGCAGCCACTGGCTACGGAAGGTCAGGGCATTCAGAGCGGTGCGTACGACCCGGCTCCGTACGAACTGGGAATCATCACCTACCATGTCGGTGGTGGCGTACGAGCCAAGGTATCCGATATCGTGGTCGTTGGACTGGAGGTCAGCGGCCGGGTTACCGGTACGGACTACCTGGACGACATTACGGGCCGACGCATCAACTACGACCTGGTGCTGGAGAATACTACCTCGGACGGGGCCTTCTTTTCCAACCCTGGCGTAACCCCCCAAACGGCACCCGATAATCTTCAGTACCGCCGCGGTGGCGACGCCGATGACTTCTACTTTCTCATTAACCTCACGGTCGGCGTCCGCCTGGGTGGATGGGGCCGTGGTGGCTCCGGCTGCTACTCCTTCTAAGCCTCGCCGACGATCGCCGTGGCCGCACGCCGGGCCGCACCCCCGCTGCCTAATTTTTGACGCAGGCGTAGCAGTTGCCGCCTTTGCTCCCCGCGCTGATCGCCGTTCAGGATCTTATCGAGCTCCATACCCAATCGCTCGGGCGTCAGTTCGTCCTGTATCAGCTCCGGTACGACTTCCGCATCCATCACCAAGTTGACTAGCGAAATATATTTGATCCGGTCCGCCACCAGGCGGCGTGCCAGCCAGTAGTTCAGCGCCCCGCCCCGGTAGCATACCACCTGGGGCACGCCGAACAGGGCCGTTTCCAACGTGGCCGTCCCACTCGTGACCAGGGCCGCCCGGGCCCCGCCGAGGATGCCGTAGGTATCGCCGGTTACCACTTCTACGTTTGGGGGAGAAGGGCTGCCCTCCACCAACTCCCGATACACGGAAGGGTTCTGCCCCGGTGCGGCGGCAATGACGTAGCGCTCCGCGGGTCGGGAAGCCGCCACCTCCAGCATGACCGGCAGGGTACGGCTGATCTCCTGGCTGCGCGATCCCGGGAGCAGGGCAACGTGGGTTCCGCTTCCCGGCCCCGTTGGCTCGATCACGTCCAGCAACGGATGGCCGACAAAGGTGGCCTTTACTCCGTACTCCGCATAAAACGCTTCTTCGAAGGGCAGAATGACCAGCATTCGGTCCACGTTTTTCTTAACCTGGCGGACGCGGCTACTGTGCCAGGCCCAGAGCTGCGGGCTGATGTAGTAGGTGATGTCGTACCCCCGGGGCCGGGCCCACTTCGCCATCCGCAGATTGAAGCCGGGGTAGTCGATCAGTACGATCCGATCGGGTGCGAAGGCCTCGATATCCCGCCGGCACTCCCGGAAGTTGCGCAGGATGGTACCCAGATTTTTGACCACTTCCACGAAACCCATGAAGGCCAGCTCGCGGTAGTCCTTCACGATCTCGGCCCCGGCCGCGGCCATGCGTTCCCCTCCCCACCCGCGGATGACGGCCTGGGGGTCCAACCGACGGAGCTCCCGGACGAGTCCGGCTCCGTGCAGGTCTCCGGAAGCTTCACCGGCAATGAGGTAGTAGCGCAAGGGATAGGTCTCTTGGTGGCCCGGGTAAAGGTATTGCATGACGGCTCGGGGGGCGGCGGCGCGCGGGTGCAATGTGGGATAATGCGTTTATTCGCTCCCGTGGACAAACTCGATATCAATTGGCGTCACCGTGCATTTGGTGAGCTGAGCGTTGACGAACTGTACGAGATTATGGCCCTCCGCCAGGAGGTATTCGTCGTCGAGCAGACCTGCTGGTACCAGGACGCCGATGGGAATGACCAGGCGGCGATCCACGTAGGTGGGTATCTGGACGACAAGCTGGTCGCCTATGCCCGCCTCCTGCCGCGGGGCATCAGCTATCCCGACTACGCCAGTATCGGCCGGGTCGTCACCTCCCCAACGGTACGGGGGCGGGGGCTGGGTCGTCCCCTTATGCGGTATTCCCTGGAGGTTCTCTTTGCTGCGTACGGCCGTCAGCCGGTCAAGATCAGTGCACAGGCCCATCTCCAGGACTTCTACGGCAGCCTGGGTTTCCGCGGGGTAGGGGAGGAGTACCTGGAAGATGGGATACCGCACCGGGGGATGGTGTTGAATTGACCGTACTTACCTTCACCACCATGCAGCCCCTCGCCGAACGCATGCGCCCCCGGACGCTCGACGACTACGTCGGCCAAACCCACCTGGTGGGCGAAGGGGCCGTACTGCGCCGCGCCATCCGGACGGGGCGGCTGCCGAGCTTCGTCCTGTGGGGACCGCCGGGGGTTGGTAAGACCACCCTGGCCCGCATCGTCGCCGAGGAACTGGAGGTGCCCTTCTATATGCTGTCGGCGGTCAACTCGGGGGTGAAAGACGTACGGGATACGATTGATAAGGCCAAGCGCGGAAAGTTCTTCAGTAGCGCCTCCCCGATCCTCTTTATCGACGAGATCCACCGCTTCAGTAAGTCCCAGCAGGATAGCCTCCTCGGAGCGGTAGAAGCCGGCACCGTTACGCTTATTGGCGCAACGACCGAGAACCCCAGCTTCGAGGTCATCCCCGCCCTGCTTTCCCGCGCCCAGGTTTACGTCCTCGAACCCCTCGGGCGCGATGAGCTGGTTGGAATGGTCGACCGCGCCCTCGCCGAAGACGAGTACCTGAAGGAACTGGACGTGACGGTAGCCGACTACGATACCCTGATCCGCCTCAGCGGGGGTGATGGTCGCCGACTCTACAACGTCTTGGAACTGGTGACCCACGAGGCGGCGGACGGAACGACCGTTGTGCTCGATACCCAATTCATCACCGACCGGGTGCAGCAGAACCTGAGCCGCTACGACAAAACGGGCGAACAGCACTACGACATCGCCTCTGCCTTCATCAAGAGTATCCGGGGCAGCGACCCCAACGGTGCCGTGTACTGGCTGGCCCGGATGATCGAAGGGGGGGAGGACCTGAAGTTCATCGCCCGCCGGATGGTCATTTCGGCTTCCGAGGATATCGGGCTCGCCAATCCCAATGCCCTCCTGCTGGCCACGACCGCCGCCCAGGCCGCGCAGATGGTCGGCTACCCCGAAGCCCGCATCATCCTGAGCCAGGCCGCCGTGTACCTGGCGACGAGCGCCAAGTCGAATAGCAGCTACCAGGCCATCGGTGCGGCCCAGCAGGCCGTTCGGAATCTCGGCGATTTACCGGTCCCCTTGCACCTGCGCAACGCGCCCACCAAACTGATGAAGCAATTGGACTACGGTAAAAACTACGATTACAGTCACGACAATCCGGGCAACTTCGCCGCCCAGGAATATCTGCCGGACGAACTTTCGGGAACCGCCTTTTTCCAGCCCCAGGAGAATAACTCCACCGAGGTGAAGATCAGCCAGCGGATGCGGCAACTATGGGGCGATAAGTACGCTGGCTAGGCCTGGACCTCCCGTAGTAGGTAGTGCAGGTAATGCTTGAGTAGCTGGGGGGCCGTGTAGAGCAGATCGTGTTCCTTGCCCGCTACCATGTGGTGGATGAGGATGTCGGCATTGACGAGCTTATCGCAGGCGTAGTAGGCATTGCGGGGATAGATCAGCCAGTCGGCGGTACCGTGCAAGATGACGGTAGCGGCATCGATGTGCCGCCATTCGTTGGCCATGTCCTCCAGCTCCTCCTGGTGAGCCAGTTTCTCGTAGTTTGCCGTGTGGATGCCGCTGGGCAGGAGCCACGACAGCGACCAGTGGGAAGTGGGGTGGGTGATCCAGTAGGTGTATTCCTCCTTTGGGGCCATGCTGGCGGATTGGAGCAGAAGCCCGTCCACCAGATTCGGGAAGTCCATGGCCAGGCGGGCGCTGACCGTGCCGCCGTAGCTACTTCCGTGCACGACCACTTTTTGTCCGGGGTGCCGCCGACGGCGAATAACGGACGCCACGTGGGTAGCCTGCTCCGCAACCGAGGTCATAGGCAGCCCCAGACCGCTTCCCCCGTAACCCGGCCGGTCCACCGCCAGAATATTGGCCTCGCTACGGATGGCGCTGTCCTGCATCATCGTGAGCCACCAGGCGCTGGAGGAGGGGGCGCCGTGAATGAAGACCAGCAGGGGTTTGGTGGTATCCTCCCCGATTTGCACGTAGCGCAGGCGGCGGCTCGGCCCCTCCAGGTAGCCGACCGTAGCCTCCAGGTCGGCGCTGGCCAGGTAGGCGGTCAGCTCCTGGTCGCTCATCTGGATGTGCACGTAGGGCAGTAAGCGATAGACGGCGTAGGCCACGAACAGCCCGATGGCCAGCAGCATGTACAGTCTTTTCTTCCACCAGATCATCGGGTAAGAAACACGACATTCCCGGCCGCGGTTGGCCGCCCCGCCCGTCTTACCTTTGCGGGCTATGGAAGAGGTGATCATTCGCGGCGAACGGCTACGGCTCCACCCCGATCGAGCCGTGTTCTGGCCGGAGCGGGGCGTGCTATTCCTGGCCGACCTCCACCTCGGCAAGGGGCAGCACTTCCGGCGGGCGGGCATTGCCGTACCCCGCTCGGTCAGCGATGCCAACTTTGGGCGGCTGCAGTTGCTGATCGATGAATTTTCCCCCCGGCGTATCCTTCTGCTGGGCGATCTGTTTCACAGCGATCACAACCACGTCTGGGCTAGCTTCTGTACGTTCACGGCCGGTCATCCCGACATTTCTTTCGAGCTTGTTCCGGGCAATCACGATATCCTGCCCGAGCCCTGCTACGCCGAGGCCCGCCTGAAGGTGCACGAGGAGATCATTGCTCTCGGGCCCTTCTCCCTGAGCCACCACCCCCTGCGGGTGGAGCAGCGCATTCCCGGACAGTATAATCTCTGCGGCCACGTCCACCCCTGCGTCAGACTGCGGGACCGGGCCGGCAACGGGATGAAGCTGCCCTGCTTTTTCTTTGGGGAGTCGGAAGGGATCTTACCTGCCTTCGGAGAGTTCACCGGCTGCGCGGAGGTAAAGGCGCGGGCGGGGGACCGGGTGTTCGTGCTGGCCGAGTCGAGTGTGTTGGCGGTAGCGTAATTATTGATCCACCTACCGGAAGCGCAGTGAGATCTGCCGCCCTTCCAGCGTATCCGGCGCGTCGTCGAATAGCAGCACGGTGTAGGCCAATCCCCGCCCCTCCCGGTACAGCGCGATCAGTTGGGCCTGTTCGTAGCCCTTGCTGTAGCTTCGTTTTGGCCGGAAAGTGTACATCCGTGCCCAGTCGGCGTTGTAAAAGCGGAGCTCGTCGTCACTGAAGCGGTGGACGGCCGTTACCGCATCGTCGTCATTACTCCCCAGGTTCATCGCCAGGCTCGTTGCCGCCAGGTGGGGAAGTTGGTAGTAGCGATCCCCGGGCCGCTCGGGCCGTAGGTGAAAGCGCAGTTCCATCCGCTCCCGCCGCGAACGCATGGCATAGTGGCTGTCAAGGTAGTCGTTGACCTGGTCTAATGACTCGCGGTAGTCACTATCGAGGGGGGGCGTGAAGCGTACGTCCATCCCGTCGAGCCGCTCCAGGAAGTCGGGGGGCAGGTCCAGTTGAGCGGACAGGCTGAATGAACAAAGCAGTAGCAGCAGCAGCGTAGGCATGAGTGAATTCAGTTACCCCGGGCGACCAGCCGGTCACGGCCCGGTACGACCCCCTCGCGGTGGGCCTTCACGGCGGCGTTGATCTCTTCGACCACCCCCGGGAACTGATCCGCAATATCGCTGCTTTCCCCCGGGTCGATGCCCAAATGGTAGAGTAAAGGTGTCGGGTGGTCGACCCGTTCCCCGAATTGCCCGAAGGCGCCTTCGGTCGCGTAGTGTGCCTTGTACGCACCCAGGCGGGCGGCGTATACCTGCGTACCCCGGTAGAAGAACATGCGGTCGCGCGGACTGGGCTGCCCGTACAGCAGCGTCGGGGCCAGATCGAGCCCGTCGATCACCCGGTCGTCGGGAACCTTCACACCGGCCATACCGGCGAAGGTCGGCAGCAGATCGAGGGTGGAGCCCATCTCCGAGACCATGCCGCCGGCCTCGATCCGCCCCGGGGCCCAGAAGATGCCCGGCACCCGGTGGCCGCCTTCCCAGGTGGTCCCCTTGCCGGCGTAGAGGGGGCCGGCACTGCCGCCATCCACCCCGAAGGATAGCCAGGGTCCGTTGTCGCTGGTGAAGACGACGACGGTGTTCTCGGCCAGTCCGCGCTCGGTCAGCAGGTCCAGGATCCGACCGATGCCGTGGTCGATCTCCTCCACTACGTCACCGTAGATCCCCCGCTCGCTGCGCCCGGTGAACTCCGCCGAGGCGAAGAGGGGCACGTGGGGCAGGTTGTGCGCCAGGTAGACGAAGAAGGGCTCGTCCTCGTGCTCCCGGATGAACTGCATGCTTTCCTCCGTATACCGCCGGGTGATGGTATGCTGGTCGGCGGGCCGCTCGATCTCGGTGGTGTTCCGCATCAGCGGCACGTCGAAGTTGGCCGGCGTGATGCTGTCGCGGGGTACGTCCCAGAAATCCCGCCAGTGGCGGTCGCTCACCTTGCTCATGTCGTTCGAGTAGGGGATGCCGAAGTAGTAATCGAAGCCGTGATTGGTGGGCAGGTAGGCCGGCCGGTGGCCCAGATGCCACTTGCCGATGATGGCCGTGGCATAGCCGGCGCCCTGCAGGAGTTCCGCCAGGGTGATCTCCTCGGCGGGCAATCCCTCGTGGCTGTCCGGGAACAGTACCCCCTGCTTGTCGCTGATCATTCCGCTGCGTATCGGCAGCCTTCCGGTCAGCAGGGCGGCGCGGCTAGGCGTGCAAATATTGGCGGCGGTGTAGAAGCTCGTCCACCGCTGTCCTTCCCGGGCCATGCGGTCCAGGTTCGGGGTGCGGATGGTGGGGTGGCCGTAGCTGCTCAGGTCACCGTAGCCGAGGTCGTCGGCGAAGATGATGACGAAGTTGGGCGGGCGTTCCTCCTGGGCGCGGGCGCAGGTGCAGAGTAAACCGAACAAAATGAAAAGGACTAGGCGCATGACGACGGGTTGAACTGAGAATGTACGGTTTTTACGTACCTTTTGTGGGTATGAAGATAATGGGCTGTTGGTTGATCCTATTGATTTGCTGCTGGCAACCGGCGGCGGCACAGGAGATCGGGCGTATGCCCCCGGTGGGTATCGTACACCGGTTGGAAGCTGACTCCCTGCTGGCCGCCCAGGGCTTTGCCTACCTAACCGACGCGACGCCCCGGCTCCTTTCCCCCCGCAACGTCAGCGAGGAAGAATTCGCGCGCTTGCTGCCCCGTATCCGCTCCGCCGCCCTGCCCCTCTATGCCTGTAATCTGTTCATACCCGCCAACCTGAAGGTGGTAGGTCCAGACGTGGACGAGCGCGCGGTGCTGGACTACGTAGAGGTCGTTCTGCGGCGGGCGGGGGCCGCGGGGGTGCGGGTCATCACCTGGGGAAGCGGAGGTTCGCGGCGGGTGCCAGACGGGTTTAGCTATACGACGGCCACGGCTCAATTCATTTATATGGCCGGTCGGGTCGCCCGAGCGGCCGAGCGCTATGGCGTCACCCTGGTGTTGGAGAATCTGAATACGAAAGAGTGCAATTTCATCATCAGCCTGCGGGAGGCATTAGCCGTTGTCCGCGCGGTAGAGCACCCCAACTTCCGGCTGTGCGTGGACATCTACCACATGCTGGTGAACGGCGAGCCGGCGGCCGACATCGCGGGTACCGGCCCCTACGCGGTGTACGCCGAGATCGCCGAGCGCGAGGATCGTACGCCCCCCGGTGTCCGCGGTGACGATTTCCGGCCCTACCTTGCCGTCCTGCGGGGGGAGGGCTACACCGGCCCAATCATGATCGAGGCGCGCTGGGGCGAGCAGGTGTCCGAAACCGGAGCACCGGCCTACCGGGAACTGACCCGACAATTACGTGAGGTATACGCCCGCTAGGAATCAGCGAGTAGCCGCTCCGTCAGCAGATTGGTAAGCCGGCGGTTCACCCCGCTTTCGTTGGCCACGTAGTAGCGGGCCTCGGCTTCGGTAAAGTGGCCGACCACCATCCCGAAAAGCAGTCCGCGTAGGCGGTTATCGCGGGTCACCAACTCCTTGATCTTGGCCGCCCGCCGGCCGGCCGGAAGTTGCTCGGGGCGCACCTTGCGCTTGACCAGGAAGTGACCGAAGACGGTGCGTAGAAGCTGATCGAGTTGTTTCAGAATGGGCCGGAGGGTGTCGTTCTGAAAAGCCTCTTCGGGGTTAGTCGCGGGTAGGGTAGGGATGTGGGGGCGGTCCATGGGCGGATGGATTTAGGGCAAGTGCAGCGGGCTACAACTTACGAAGATTAGCTCCGACGGAAGACCGGTGCCACGTCCAGGTTCCGGATCTCATCCTGGTAGTCGGAGGGAAGGATCAGGGCTTTCATCACCCGGTCGAGTCGGAGGTGCCGGCTAAATTTATAAACGGCGATGAGGGGATACAGCAGGGAAGTGCCCCGCATATTCAGCATCCGGCTCACCCGGTGGGGTACCACGAGCAACTGGGCTTCCCGCAGCAGGAAGTAACGCAGGGCCCCCAGGTGCTTTCGGTACTGTCGGTACAGATCATCGGTATAGCGGCTGCGTATCAGGTTTCGTTCCAGGTGGTCGGCCCGCATTCGCTCGAAATCGGATAGGGTATCCGGAAGCCCGGTCACGCCCATCCGGCGACCGACCCGGTTAAATACCGTAAATACCTCCTCCCGTTCCGCCACGGTCAGTTCGTGTTCCAGTACCTCGAAGGCCCGCATACTGTAATCGATGAGCATGAACAGCACATCGCGGTAGGCCCAGTCGGGAATGTGCATCCCCCGTTTTTCCTCGACGGCGGCGTGGATGTGGGCCATGGCATCGATGGTCCGCAGCGCGTCTTCTTCTTCCGAAAACACGATCCGGCGGGCGTAGGTGACCGTCGAAAACAACCTCCCCAGCGGATCGGCGGGCAGGCGGCCGGTGAAGTAAAGCCAGTCGACGGCCTTATTGAGCGCGAACTCGGCGGCGGCCCCGGCGAAGATCAGCAGGATCGTGTCGCCGTCTCCCCAAATTCGGCGGACGATGGAGTGGGGGTGGACGAAGGGAGTCATGGAGAGGCAACGCGGAAATTCGGTGAAAGGTTAAAGAACTTTGTAAATCAAAGAGTCGGGTTGT
>CAZKPE010000062.1:0-12681 GCA_964554545.1 uncultured Lewinella sp.
GACTTCCTACTTCCTACTTCCTACTTCCTACTTCCTACTTCCTACTTCCTACTCAAGTACTCTCCACCTCCAAAACCTCCACCCCCTCTTCCTCATACCGCCACTTGTTCACCGTCTTGCGCACCCGACGACGTGATTTGTAAAGCAGCCACATCATCACCGGCACCACCACCAGCGTCAGAAAGGTAGCGAAGACCAAGCCGTAGATCACCGTCCAGGCCATGGGCCCCCAGATCGCGGTATTGTCCCCGCCGATGAAGAGCCGCCCGTCCCAGTTCGCCACGAAGCTGAAGAAGTCGAAGTTGAAGCCGACCGCCAGCGGGATCAGCCCCAGCACGGTGGTGATCGCCGTCAGCAGTACGGGGCGCAGACGCGTGGCCCCGCCCTCGATGATGGCCGCCCGGATGTCGGACAGCGGCAGTTCGGAGATCTTCTCCAGGCCCTGCACCTCCACCTTCTCCTTCATGAGCAGGGTGGTGTAGTCGATGAGTACGATGGCGTTATTCACCACGACCCCCGCAAGCGAAATGATCCCCACTCCGGTAAAGACGACCGAGAAGGTACCCCCGAAGAAAAAGTAGCCCAGCAGTACCCCGATGGTCGAGAGGATCACCGAAGTCAGGATAATGAAAGGCGAACTGATCGAGTTGAACTGCGCCACGATGATGATGAAGATCAGGAAAAGGGCGAAGACGAAGGCCCCCAGCAGAAAGCCGACGTCCTCCTGCTGTTGTTGTTGCTCACCGGTGAACTCGTAGCTGAAACCCTGCGGCCAGTCGTAGTTCTGCAGGGCGGCATCGATTTCCGGTATGATGTCGTTGGCCACGTAGCCGTCCAGCGTGTTGGAGCTGATGGTAATGACCCGGTCCAGGTCCTTCCGCTTGATCGAGCTGTAGGTGCTGCTGTACTCCACACTGGCTACCGTACTAATCGGCACCTGGGTAATGCGCCCGTTCGAGGGGTCGCGGAAGGTGATGCGCTGATTGAGCAGGTTCTCAACCCGGTTGCGGTCTTTTTCGTCGAGCCTGATGAAGATGGGGTACTCCTCCTCCCCTAACTTGTACTTGCTGATCTCCTTTCCGTAGACGGACGTCCGCAGTGCCGAAGCGATCTGGAAGGTCGACAGCCCGTAGCGCCGCGCGGCCTCCCGGTCGACCTTCACGAGCAGCTCAGGCTTCCCGATCTTGATGTCGGCGCTGAGTTGCTCGATACCGGGGATGCCCTGCTGGTTGATGTAGTTGGTCACGTCGTCCCCCAGGGTCACGAGTCGGTCGATGTCCTCCCCACTGATTTCCAGGTTGATGGGCTTGCCGGTGGCCGGCCCGTTGGCGTTCTGGTCCACGCTGACCTTCACGCCGGGAATACCCCGTACCTCCTGCCGAATTTCCTCCATGATTTCCCGGGTACTCACGCCGCCCCGCTCCCGGTAGGGGACGAAGGTGACCGTGATGCGGGCCTTGTTCGGCGTGAAGCCGGGCTCGGGTGGCGCGTTCGGGTCGGAGGTGTTCTCCCCGATCTGGGTCAGTACCGCCTCCACCACCTCGCCGTACGGTTCGAGCATGGCCAGCAGCCGATCCTCCAGCACGCGGGTCACTTCGTCGGTCGCCTCGATGTCAGCCCCGATCGGCAGCTCGACGAAGGCGTTCACGTACAGGGGGTCGGCACTGGGGAAGAATTCAACCTGCGGCGGACGGATCGCACTAAGTGCCAGGGCCACGAAGAGCAGTCCGATGGTACCGAACATCATCGACTTACTCCACCGCAGCGCGAAGCCGATGAAGCGGTCGTACTTCCGCTCCAGCCAGGGCAGGAAGCTATCCTGGAAGGCAAAAGATGCTGGGCGTAGCAGGAAAAAGTAGACCAGGGTCACCACGGTCGCGATCACCATCAGATTGAACAGGGGCGTGTACCCGGCCAGCAGACCGATCAGCCCGACACCCATCATCACCCCGGCCGTGATGAGCGTTTTTTTCACCTTCCGCCGCCGACCGGCCGGGGTCTCTGCCCGCTTCTCGATCGACATGAGCCGACTGGCCAGCACCGGATTGATGACCAGCGCCACGATCAACGAACTCACCAACACCAGAATCAGCGTGATGGGAAAGTATTTCATGAATTCCCCCACGATGCCCGGCCAGACGGCCAGCGGACTGAAGGCCGCCAGCGTGGTCGCCGTAGAGGCGATGATCGGCCAGGCCACCTCGCCCGCCCCGTACTTCGCGGCCCGCTCCGGCGTCTCCCCAAGCTGCAGGTAGCGGTAGATGTTCTCGACGATGACGATGCCGTTATCCACCAGCAGCCCCAGGGCCAGAATGAGGGCGAAGAGCACGACGATATTCAGCGTAACCCCCGACAGCCAGATCCACAGGATACCCATCAGCATGGAGAGCGGAATGGCGATCCCCACGAAAAGGGCGTTGCGTAATCCCAAAAAGAAGAGCAGCACGACTACCACCAGGATCACCCCGGAGATGATGCTGTTCTCCAGGTTGTCGACCTCGCTGCGGGTATTGTCCGACTGATCGTTGAAGAAGGTGATGCTCAGATCGTCGGGCAGCTGCCGTAATACTTCGGCGATCGTTTCCTGCACCCCATCGGCGGTGGACAGCAGGTTCTCCCCCGACCGCTTGATGACGTCCAGGCTGATCACGGGCAGCCCATCAGCCCGGGCGATGCTCTTGGGCTCTTCGTAGCCGAAGGTTACGTCGGCGATGTCACGCAGGTATACCAGCCGCTGATTCTCATTCTTGACGATGGTTCCGGCCAGTTCCCGGGCGTCGTCGTACTCCCCGACCACGCGGATGGCCCTTCGTACGCCGTCGTTGACGATCTCGCCGCCCGACAGCGTCAGGTTTTCCCCGGCAATGGCGTTCTCGATGTCCTGGAAGCTGATCTTCAGGCTTTCCATCCTGCGTACGTCGACGGCGATCTCGATCTCCCGTTCCTGGATGCCCTTCAGGTTCACGGCACTCACGCCGTCGACCTCCTCGAGCTCGTCTTCCATGAGTTCGGCGTAGCGGCGCAGTTCCTCCGGCGGGAAGTCACCGCTCATGTTGACGGTCACGATGGGGAACTGGCTCAGGTTGATCTCCAGTACGGTCGGGTCGGTATCGAGGTCGGTGGGCAGTTCGGTCTTGGCGATATCCACGGCGTCCTTCACCCGGCGCAGGGCATCGTCGAAGTCTTCGTCGCTGTTGAATTCGACGGTGATGACGCTGAAATCCTGCACGCTGGTCGAGCGGATGACCTTCACCCCGTCCACGCCCTGCAGTTCCTTTTCAAGCGGACGGGTCACGAGACTCTCGATGTCGGCGGCCGAGTTGCCGAAGTAGGGGGTGTTGATGTAGACCTGCGGCAGTTCCACTTCCGGGAACTGCTCCTTCGGCACCTGGTCGTAGGCGAAGAGCCCGAAGATCAGGATCATAATGGCCAGCAGGAAGACGCTGGTGCCGTTGTCGACCGAAAGGTTGGTGAGCCCGAAGGTCCGTTTTTGGGAGTTAGCCATTGGTCGCGGTGGTTTGCTGGGGTGATTGGCTCAGGGCGATGGGCTGTCCGTCGGTGAGGCCACGACCGCCGCTGGTAATGATGCGGTCGCCGGCCGCCAGTCCGTCTTCGATCACGGCGCGGTTGTCGTAGCTCGGGCCGGTGGTGACGTAGGTCTTGCGTGCTACGATGGCCCCCTCCGCGTCCTCCTCGGCGGTAAATACGTAGCGGCGGCCGTCTACGTCCTGCTGGATCTGATCCTGGCTCACTACGATGAGGTCCTCGGCGGAAAAGTCCAATATCTCGACCTCGGCGAGTAAGTTGGCTTTCAACTGATTCACGTACTGCCGCGGCACGTCCACCTCCACCTCGAAGGTGCGGTTGGCGGGGTCCACGGTGCGTCCGATCCGGCTGACGGGGGCGCGGAAGTCCAGGTTAAGGGCGGGTACCCGCACCATCACTTGGTCCCGCAAATTAACTTTGGCGAGCAGGTCCTCGCTGGCGTCGGCCACCACGTCCAGGTCGTTAGTCGAAATGATGCTGAGGATCGGAGCACCCGGCATCGCGCTTTCGCCGGTACGCATCATCACGCTTTCGACCGTCCCGCTCAGGGGGGCGTAGACGTTGCGCTTGTTGGCTTGCACGTCGATCTGCTGCAGTTGCTTCTGGATGCGCTCGTAGTTATTCTTGGCCTGCAGGTACTGGATTTCGGAGCCAATGTTCTGGTCCCAGAGCTTCTGCTGCCGCTCGTAGACGGTCTTGGCCAACTCGGCGGCGGTTTCCAGTTCGGCGCGTTGGGTTTCGGTACCCTCCACGTCGAGCACGGCCACGAGTTGCCCCTTCCGGATGGGGTCTCCCTGCTCGAAGTTCATGCGCAGGATGCGACCGGGGATTTCGGGGGTGGCCATGGCGGTCTCGGCGGCGCGTACGGTTGCCTGCACGGTGGCGTAATTCTCAAAGTCGGCGGTACCAACGGTTTCGTAGGCGACCAGGGTGGTCATCGGCGCGAAGTCGGGGTCGAGCTCGGCCAGCCGTTCTTCCAGGGTCTCGACCTCCTTGGTCAGCTCACGCAGGGAGGCGCGGCGTTCCTTCAGGGCGGTCTGGATTTCCTCGACGGTCTCCGGCGTTTCGTCTTCCGGGGCGCGGCCGCAGGTGCAAAGCAATACGGCAAACAGGAGTAAGGAGAAGTATTTCATAGTTCGTTAATCTCGGCCGAGGGCGATGTAGAGGTTTTCTTTGGCGACCAAAGTGTCGTAGAGGGCGTTGAGGTAGTTGGCCTGAGCCTCGTAGAGCTGCTGCTCGGCCTGTACGACCTCGATGCTGCCGCCGACGCCTTCGGTGTACTTGATCTGGGTGGTTTCGTAGATGCGCTGGGCCAGTTCCAGGTTATCCTTGTTAGTGGCGAGTCGCTCCCGGGCCGTATTGAAGGTACCGCGGGCATTGATGACTTCCAGGGCAATACCGCGCATGACGTCATTACGTTGGTTGACCACCTTTTCCTTGTCCAGCCGGGCCCGCTCCAGGCGAGCGCTTCGCCCCCCGAAGTCGTAGATCGGGATTTGGGCCGATACCCCCACCAGCACCGTTGGGATCCAGAAACCATCGTTGAGTTTATCGCCCTGAAATTGATACTGACCGGAGGCTATTGCACTCAGTTTAGGCAGGTAGGCAGCCTTCTGCAGATCAATGTTAAGGTCCTGCAACCCGAGCGTCTCATCCAGCAGTCGAATCTCACTGCGCTGCTGGTAGGGGATGTCGGAGGTCAGGGCGGCGGCCTCGACTTCCAGCTCCAGGGCTTCCAGGTCGTCGGCAACGGCCAAGTCCTCGCTTTCGGGGTAGTTGAGGGCGAATTTTAGTCCCCGTAGGGCATTCTCCCGCTGTTGCTCCAGGTCGTTGCGGCTGGCTTTCAGGTTATTCAGACTGAGCACCAGGCGGTCGACGTCCAACTGCTCTACAAAGCCGGCCTCGTACTGGGCACGGGTCTCCCGCAGCAGCTTTTCCAGGTTTTCGATGTTGCGGTCCAGTATCCGGACGTTGGTCGACAGCAGCAGCACCGGGAAGTAGCTCTGGGTGACCTGATTGCGCACCTGCCGCTCGGTATCCTCCAACTGCAGGTTAAAGTAGTCGCGACTGGCCCGGGCCGCCCGTACCCCCACGAAGTAGGAACCGTCGAAGAGGCTGCTGGTAATGGAAAGCCCCCCTACGAAGTTATTCTTTCGCTGGAAGGCAATCGTACCGGGTTCATCCGACGGAGGTGCATTAGGATCGGATGGGAAGTTCTCAGGCAGCGGTAGCTCGGGTACCTTTATGTAGTAGGTGTAGTCCAGCGTGCCATTAATCTGCGGCAGTCCGGTACTGAGCCGCTCCTTGACGTTCTGCTCGGCGTCCAGGATATCGACCCGGGCATTGCGGATGGTGTTGCTGTTGTCGTAGGCGTAGCTGACGGCGTCTTCCAGGGTAAAGACCGGCACGGCGGTCTCCTGGGCCGCTAAACCGAGGCCGAGCGGCAGCAGCAGGAGCGATAGGATAGTTTTCATCGGGTGAGCTTAAGGGAGGTCTTCTTGCTTCAGGTAGAGGTCGAGGCGATCGCGGCCGAACTGGTTGACGATGCCATTGAGGTGGTAGGTGGCGTGATGACGGATGATCTCGGTCAGCGGCCGGTCCTGGGCGGGAAAGACCGTCCGGTCGATGATCATCATCATCATGGCGATGTAGCAAGTGGCGATGATGTCCGCGTCCAGGTCAGCCCGGTAGAGTCCTTCCTCCATGCCCCGCTCCAGGTTATCGATCATGCCCTGCTTGAACTCGTGGTGGTGGGCCTTGATCTGTTTGGTGAAGAGGCCGGGATAATACTTTTGCAAATCGTGCATGGCCGTGGGGTTGATCTGCCGCATCTGCCGGATGAAATAGCGGCTGTTGCGGAGGTACTCATCGATGGCGTCAGTTGACTCATTCCGGTTCTTCTGCAGCACCATCAAGTCTTCACAGGTGTCCTGCTCCAGTACCTGACTGACCAAATCCTCTTTGTTGGCTACAAGTTGGTAGAGGGTTTTCTTGGAGATGCCCAGCTCCCGGGCAATGTCGTCCATACTCACGCTGCGGATGCCGATCCGCATAAACAACTCCCCCGCCGCACGGATTAGTTGCAAATTTTCCTTGTTCATCGCAGTCACGTTCCGCAAACCAGGGAAACTTTGAATAGTTTTAAAGTTTCCCTGGTTTTTTTATACCTGCGTCCGCGCCCCCTTGCTTTTCTATGCGGTAAGAAAATCCAGGCCCAAATCGATAAGCTGCTCTACCGATTTAGCCGGCCGCTTGCTGAAGGTTCCCGCGGCCCGATTGGCCAGTAGAACGGACAGCGAAGCCGAGCGGTGCCCTAATGCCGTAGCCAAACCGAACAGGCCGGCCGTCTCCATCTCGATATTCGTGATGCGGAGCCCTTCACCCTCAAACGAGCGCAGGACGGAAAGTCGGTCTGCATCTAAGTCCGACGGCAACCGCAGGCTCCTTCCCTGGGGGGCATAGAAGCCGGCCGCGGTGAGTGTGAGCCCCCGTTTAAGACCTCGCGCACGCACGTGCCGCAAGTACTCCGGATGGCGGGGACGGACAATAAGCGTAGGGACGGGAAGCTGTTGCCCCGCCGCATTTAGATGCTTACTCAGCTCAATGGCCAGAGGATCGGGCTCCACCTCAGTCAGGTAAAACGGCAGTAAACCGTCCATGGCCAGGGCCGCTTCGGAGAGCAGGAAGCTATCGAGGGGCAGGTCGGGCTGAAAAGCGCCGCTGGTCCCCAGCCGCAGAAAGCTTAGTTCGGTCAGCTCGGACCGTACCTCCCTACGCGCCAGGTCGATGTTGAACAGGGCATCGAGCTCATTCAGGACGATGTCGACGTTGTCGGTACCGATACCCGTGGAGATGACGCTGAGGCGTTTGCCGTTCAGTTCGCCGGTGTGGGTCACGAATTCCCGGGCGGCCACCCGCAACTCCACCCGGTCGAAACGGCGACTGACGCGTTCTACCCGCTCCGGGTCACCGACGGTAATGATGGTATCCGCCACCTGCCCCGGCAGCAGATGCAGATGGTAGAGCGAGCCGTCGGGCCGCAGGATCAGTTCGGAGGGAGGGATCATACCACAGCCGTCGGCCGGGCCGCCGGCGACCTGGCTCTACTTCGCTAATGCGTTCACCCGCTCCTTCAATGTCTTCTCCTTGATCTCCGAGCGCCAGTATTTGTCGATCGCTTTCCCTTTGTGCACGACGATGGCCTGAGGGCTGGCGTGCTCCACCTCCAGTTTTTCCGCTACGGCTTCCGAAAGATCGCGGGCGTACTGCACGACGAGTCCGTAGACCTCGATGTCGTGCTTGGCGTTGGCGACCTGTTCCTGCGCGCGGGCACTGAAGGGGCAGGAGGTGGAATGCTTGAAAATCACGATGGGTTGTTCGTGGCTGGCCTGTAGGGCGGTCTGCAGGTCGTCGGGGGTGGTCATGGTGTGGAACATACCAGAATAACAGCGGGCGGCGGCGGGGGTTCTGTGCGGCGGCGCGCAGGTGCGATGAATGGATTAAAACCGAAAAACCAGATTCGCCTGCACTCCGAGGGTGCTATCGAAATCGTCCCGCTCGAAGATCGATCCATCCACACTGATCGGGCGCAGCACCCCGGTATCCTCCGAGTCGTTCGTCACGTCGGTCAGGGTATGGTACAGCCGCAGGTCGAGGGCAAGGGCGGAGGTCAGGGGCAGGCTCACGCCGGCGTTGAGAGCCAGATTGAGACGGTTGATGACGGGGCCCTCGTAGTTCTGCCCCCCGGTCAAATCGATGGCATCGTCGATCGTGACGACCTGAGGACCGGCGATGGTGATATACAGGGCTTCCACGTCGTACCGCCGTTTGCCGGACAGCAGGTAGCTGAAACTCGGGCCGGCATAGACGCTGAGCTTCTCCCCTGCCACCGTCAGTAGTACCGGCAGACTGAGGTAATCCATTCGATTGCGGACGTCCCCTCGAATGTGGCCGCCGGAATCCGGGAATTCGGGGAGATCATAGTCTACCCCAGTCACGCTACGGCGCGATTCGTAGACGAGCTCGGCGGCGACGGCCAGGGTTGGCCCCAGCTTGACCACCCGGCCGCTGACCCCCACTTGGTAGCCGAGGCTCGGGCGGTAGCTTTCGATGGACTGCCCCTCGATGACCTGCCGATTGCCGTAGGTTAATCCGTAGCTGACTCCTGCCTTTACTCCGAACTGAGCATCCAGAGCCAGGGAACAGAGCGAGCAAACAAGAAAGATAACTAACTTTTGCATGATTAATTGATTTGCTGAGTAGACGTACTTTCCGCTCATTGGCAGCTAGTGAGTGGCATTAGTTTAACTACCGCTTAACGAAGATTTTCGCATGAAGACCCCCCGCCGCTTCCAACGTTCCCAGGCCCGCAACTCTCCCCTGCCTCCCGGACTGGAGCGGGCGGCCGACGACCACGTCGGGATGCGACTGAATAAGTACATCGCGCATTCCGGTGTCGCTTCCCGACGAACGGCCGGCGACATGGTCAAGGCCGGCAAGGTGAAGGTGAACGGAGAGGTGCTAGCGAATCCGGCCTACCAGGTGCAGGAAGGTGATACCGTCGAGTATCAGGGGCAGGAGGTCTCGCCCAGTAAGCATTTTTTCTACCTTCTCCTCAATAAGCCGCGCAACGTCATCACCACCACCGACGACGAACACGACCGCACCACCGTCATGGACCTGCTCGACGAGCCCGCCCTGAAGAACGTTCGCCTGTTCCCCGTCGGCCGCCTGGACCGCGACACTACCGGACTACTCCTTATCACCAACGACGGCGACGTGGCCACCCGCCTGACACACCCCCGCTACGAAACCTCCAAAATCTACGAAGCCTACCTCGATCGCTCCTTCGCCCCGATCGATCTCGCCAAACTCGAAGCCGGCCTGGACCTCGAAGACGGCCCCTTCCAGGTCGACTGGGCCCGCTATACGAAGGAGGGTGAGCCCCGCTCGGTCACCCTGCAAATCCACAGTGGGCGCAACCGCATCGTCCGCCGCGTCTTCGAGCACCTGGGCTACACCGTCGAACGTCTCGACCGCACCTACCTGGCCGGGCTCACCAAAAAGAACCTCCCCCGGGGCTTCTACCGCTTTCTATCGGAGGAGGAGGTCAGGAGGGTGAAGTATTTTGGGTAGTTGAGGTGCGGGGTGCGGGGTGCGGGTCCATCCGCGCAGCGGCCTTTACTTATCCAAATGCACATCCATCTGCGGGTACGGAATACTGATACCCTCCGCGTCAAAGGCCTTCTTCACGTGCTCGAGCAGATAAAATTTAGTTGCCCAGAAGTCGGCACTGGCTACGTACGGACGCGTCGTGAGATTGACCGAGCTGTCTCCTAACCCGGAAACGACGACGGCCTGAGCCGGTTCCGGTAGAATGGTGTACGGACACTCCCGGCTTACGCGAAGGATGATCTCCCGGGCCTTGTCGATGTCGTCATCGTAGCCGATTCCGAAAGTTAGCGTAACTCCCATGGTTTGCTGGCCGCTGAGGTTCTTGATCACGTTCCCGGTGACCTGGGCGTTGGGGATGATGATCCGGTTGTTATCCGCGTTCTTCAGAACGGTGTTGAAGATCTGGATTTCCAGTACGACGCCGGTTTCCCCGCCCCCGATGGTCACGACGTCGCCCACCCGGTAGGGCCGGAAGACCAGCAGCAGCACCCCGCTGGCAAAATGGCCGAGGGTGCCGGACAGCGCCAGACCGATCGCGAAGGCAATCGCACTGAAGATGGCCAGGAAACTGGTGGTTTCGATGCCAAGCATGGAAGCGACGGCCAGCACCACGAGTACCTTAAAGCCGGTCACGACGATGGAGCGGAGGAAGGGCGATACCGTAGGGTCGATTCGTCCCTGTTTATCCAGACGACGGTTCACCAAATTTCCCAGCTTGCCCGCAATCCAGAAGCCGACGATAAGCAGCAACAAGGCTCCTATTACGCGGGGTATGTACAACCAGAGGGCATCCGACAGGTCGGTGGAGATAAAGTCAAAGTCCATAAAGTAGAGAAGTGTGTGTCGACAAGATAGCTCGGGCAAGGAAAGCATACAAATCGTACATTTGCAACAAATCGTTTCAACATCGCTTTTCCCCCTCCAAAAAAAGTGGTCTATACTGCCGAGCAGGCCCTGGAAGCCCTGCAGCACTACTGCGCCTACCAGGACCGCTGCCATAAGGAGGCCCGCGAAAAGCTCCACGAGCTCGGCTACTACGGGGATGCCGCCGAGGAGGTGATCGCCGAGTTGATCCGGGAGAAGTACCTCGACGAGGAACGCTTCGCCCGCTCCTACGCAAGGGGCAAGTTCAGGATGAAGCGCTGGGGGCGGTACAAAATCCGTAATGGCCTCAGGGAGCGGGAAATTGGTGCCTACTGTATCAAACAGGCCATGAAGGAGATCGACGAGTCGGCCTACTACGATACGCTCTGCCGGGAATTACAGCGGCGAAGCGACGGCGAGAAGGCCGGGCTCCACCCCTATCTGAAGCGACGCAAACTGGCCGATTATATGTTCAGCCGGGGGTTTGAATCCGGGCTGGTGTGGGCCGCGATCGCGGATTTGGAATTATAGGCGACATTTAGCCACGGGGCACCCGCCAAAACCGTGCCTTTCCTCATCTGTTCGCTGATTAGAATTCACCCGTCCATGTCCCTGATCCGCCACGCTATTTTCCTCCTCGTCTTACTTGGCACCCTGCTCCTGAGTGGCTGTACCGAGGATGTACAAAGAACGCTCCAGCCCACCCCCTCTGCTTTCGGTAAGATCAACAGCTTGGTCGTGATCGCCGACAGCAGCACCTGGGAGGCCGGCGTAGGTGATTCGGTAGCCTATTTCTTCGAGGCGCCCTATATCATCCTGCCGCAGCCGGAGCCCATTTTTGACGTGCGTTTCATCGAGCCCGAACGGGTGGCCGCCGAGCCCAGCTGGGGGCAGTTGCGGAATTATGTCGTACTCGCTGATTTGAGTGATGCAGACAGTCCCACCACCCAGATGGTCCTCAATGATCTCAGCGACGCCAAGATTCAGCAGGTCCGGCAGGAAGGCTTCGGGACGGCCGTGGCGCGCAATAAATGGGCCACCGGCCAGCAGTTGGTCTACATCATGGGCAAAAACCACAACGAACTACTCAATGGAATGAGTTCGGTGTACCCCGGCGTGGTAAAGCGGATCCAGCAGGGAGAGGACGAGCGGATGCGGGTCACCACCTGGTTCGAGGGCAGCAACCGCAAGCTGGGCGACACCGTCCGCCAGGTCGCCGGGGCCTACCTCGACGTACCGGGGGGATACGACCGGGTCCCGCTAGCGGCCGAAGACGTCGTCTGGCTTCGCAAAGAAGTGCAGGGCGCGAGCCTGAATATCATGGTCACCAAAGTGCCCTACCGCGATCAGGCCCAGCTCTCCAAGCAGGGGCTTAAGGACATTCGCAACCAGGTCGGCCGGGAGTACATCAGCTCCACCACCGACAATACCTACATGCGCATCAACGACGAGGACCTTCCCCTCTTTACCGAGGCGACCGAGCTGAATGGCGCCTTCGCCATCGAGGGCCGCGGCATCTGGGAGATCGAGAACGACTACCTGGCCGGCCCCTTTGTCTCCTACCTGCTCAACGACACCAGCACCAACGAACTCGTCCTGGTGGATGGCTTCGTGTACGCCCCGGGCCGTAAGAAGCGGGATTTGATGGAGGAAGTGGTACAGGTGATCCGGACGGCGGAGGTTAATTAAGTTGGCGCGAACGCAGGTGCGCGGTTCTCAGGATAAGGAAGAAGGGGACGATCCAGATCAGGTCGTTGAAGAGGGTGATCCACCAAAAGCCGGCGGGAAAATTGCCCAGCCAGAAGTGGTAGATAAAACCGATAGGCCCGAATACCTTACCGAGAAAGCCGACCAGCACGATGGGCCACTGTCCGTCCGGGTCGCTAGCCGCGATGGCGTAGCCGATACCGTAAACCCCCACGATCATCCCCACGCTTTGCCAGATCATCGGGTAGCGGGGAAGCTCCATCCCCACAAGCCAAAACACCTGGTCGGGAAAGAGGACTACCCAGGCACCCCAAAGGATATTGTAGGTAGCCGCGGCTAACAGGACTGGTTGGCGCCAATCGGTTCGTTGAATTTGCATAGGGCGCTAAC
>CAZKPE010000062.1:12781-17443 GCA_964554545.1 uncultured Lewinella sp.
CTGACGAATTTTTTCTTCCACGTCGTCATTCGGTGTTTGTGGATCGGGGCACTGGGTAGCCGGTCCGTGATGGGCAAGACCTCCTACCACCGGCGGCGGTTGGCCCCCCGCTTCCTGCGTTTTCTGCGGGGGCGGAACGGGGACTTCGACGCCTACATCAAGCGGCTGGACGATGGGGCCAGTCTGGTTTTTGCCTTTACCTTTCTGCTTATCGGGGCTACGGTCAGTTTTTTCTCCGTTATTATGGTATCGGCCACGCTCGGCCGCTACGTGAGTACCGATGTCGCCCCGACCTGGGTCGTATATACCATCCTGGCGGTTCTGGTCGTGTATACACTTAGCGCCCTATTCTACCTGATCGACTTTCTCACGGCGGGCTACTTTAAGCGATTTCGACGCTTATCCACGGTTTACTATCCACTTTACCGCTTTTTCGGATGGGTAACTTTGGCCCGATTGTACCGCCCCCTGTACTATAATTTGCTGAACCGGGCGGGCGGGCGCCGACTGATCTATCTGCTGGTGCCCTACCTGGTGGTCACCTTTACCGCACTGAATTTCAGCATTCACGCGAACGCCTTCATTGCAGATGACTACTTTAACCAGGACTACAACTCGACCTTTGTCCTGGACTACCACCATTACGCCGACCGATTGGATGATGATGACCGATCCGGAGCAGTAGTCATACCCTCAGAGATCATTCACACCTCACCCCTACGGATCAGTATACCACTGACGGACCGACACGCAAACTATACCGCGCACCGTTGCCCGAAGATGCCTGAGTTGCACCCCTCGGTCATTCAGTCGGATATGTTCTACTCCAGCCGCAGCGGGTATTACGACGGACGGAGCTACCAGGATACGAACAAAGTTCTCCTGACCCCTCAGGCTTTGTCCTGTCTACTGATCGGATTTGAAGTATACGTAGACGAAGTTCGGGTGCCGAACGAAACCTTTTTCTTAAGCCGGGCATCGGACGTACTGGTGCCGGAAGCGGTTGGCTTCGTACCGCTGGATAGCCTGACGACGGGGATGCACGAATTACGTTACCTGCAGTTCAAGCCGCCGAACGATCGGCGACCGGAAGACACCATTATCCTGGATGTTACCGTGCCCTTTTATTATGGCCTCGCTGGCTAATCCCGCTGAATGGCGGCGACGATGCGTTCGCCGAACACTTTCGTTCCGACCACCTCCCGGGGGCGTAGGTCTTCCGTACCGACACCGGCGGCGAGGGTGTGGTTAACGGCCAGGCGGATGGCATTCGCTTCCGTTCGCAGTCCGAGGTGGTCCAATAGCATACCTGCGGAGAGGATAGCCGCGACGGGGTTGGCCCGATCCTGCCCCGCCCCCTCCGGCCAGGAGCCGTGAATGGGTTCGAACATCCCGACGGTGGAGCCGATGCTGCTGCTCGGCAGTAATCCTAGAGAGCCGGCCAGTACGCTGGAGGCGTCCGAGAGAATATCCCCGAACATGTTACTGGTGACGATGACGTCGAACTGAGCCGGATGGAGGATAAGTTGCATGGCGGCATTATCCACGAACATGAAGTTAAGCTCCACATCATCGTTCTCTTCGGCCAGTTCGCGGGTGATCTCCCGCCAGAGCCGGCTCGTTTCCATAACGTTTGCCTTGTCGACCAGGGTCAGCTTTCCCCGGCGGGCCCGGGCCTCGGCGAAGCCCATCCTGACGATGCGTTCGATCTCGTGGCGGGAGTAGGTACAGGTATCGTAGGCCGTGTTCCCCTTGTCTTTTCGTCCCTTTTCCCCGAAGTAGATGCCCCCGGTGAGCTCCCGGACGATGAGCATGTCGACCCCCTTCATACGTTCCGGCCGCAGAGGACTGAGGTCGGCCAATTCACTGTATCCCGCGACGGGGCGCAGGTTAGCATAAAGACCGAGTTCTTTGCGGAGCTTGAGTAGACCTTGTTCGGGCCGTACCTTGGCGGTGGGATCGTTATCGAAGCGGGGGTGGCCGATGGCGCCGAACAGCAGGGCATCGGATCTTTTGCACAGCTCCAGGGTATCGTCGGGCAGGGGTTGGCCGGTCTGATCGATGGCCGTGGCACCGACGGGGGCGTAGGTATAGTGGAAGGTGTGGTCGAAAAGCTCGCCGATACGGTTGAGGATATTAGTTGCTTCGGCGGTGACTTCGGGGCCGATGCCGTCTCCGGGGAGGACGGCTAGGTGGTGGTGGGGCATAGGGATAAGGCTATAGATAGGGGTTGTTTGCTTGTCTGCTGCTGTAAAAGCCGACTACGGTAAGTTTCTTATCGCAAAAGTATAATAGACGAAGTAAGACTTAAGCACCTGTACGTACCGGAAAAATTCATCCCTACCAACACGAATCCCTGATTCGGGGTACCGACACTGGTCATTCAGCCGATCGGAGATAGCCCGATAAAGCCTGCCGGCGGAACCTTCACCAAACTGAGTAAGGTAGAAGTGCAGTACGCGATCTAGTTGTTCTTCTGCCCCGGCTTCCCATTCAACAATCAATGCCACTGACGGTATTTTTCCGTGACAACTTCATGAGGGATGGTGTCTATCTTGCCTTGCCGTAAGTCATCGACCGTCTTCAGCATACGCTCCCTCTCACTTTCAGGTAAACTATCCCAATGATCAGATTGCTGCTCCTGCTCCTCGGTAGACAAGAGACGACCAGCATGTTCAAAAAGCTCGGCTAAGCTAGTTTCATCCCGTAGCTGCGATACCCGGTTAAGAATACCACCCTTCAGTTCCAGTACATTCATTGTGGACCGTTTATTCTTTAAACGAAAAGCTTATTGCTCAGGTTGCGGCCTCATCTTAGCGAAAAATCCACCCGCCCCCGCTCAAAGGCCTCGATCTTTTCCCGCTGGCTCAGCAGAAAGTCGATGTCGTCGTAGCCATTCAACAGACAGGTTTTCTTGTACTCGTCGATCGGGAATTCCGTTACCGTACCCGTCGTTTCATTCGTGAAGGTTTGCCGTTCCAGATTGATGGTGAAGCGGGCGGCCGGGTCTTGCTCGATGGTGCGGAAGGTTTCGTCCAGTACCTCGGGACTGACGATCACGGGAAGCAAGCCGTTGTTCAGGGCATTACCCCGGAAGATGTCAGCGAAGTAGCTCGACACCACCGCCCGGAAGCCGTAGTCGTGAATGGCCCAGGCAGCGTGCTCCCGGCTCGATCCGCAACCGAAGTTGGCCCCGGCCACCAAAATTTCACCGGAGTAGGCCGGGTTATTCAGTACAAAGTCCGGCTTCGGGTGCTCCAGTTTATCGTAGCGCCAGTCGCGGAAGAGGTTCTCGCCGAAGCCGTCCCTTGTCGTCGCCTTCAGGAAGCGGGCGGGGATGATCTGATCGGTGTCGACGTCCTCTATAGGTAGAGGAACGGCCGTAGACGTTAGCGTTCGGAAGGCTTGCATAATGGGCTCGTTGGGAGTCGGGCGTAAATTAGGCACTCCTAGCTGAATACCGATGCGAACCCGACTTCCGTACTTCCTGATTTTCGTGCTGACCTGTTTAGGCAGTCGACTGGTGGCCAGCGATACCCTGCGCGCCGATCTGCTGGTCTACCACGCCACCCCCGCCGGGATCGCCGCGGCCCTGGCGGCTCCCGCGGAGCTGTCGGTCATCCTAATTGACCCTACCCCCCGTATCGGTGGCCTGCTGACGGCCGGTCTTTCCAACTCGGACTTTCGATCCTACGAAGCGCTCACCGGCTTTTACCGCGACTTCTGCGACCGCGTCTGGGCGTACTACCGGGAAACCTACGGTGCGGATTCGCCCCAGGCCCGGGACTGCCGCCGCGGCACACTGGCCGAACCGAAAGTCAATTTGCTCATTCTGGAGCAGATGCTCGCGGAGCGCACCAATGTCCGCATCCTCATTCGAACCGAACTTACCGATCTCCAACTGACGGGATGGATTCGCGGGCGTCGGCGCATTCAGCAGATCACAGTGGCCGGGCCGAACGGTCGTGAAATCCCGCTGCTGGCCCGTCAGTACATCGACGCCAGCTACGAAGGCGACCTGCTCGCCCGGGCCGGTGAGTCTTTCCACGTTGGCCGGGAAAGCGCCAGCCAGTACGGCGAGCCGGGTGCCGGGGATGCCGACGGTAAGGCAGACGGGCAGGTACAGGGCTACAACTTTCGCTTCGTGATGACGCGGGTACCGGAAAACCGCCGCTATCCCGACGCGCCGACGGGCTACCGCCGGGAAGACTTCACCGGGGTGCTGCCCCACTTCGCCACGGGTCGCCTTAAACACGTTTTCTCCCCCCGACACGACGGCATCTTTCGGGCCCACGAGCCCCCCTTGCCCAACGGAAAGGCCGATATCAACGACACCCCCCGCGCACCCGTCCGCCTATCCATGCCCGACATCAACGACGGCTACCCACTTGCCGGCCCCGAAGAGCGGGACCGCATCGTCGCCCGCCACTTTTACTTTCAGGTCGGTCTGCTGTACTTTCTTCAGAACGACCCCGAGGTGCCGCCCAAAGTGCGGACGGAAGCCCGGGAATGGGGGCTATGCCGGGATGAGTTCACCGAAACCGATGGATACCCCCCGCGCCTCTACATCCGGGAAGGGCGCCGGCTGATCGGGCAACACGTCTTCTCCGGCCGCGATACGGAGTCTCCGCCGAACGAAGCACGCACCAAGCTTCACCCAAC
>CAZKPE010000063.1:0-2954 GCA_964554545.1 uncultured Lewinella sp.
ACAGCGTTTCGTTGGCGGCCCGGTTCGTTTCGGCGATGCGGCGTTCCTGATCGGCGTTGACCAGGTCGAAATAGAGGTCCGTCATTTCCAGGGCGGCATCGGCACGGGCGGCGGCGAGGGTGCCCTCGTTCACGGTTACGATCAGGGGGAGCAGCTTCCGGTCCCACTTCCAGGGGTTGAAGGCCAGGATCGGCTGGCGCACGTTGAGGCGGACGGGGGCGCCGTTGTAACTTTTACTGTCCTGTACGAAGTTGTCGGTCCGTTGCAGCCGGGTTTCGAAGCCGATCAGCCCTCCCGTGGCGGCGATGCGCTGGTTGGCGAAGAGGGAGACGGAAGAGTTATTCAGCTCGATCTCCCGGAAGGCGATGGTACCGTCGTCCTGGGTCACTTCGGTGGAGGTGCGGAAGTAGTTGGGCAGGTTGGCGGCCAGGTCCAGGCGGGGCTTCAGGCTGGCCTGGAAGGCGGTCCATTCCAGGCTGGCGGCTTCGGCCTGCTGGGCGGCGATCAGTACTTGCTCGGCGTGGGCGGCGGCCTCTTCCTGTAGTCCGCTCAAGGTAACGGATTGGGTAAAGGGGCGGGCGGGGACGCAGGTGCCGACAACTACGAGAAAAATGAACAGCCGCTCCATTATTCGTCGAGTTTGAAGGAGGTGACCCGTTCCAGCTCCTCGCTGTCGGAAATGATGATGCGATCGCCAGCTTCCAGTCCGCTCGTGATCTCGACGAAATCGCCGTTTCGCATTCCGATCCCTACTTCCCGGCGGGTGGCCACCCGATCGTCGACCACGAAAACCGACTGGCTGCGGCCACCCCGGAAGGCGGGTCCGTTCTTTACGCGCAGCACGTCATCGACCCGGTTGGTGATTACGAAGAGTTCGGCGCGGAGATTGGGCCGGAGTTCGGCGTGGCTGGGGTCGGCCAGCTCCACCCGGAAGCGGACGAGGTTATCCGTCACTTCGGGCAGGATGGCGGTGATCTCGCCGGCGAGTCGGTCGCGGCCGATGCGGAGTTCGACGGGCAGACCTACCGCCAGCTGATCGGCGTAGCGGTCGGAGGCGCTTCCTTCCACTTTGTAGCGGCCCAGGTCGGCGATGCGGGCCAGGGCGGTACCTTCCGTTACCTGCTGCCCGATGTTCTCGTTCACCCAGGTGACGACGCCGGGGCGGGGGGCGCGTACTTCCGTTTCGCGCAGACGGCGGCTGAGTTGGGTGACCTCCTTTTCTTCCATTCCCACTTCGAGCTGAAGCTGGCGTTTCCGGCCGGCGAGGCTGTTCTGGCTGTAGGCGAGTTCGTTGTCTAGCTTCTTCGCTTCGAGCTCGCTGATCTTGACGGCCAGCTCGGCGGCTTCGACTTCTTCCTGGGTGGCCCCACCGACTTCGAGCAGGCGGCGGGCATCGGAAAGCTGGGCGCGGGCGGCGGCCAGTTCCAGTTTTTTGATCTCGGTGTTATAGGTGAGCTCCTGTAGGTCGCGCTCGAATTCCAGCCCGAGCAGGCCGATGCTGTTTTCCTTTACGGCCAGTTGGTCGCGGCGGCCGTCGAGCTGAAGTTGTACGTAATCGCGGTCCAGTTCCATGATCAGGTCACCCGCTTGCACCTGCGTCCCCGCCGTCAGATGCACCCGGTCGATAGTGGTGGCTACGGGGCTGTTCAGTTGCTCCTCGAAGGCGGGCAGCACCAGGGCCGTGGCGTTGATCGTGTTGACGACTTCCCCACGCTCTACGGTAGCGAAGCGGAGGCTGTCCTCATCGGCGGAAGGTCCCAGCAGACGCAGCCCGAACCAGATGACTGCCAGCAGGATTATCCCCGGGATGACCCACTTGAGCACCCTGCCTAGCCGCTTACGTTTCCGGTCTTTCGTATCGATTAGTCGATCCATGACCAAATAGGGGGCCAGAACCGTGCCAGATAGGACGAACGCTGTAAATTAGCTATTTACATTTGTCTATTTATTCAATATGTTCGATTTCGGACATCCGCGCGTCCGGTTTCGGCCACTACTCGGAAGTCGATACCTCGTGTTCGCGCAGCATATCCAGGGTAACGTATTCGAGGGCTTTTTCGTGGGTCGACTCCAGCTTTACGGGCGGGGCCACGCCGGCATCGTAGGCTTCCTTCCAGCGGAGGGCGCAGAGGCACCAGCCGTCTCCGGGATTCAATCCGGGAAAGTTGTACTGTGGAATGGGGGTACTCAGGTCATTCCCTTTCGACTTGGTGAAACGGAGGAACTCTTCCGTCATCACGGCGCAGACGACGTGGCTACCGGAGTCTTCGGGGCCCGTGCGGCAACTTCCATCGCGGTAGAAGCCGGTGAGGGGGTCGGTGCAGCAGGGCTGGAGGGGGGAGTTGAGGATGTTGTTCATTGGTGGGTTGTTGGGTTGTTGGGTTGTTGGGTGGACGTGATTGGGTGGTTGCGTGTTCAGGATTGCACCTGCGCTCCGCCGCCCGAAACCTCCCTCCCCCTGGGGTGTTACACCACTTCATGGCCGCGAACGAAGAAGAAAAGAAGAAATTCGACCTCCACCTTCTCGGTCGGGTCCTGGTGCTGGCGAAACCCTACACGAAGGTGGCCATCCTGGCGGTCGGGCTGGCTATTTTGCTGGCGCCGCTATCCATTGCCCGGCCCCGGCTGATCCAGAAGATGGTGGACGACTATGTCTTCACGGGCGATACGAGCGGGCTCACTTTTTGGGCTTTGGTCATCGCGGGCATCCTGGTGCTGGAGGCGCTGTGTCGCTACTCCTTCGTATACAGTTCCAATTGGCTGGGGCAGTCGGTGATCCGCGATTTGCGGGTGAAGGTGTTCAGCCACATCAATAATCTGCGGCTGAGCTACTTCGACAAGACGCCGATCGGTACCTCGACAACGCGGACGATCAACGACATTCAGAGTATCAACAGCATCTTCGCCGAGGGGGTGATTACGATCATCGCCGACCTGATGTCCATCTTCGCCGT
>CAZKPE010000063.1:3054-17422 GCA_964554545.1 uncultured Lewinella sp.
TCTTCGCCGAGGGGGTGATTACGATCATCGCCGACCTGATGTCCATCTTCGCCGTGCTGGCCATCATGCTGGCGACGAGCTGGCGGCTAACGCTGATCTGCCTGACCACCATGCCCTTCCTGATGCTCGCCAGCTACCTTTTCAAGGAGGCGGTGAAGAAGTCATACCAGCAGGTGCGGACGCAGATCCAGAAGATGAACGCCTTCCTGCAGGAGCGAATAACGGGGATGCGGATCGTCCAAATCTTCAATGGGGAACGGCAGGAGGCGCGGCGCTTCGCCGACATCAACAAGGACTACCGGAAGGCCAACATCAACGCCATCCTTTACTACGCTATCTTCTTTCCGACCGTCGACATCATTGCCGCGGCCAGTCTGGCCCTGATGGTCTGGTGGGGCGCGCAGGACGTGGCCCGGGGCGGCGGGGTGACACTGGGGGCGCTGGTGGCTTTCCCGATCTATATCACGATGCTGTTCCGCCCTATTCGGGTGCTGGCCGATAAATTTAATACCCTGCAAATGGGGCTAGTGGCTTCCGAGCGGGTCTTTAAGGTGCTGGACCGTGACGACCAGATAGAGAACGCCGGTACCCATGCCCCCAAAAGCCTACGGGGTGATGTTAGCTTCCGCAACGTCTGGTTCGCCTACATCGGCAAGGACTGGATCCTGAAGGACCTCAGTTTCGACCTGAAGGCGGGTGAGACCCTGGCCATCGTCGGTAGCACCGGCTCGGGAAAGACGACCATCACGAACGTCGTCAACCGCTTTTACGAATACCAGAGGGGGGAAATCCTCATCGACGGCCATGACCTGCGCGACTACGAGCTTACCGCCCTGCGTAGCCGGATGGCCATGGTGCTGCAGGATGTCTTCCTCTTCACCGGTACCGTACTGGAAAATATTACGCTGCGTGATCCGGACATCGGTCGGGAGCGGGTCGTGGAATCGGCCAAGCTCATCGGCGCTCACGAATTTATCGAGCGGCTGCCGGGGGGCTACGACTACGACGTTATGGAGCGGGGGGCCACCCTCAGTATGGGGCAGCGGCAATTGATCTCCTTCGTGCGGGCGCTGGTCTTCGACCCGGACATTCTGATCCTGGATGAGGCGACCAGCAGCGTCGACCCGGAGACGGAGGGCGTCATTCAACACGCCATCGAGAAGCTGATCGATCGGCGTACGAGCATCGTGATCGCCCACCGCCTGAGCACGATCCGCAATGCGGACAATATTATGGTATTGGAGAAGGGGGAGATCAAAGAGCTCGGCCCCCACGAAGATTTGCTTCAGTTGGAGGAAGGCCGCTACCGCGAACTCTACGAGATGCAATTCCTGGAGGCGGCGGAGTAGTGCGGAATTGGTAGCTTTGCTATCGTAACGTCCTAGTGTACTATGAAAGATTCCGCCGCCGCGCCCCACGGGCTATTCGGGAATTTGAGGAGCGACATCCCGGCCGCGGTCGTGGTATTCTTCGTGGCCCTGCCGCTCTGTCTGGGTATCGCGCTGGCGAGTGGAGCCCCGCTATTCTCGGGATTGATCGCGGGTATCGTCGGTGGTATTGTGGTTGGGGCGATCAGCGGCTCCCAGGTGGGCGTGAGCGGGCCGGCGGCCGGACTGACGGCCATCGTGCTCTCGGCCCTGACCACGCTGGGCAGCTTCGAGCTTTTTCTGACGACGGTCGTACTGGGTGGGATTATACAGGTCGTCTTCGGGTTGTTGCGGGCCGGGGTGATTGGCTACTTTTTTCCCTCGGCGGTCATTAAAGGAATGCTGACGGGTATTGGACTCATCATCATTCTCAAGCAGATTCCTCACTTTTTCGGCTATGACGCCGACCCGGAGGGGGACGATGCTTTCCTACAGGCGGACGGAGAGAACACCTTTACCGAACTCATCAATACGGTCAACTACGTCGACGACGGGGCCACCATTATTGCCTTCATCGCGCTCGGCATCCTCATTTTATGGGAGGCGGTGCTGAGTAAACGGAGTAAGGTATTTACCATCATTCCCGGCCCGGTGGTTGCCGTGGCGGCGGGCATCGTCTGGCAGCTCATCTTCGGGGGTACGGGGCTGGGTATTTCTAACGAGCACCTGGTAAATGTACCCGTGCCGGACAGCATTGACTCGTTCCTGGGGCAGTTCAGCTTCCCCGACTTCAGTGCCGTGAGCCAACTGACGGTCTGGGTGACGGCTTTCACGATCGCGCTCGTGGCCAGCCTGGAAACCCTCCTCTGCGTCGAGGCTACCGACAAACTGGACCCCTACCGCCGGGTCACCCCCACTAACCGGGAACTCATCGCTCAGGGGGCGGGCAACATCCTGTCGGGGTTGATTGGCGGTCTGCCCGTCACCCAGGTGATCGTACGCAGTTCGGCCAATATCCAATCGGGGGGGCGGACGAAGGTTGCCGCCGTCCTTCACGGCTTTTTACTGCTGACCTCAGTCATCTTCATACCGACCGTGCTGAACCTGATCCCGCTATCCGTATTAGCCGCCATTCTGCTATTAGTCGGCTACAAGCTGGCCAAACCGGCCCTGTTCCTCAGCATCTACCGGGTCGGCTGGCGGCAATTCGTACCCTACCTCGTCACCGTGGTGGCCATTGTGTTTACGGACCTCTTGATCGGAATTAGTCTGGGCTTACTGGTCGGCATCATCGTCATCCTCTACACCAGCTACCAGAACTCTCACTTCCTGCATTTGGAGAGCAAGGTGGAGGGCGCGCGGCCGCAGGTGGGTATTACGCTGGCGGAAGAAATAACTTTTTTCAACAAGGGGGCTATTCGGAAGCAGTTCGACGAAATCCCCGAGGGGGCGCTGCTGCAGCTCGACATCCGCAAGAACCAGTTTCTGGACTACGACGTGGCGGAAATCATGAACGACTTCGTGACGCCCTTTAAGAATAAGGGGGTCGACGTGGAGGTGATCCGGGAGGATGGGACGCTGCATAATCCGGAGAATTACTTCGAGGTGTTTAAGCTGCGGTCTATGGTGGGGACGCATTAAGGGGGGATTTCGCTTCGCTGGCTAGTGGCTAACCACGGATGGGGCACGGATTACTTCACGGATTGGCTGGCTGCGTTTTTTGGGGATCATCCGGTTTGGAAAGATTAACCTACCGCACCAGAGCGTCCGCTATGCGTTAGGGCGGTGAGCAAGCAATAGTCATGACGAACCCCTTTTCCTTCGATTTTTCCAACCTGCGCGGCGACTTCTTCGGGGGGCTGACCGCCGGTATCGTAGCCCTGCCGCTGGCGTTAGCTTTCGGAGCCCAGACGGCCCTCGGGCCGATGGCGGGACTGTACGGAGCCATCGCCATTGCCATCATCGCCGCCCTGTTTGGGGGTACACCGACGCAGGTGAGTGGCCCTACGGCTCCGATGACGGTGGTGAGCTCGGCGGTGATCGCCAGTAGTATCACCGAGTCGGGGGCGGAGACGGTAGCCGAAGCCCTGCCGATCATTCTGGCGACCTTCTTCCTGGCGGGGCTGATCGAGATGGTCTTCGGCATCATCAAGCTGGGGAAGTACATCAAGTACATCCCCTACCCTGTCGTATCGGGCTTCATGAGCGGTATCGGAGTCATCATCATCATTACCCAGCTCTTCCCGGCTCTGGGCTACGACGCGGCGAATGATGCAGCCCTGGTTGAGTCACGTCTTGAACTGGCCGAAGCCAGCCTGATCGACCGGCTGATCGAAGAGGAAGCACAGGGAGGAAGCGTCAACGCAGATGTGGTTTCACTGGCCGGGGAACGCTTCACCGCGCTTACCGATGATGAACTTACCGCCGAAGCCACCCGCCTGGCCCGCCGTTCGACGGGGGGAACGGTCGGTACGCTGAGCAACATGAGCCGCCCCTTCACCACCCCGGGGGGCATCAACTGGTTTAACCTGCTTGTCACCCTCATCACCATCGGCATCATCTACGGCTTTAAACGCATCACCACGGCGGTGCCCTCCAGTCTCGTCGCCCTGATCATCATGACGCTGGTCGTTATGTTCCTGCTCCCCGGCGAGGTGCCGGTGATCGGTGCGGTAGAGCAGGGGCTGCCCAGTCTTTACCTCGACTTTTTTGGCTCCTACTTCAGTAGCGGAATGCTGATACGCATTGTGGAGTTTGCCTTTACCCTCGCCGCCCTGGGAGCCATCGACTCGCTGCTGACCTCGGTCGTAGCCGATAACCTGACCAAGACGCGCCACGACCCCAACCAGGAACTGATCGGACAGGGCCTGGGCAATATGGCCGCCAGCTTCATCGGCGGGCTGCCCGGAGCCGGTGCCACTATGCGCACGGTCATCAACGCCCAGTCGGGGGGGAAGACCAAGATCAGTGGTATGATCGCCGGTATTTTCTTACTCTTCGTGTTATTGGGCCTCAGCGGTATCGTTGCTTACATTCCGAACGGCGTGCTGGCTGGTATCCTGATCACGGTCGGTATCGGCATCATCGACTACAAGGGCTTCCGTCACCTGACCAGCATCCCCCGGGGAGATGCGGCGGTGATGATCATCGTACTGCTGCTGACGGTCTTCGTCGGCCTGCTGGAGGCCGTTGCCGCCGGGATGGTGCTGGCCGCGGTGCTGTTCATGAAAAAGACGGCCGACACCGTAGAGGAGGGCGTTGAGCGTGGCACGCTGGAAGAATTCAGCCGCGAGCAAGCCTGGGCGGATGAAGGGGATTTGGTCAATCGCCTTGGCGAACGGGTCTACATCAAGCACCTGGACGGGCCGCTCTTCTTCGGCTTCGTGAGCTCCTTCCGCACGATGATGCAGCAGCTTCCCGACGTGCAGTTGGTCATCATCCGGATGCGGCAGGTGCCCTACATCGACCAGTCTGGCCTGTACGCCCTGGAAGATGCCGTACTGGAATTACAGCAACGGGGGGTGGCCGTCATCTTCACCGGTATGGCCGCCCAGGTACGCAGTATGGTGGAGCGGATCGACCTGGTGCCGGGGCTCATTCCCGCCGAACACGTCTTCGACAGCTTCCGGGATGCCCGTAGCTGGCTGAGCGAACGGCTCGAAAGCGGTGATTTGGAACGGGTAGCCGACCAGCAGCGGAATGCGCCGCCCCGGGTGGGGCCGGGGGTAGATGAGGCTTAACTAGGGATCACTTCCTACCCTTCTCCAACTGTTCGATGTCGTTCAAATCCCGGTGTCGTCCTGCGGCCCGCTTCGCCGTAAGCAAATCATTGTACTGAATGACGCGTACCTGGATACCCTCGAATTCGTAGATCGAAGAGTTGGCGTACGCCTCGGGAAAGGCAATGCCTTTCAATTTCGTGATCAGATCGATCGCGGTAGGGGGAACGCCAAAGGAAAAGACATCGTAGCGATCGGTGGCCAGGAACTTATCGAGTGTCATATCGAAAACCGGCATACCGAATGTCCGGAAGGCCTGCGTAAGTCGCCGGTAGTTCCCTTCCGTAGCGTGTACCCAAAGGTCCAGATCACCGGTAGATCGACTGTATCCGTGTAGAATCACGGCGTACCCCCCTACCAAGATGTATTCCACCTCGTGGCGGTTAAAGGCCGCAATCAGGTCCCGGAAATCTGGATTGAAGAGGTTGCTTTCCACGTTGCGGACTTTGATGCGGGATACGGAGCGGTCCATCCGTAAAATTTGCCCCGTCGGAATATTGAAGGCTCTGCGCATCAGTATATCGGCCGCCAGCAACCGTTCTTCCGCGGGTCGCTGCAGCCAGTACGCGCAATTGTTATCCGCCTCGCTGAAGGATTGCGCCCGGAAGGCGGTCCGGTCCAACCGCTGCATTACTGTTTACTCAATATCTCCGCATACCGCGCCGGATCATTCAGCAGCGCCACGGCCTCCCGCACTTCCTGGTCATTGCGCAGCCCCATCTGTACCTGCCCGCGCTGGTAGTAGTAGCGGCCGGCGATCTCCTTTTCGATAATGCGGATGATCTCGTCCTTCAGGCTGGCGATGGCCGCGGCCTGCTCTCCGTCCAGCTTTTGCTGAATGGCGGCCAGTTCGGCGGTGATGTCGTAACCCTCCTCACCGGCCCGTTCGGCGGCCCGCTCCAGTAGCTCTTCGGCCTGACTGGTGAAGTCAAAGTCGGCCCGGTTCAGGTAGGTCTCGAAGCGCTCCCAGTCGGTGAAGCGGAAGTCGGCCACCGAATCGATGGTCGGATGATCGCGTACCCATTCGTTCACGAAATCGAAGATGATATAGTCCTCCAGCAGGCCCTGGGCGATGTTGTTCTTACCGAGTACGTCCACCTTGATATCCGGAGCCACCCCCCCGCTACCCAGCACGATCCGCCCCGCCCGGGTGCGAAATTCCGGCCGCCGGTCGTCGGGGATGTCGTAGGGTTTACCATCGCGGTATTCCACGGCCTGGATACAGCGTTCGCTGGGGATGTAGTACTTCGCCGTGGTGATCTTGACGCGGCTGCCGTAGCCGGTTTCCATGATGTTCTGCACCAGCCCCTTACCGAAACTGCGCTGGCCGATCAGCACGCCGCGGTCCAGGTCCTGCAGGGCCCCCGACACGATCTCGGAAGCTGAGGCCGAGCGGCCGTTGATGAGCACCGCTACCGGTAGCTCGGTATCGAGTGGATTGTTGCGGGTGACGTAGCTGCGGTCCCAGTCGCGCACCTTCCCCTTGGTGGTCACGATAAGCTCACCCTTGGGCACAAAGATGTTGACGATATCGACCGCCTCGCTGAGCAGTCCGCCGCCGTTGCCCCGCAGGTCGAGCACCACGCCCGTCAGGTCCGGGTTTTCGGCCCGTAGTTGTGCTACCGCGTCGCGCACGTTCTTACCCGCCTGCTGGGTGAAGGTCGTCAGGGCTACGTAGCCGACGTTTTGCTCCAGCATACCGTAGTAGGGAACGTTCGGAATGTCGACGTCGCCGCGGGTCAGGTCGATTTCCTGTTTCCCTACGCCGGGGCGGTCGACGGTCAGGTTCATTACGGTACCGGGGAAGCCCCGCATGATCTCTTCCAGCTGTTCGCGGTTGTAGGGGGCGGTCTCGCGTCCGTCGACTTCCAGAATCCGGTCGCCGGTTTTCAGTCCGGCATCATCGGCGGGCTGGTCGCGGTAAAGGGTCAGGATGGTCGGTAGTCCGTCGATGTATTCGATCTCGGCACCAATGCCCTGGTACTGTCCGCTCTGTCGTAGCCGCGCGGTTTCCACGTCGGTCTCGCTGATGTAGTTGGTGTAGGGGTCCAGGCTACCGACCATGGCTTCGATGCCGGTGCGCATCAGCTGGTTGGGCTCGATCTCGTCGACGTAGTAGGTATTCACCTCCTTATACACGTTGGTGTACACCTCGATGGCCTTCATGATCTCGAAGAACTTATCGTTCACCGGGGCCAGGCTCGTTGCCGTAAGTGCGAGTATTCCTATTGCACCTGCCCCGATAGCTATCGGGGCGCCCCATACTTTTTTCCTCACCGTCATCCTATCGTTAGCTTGATCTACCCCAAGGTAACGTAGCAAGGTATGGAATGATTGAATGAAGAAGGATTGAATAGGCGGCTCAGGCGACACAAGGTGTTCGTAAAGCAGCGCCGCTACCACAACATTCACTCCTTCAGACATTGCTAAAGTGTCAGCAAGCTTGTTCGCCGGTCACCCGTTCTCCGTCAGTCTTTTTCCGTTTTGGGTCGGGCGTAGGGTAGCCGTTTGGCACTGCCGGGGCTAAAGTAGGTATCCAATCCGGCTACGGTAAGTGTTTGCAGCCATTCGTGGTCGACGTGGCCACTTTCCGCTACCGCTTCCTCCGGAACGAAGACTTCGCGTACCCGCCCCACGATGAAGAGGGAGCCATTCGCGGCGATGGGATGTTCTTCCTCCAGGGTCAGCCCGATGCGGATCGAACTCTCCCGCACGTAGGGTGCCGGGCAATCGTCGCTGTACCAGGGGGTCAGGCCAGTGGCGGCGAACTCCGACTCCCCGATCGGGTAGTTTGCGCTCGTTTGGTGACCGGCTTCCAGGATTTCGGGATGCAGGGTATTCAGGGTGAACCATTTATTCGCCAACAGGTGGTGGTAGGTATGGCGGGGTACCGTGAGTGGTCGCATATGAAAGCCGAGCAGGGCCGGGCTCGCCCCCAGGTGTACGACCGAACTGAACACCCCCAGGTTCTCCGTGCCCCGGTACCCCTTGGTACCGATCAGGTGAACGCCGCGGGGACCGGGCAGGGTGTTGAAGAAATGGCGGCGGAACTCGCGGTCGCGACCGGCAATCTCTTCGGGGGTGTAGCGCGTCATGGGGCGCAAAGGTACTTATTTCACGTACCGTCGCGACTGTATGGTATCTACCACCACCGAACCGTCGTTTTGGGCGCTGACACCCTCGCGACTGCTTCCGGAGTCGACCAGATCATTTAGCCGTTTCCGCAGTTGGGCTACACGTTCCGGGAATTTGTCGGCTAAATCATTCTGTTCCGCCACATCCTCCGTGAGGCGGTAGAGCTCGGTTATCACGGCTCTACCGCGAGAGTCCGCCAGCTTTTCTTCCGGCTTTCGCAGTACTAGTTTCCACTCTCCCTCCCGGTAGGCAAACTCCCCGTCGCGGGAATGAGAAACCAACCCCACGGGGCGCGGTGGTGGCTCCGATCCGGTCAGGGCGGGTAGGAAGCTGAAGCTGTCTTCCGCGGCGTCGGAGGGTAAGTCCGCCCCCAGTATATCGGCGACCGTGGCGTAGAGGTCATTCAGCGTAAGGGGATGATCGGACTGACTTTCCGCCGCTACCCCGCCCGCCGGCCACCGTGCGATGAAAGGTACACGGTGACCGCCCTCCCAGACATTTCCCTTATGGCCGCGGTAGGGCCCGCTGGGTTGGTGGCCGGCCGCGATCAACTCTTCCCACCCCGTGTAGTGGGAGTGCCCGTTATCGGCGGTGAAGATGACGAGGGTGTTATCGGACTGCCCGCTCTCATCCAGCGCTTCGAGGATGCGGCCTACGCTGGCATCGGTTTCCATCACGAAATCGGCGACCGGATTGATGCCGCTGTTGCCCAGGTAGTCGGCGGAGGGCGTCACCGGTTCGTGGGGGGAGGTTTGGGAAAAGAAGAGAAAGAAGGGTTTTTCGCTAGCCGCCTGCTCGTAGATATAGCTAGCTGCCCGCTCCGTGATCGTCGGCAGAATGCTGTCAAAACGCCAACCCGGCGCCATGGGGGAGCCGTCAAAGGAGCGGGGCATGACCACGCCCCCCTTCGGGTCGTAGCGGTAGGTAGCCGTGGGTTGGGTTACGACCCGGTCGTTCTCCAGGTAGGTGAAGGGGGGGAAGTTGGGTAGGTCGACCCCGAAGTAGTAGTCGAAGCCCCGCTCGGTCGGCCCCTGCCGGAAGGGCCGCGTGAAGTCCCACCGGGCCTCCCGGAGCGAGTTGCGACGCTCGGGCCGCCGCTGGCCCAGGGGGGTATCCCCCGCCCACACCATGCCCAGGTGCCACTTGCCGATGAGGGCGGTATGGTAGCCATTACCCTGCAGAAAGCCGGGCAGGGTTTGGCGGCCTTCTTCGATCAGGGGAGATTCATAGGCGGCCAGTACCCACTCCTGTAGCGGGGTGCGCCAGGCGTAGCGGCCGGTCAGTATGCCGTAACGGGTGGGGGTGCAGACGGCGGAGGCGCTGTGGGCGTCGGTGAAGGACCTGCCCTGACTGACCAGACGGTCCAGGTGAGGGGTCGGGATCTTATTTTCCGGGTAGTGGGCCTGGATGTCGCCTACGCCGAAGTCGTCGGCGAGGATGAGGACGATGTTGGGGGGGGAGGGGGTTTCAGCATCGTTTGACCGTGTTTCCTCCTTACAACCGGAAACCAGCAAACTCACGATCAGAATGAGAGGAGTTACCTTCACCATAGGGTTAAGATAGGAGCTTGGCCGCATATCTGTCAATCGTCAGCTACTAACCACGGCCGCTCGTGATCTTCCGCCAGGGGCATGACCTCCGGGTCGGAAACGGGTAGGCCGATATCGACCGTCCGAACCTCACCGCCACTTAACGCAAACAGGGCACTTTGGTAGGGAGGTAATACGTGGGTGATGGCATAATCTACCTCCCGATAATTAACCCTCAGGCGCAACGTATCGGTCGTTCGGTCCAGGCTTTGTCCGAATCCAAGCGGGAAAGTCAACCCACCCGCCCCGGCCGGAGCCACGAAAAGAAGTAGCGTATCCCCCGCTTCCCGCGTCCAGTAGGGCGGTAGCCGCTCCGCCTCGACAATGGCTCGGCTGGCGGGGGGCAGTTCGGATCCGACATTGGGCAGGGCAAGGAGCTGCCGGAGAAGACCGTTGAAGCTATCCGTATCCCCCGAACCGGCTAATTGGGGCCGGGAGGTCAGTACGATTTGCGCCCCGGCCCCGCCGAGTTCCATCAGAGCCTCTAAACTGGCCGCGGTGAGGTAGTTCGCGTCCACATAGAGTAGATCGACGGTCGCTTCCCCCAATTGTATTCGGCCATTCCGCACCCGCGCCCGCGCCAGGAAGTCTGCGTTGACCCACAGGGGGTTGTAGCCCCGCAGTTTTTCCGGCGGATAGACGTAGCGCATCTCATAGTGCCCCCAGGCCCAGACGAACTGCTTCTCCCGCGGCATCTCCCCGGCCCGCCACGCATCTTCGGTCGGCAAGTAGACGGCGGCGCGTGCGTAGGGTTTACCCCCTTGCAGTTGGCGCGATACCCGGGTCAGGTAGTCGTTGAACGCAAGCAGGTGAGGCGTGATGGCTGCCGAATCGCCCAGGTGCACGGTAGCGTAGAAGGTCACGCTGTCCGTACCGAGGGGGCTATGGGGCTTACCGTGCCAAACGATCTGATTGATGCCGTTGGCGAAGGCGGCATCGGCCAGTAGCTTCAGATCGGCCAGTTGGGCGCGGCGCTGAAAATCGCGGGGCCAGCCGTAGAGACAGGTGAAGGTTTCGGCGCTGACTACCCGCTTGCCCCCCAGCGCGGCCGCCGAGGCGGGAATGCGGTTGTACTCCGGCTCGTAGAGCAGCAACTCTCCTTCCGGCACGTCGAGGGCGTGGTAGGCGGCCAGGATGTCGGCCGGAGCTCCGCTGGCCTGCCCGCGGCTGCGTACGCCCCGTTCGTGACATTCCGCTGTGAAGTCTTTGTATAAACCGACGACCTTATCACTCAGCAAGGCGTGGTAGTCGAAGCGCTGGGTCTCGCGACCGGGCCGGTAGAGGCTGTCCATGAACGGTTCGATGCGGTAGCCGAAGCGATCATGGAAGTCCTCCCCGAAATCCTCGCTCCACAGCCCCCGCGTTTCCACCTCCCAGCTATCCACGAAGTAGGACTGCCCGGCCACGGGTGGTGGGTAGCGGTCGTAGGTGCGCTCGAAGTAGGCCCGGTAGTGCTTCGGCGTCAGGTGGTCCACCACCAGTCCCTGTTCCGGCCACTCCCAGTGAGCAGTGATGGGCTGTCTGTATTCGGGTTCACCGTACGTGCGGCTGGCCTGAGCGCTATCCAGTTCCACGTCGCCGAAGGGCCAGAGCGAGCCACCCGTTAGGTCACAGCCCATTCCGAGTTCGGCGGCGTAGCGCTGGGCGTAGTCGACGGCGGTCCGCCAGTCTTCCCCCAACCATTCGTCGCGTGGCACGTAGGCCGTATCGCGGGTGTCCATCCGGTTCAGCGGGTAGACGAAGGCCAGTTCCACCCCTCCGAAGCCATGCCGGTGCAGCCAGTCGAGGTTATCCCGGATGGTGAGGGTATCCATCTTCTGAGCGAACCACCAGTAACGAGCGTACGGGCGACCGGTGTAGACTTCGCCGGGGGATGCCGAGGCCGGGGGGCCGTCCGCAGTACAGGCGGTGAGTAGCGCGGTGACCAGCAAGAGGGTGATACGTGGCAGGGACATCAGTACCGTCGATTTTCCGCCAGGCGCTTGAGGAAAAAACGATCCTGTACCCGTTTCGGAGCCAGTTGCATCAACCTCACGAGCCAGCTTTTGCGCATCAGCAACACATTGGGGCGCGGACGCGGGTGCGTTAGGGACCGGTGAATCGCGGCGGCTACCTCTTCCGGTTCGATGCCGGCGGCCTCGGCGGCTTCGGTGTAGGGACCGAGCTTAGCGAGGACGTCAGCGTAGCGGGTACCTGTGTAGGCTTCGGTCTGTTCGCGGCCCTTGGCCCAAATGGGGGTTTTCACCGGCCCCGGGGCCACGCTGATCACGTCGATACCGAAGGGGAGTAGTTCGCGGCGGAGGCCGTCGGTCAGGGCCTCTACGGCGAATTTGGAAGCCGAATAGAGGGTGGTGAAGGGGGAGGTGAGGTAGCCGGAGACGCTGCTTACGTTGATGATCCGCGGCTGCTCCCCGGCCTCCCGCGCCGCGTGGAGTAGCGGCAGCGCCTCCTGGATCACCGCGATCAGGCCGAAGACATTGACCTCGAACTGTTTGCGGACCTGCTCCTCGCTCAGCGTCTCCACCGGGCCACTGATGGCGATACCGGCGTTGTTGACCAGACCGGTGAGGGTACGCCCGTCCTCCTTGATCTGCTGGATTGCGCGCTGGATGGCCGGCCGGTCCGTCACGTCGAAGTGCAGCAGCTTGAAGTTTTCGTACTGCCCCAGCACCTGCGGCCCCGCCCCCCCGCGGATGCTGCCGTAGACGAAAAAGCCCCGGTCAAGAAGGTACCGGGCCGTGGTGAGGCCGATGCCGGAAGAGACGCCGGTGAGGAGGATAGTGGGTTCGGACATGGGGGGAAGGTAAGAATCGGTCGATGAGGCGGACCGACTATATTCCGAATTACTTACTTTAGGCGACTAGCCAACGAATATGCTTTACCGATCCACCCTCTGCTTTCTGACGGTTGCCTGGCTTGTATCGCATTGTTCCGCAACCGCGTTTGGCCAGTCCCGGCCCAATGTGATGGTCATATATGCCGACGATCTGGGGTACGGTGACATAGGCGACCGGAGCGCTGAGACGAAGATACCCACTCCTCATCTTGACAGTCTGGCGGCGGCGGGCATGCGATTTACGGACGCGCATAGCAGTTCAGGCATTTGCTCTCCCAGTCGCTATGCCCTACTGACGGGCACCTACCACTGGCGGCGGCAGTATGGCATTGTCAACTCCTTCGGCCCCCCCTTTTTCAACGAAGGGGAAACGACGCTTCCTGGTCTATTGCGGGAGGCTGGGTATGCGACTGCCTGTATCGGAAAATGGCATCTTGGTTGGGACTGGAAATTCAACGGCCCTCCTTCGGGAGAAGTCACCACCTCCTGGGGGAAGAAACAGAACGTTTATCTGCCGGAGGACGTGAACTGGGCACGGCCAGTAGACGGCGGGCCCCTCGCGCGCGGTTTCGATTACTATTTCGGGGATGGCACCATCAATTTTCCTCCCTACGCCTGGGTGGAAAACGATCGGCTAGTGACCGTGCCGACCGAAATGATGGACAGCGACTCGGTGGGCTACCCGGTAAAGGAGGGGCGGTGGGAATTTCGGGCGGGACCGAAAGTCGCGGGCTGGAACCCCTACGAGGTGCTCCCCACCCTTGCCGAACGGGGGGTCGCTTACCTGGATGCCCAAACCGACCGGCAGCCTTTCTTCCTCTACTTCGCTCTGCCCTCTCCCCATGCTCCCATCATTCCAAACGATGCGTTCGACGGGCGATCCGCCGCCGGGGCATACGGGGACTACGTGGTGCAAACCGACGAGGTGGTAGGACAGCTGCTCTCCGCGCTTGAACGCGGCGGGTTGGCCGATAACACCATCGTTGTATTCAGTTCCGACAACGGCCCCGAGGCCTACGCCTGGGAACGGGCGGCGGAATACGGTCACTTCAGTATGGGTAATCTGCGCGGGCTCAAGCGCGACGTATGGGAGGGCGGCCACCGGGTGCCGTTCATCGTACGTTGGCCCGGCCGCATCGAAGCCGGCTCGGTTTCCGATGCACTGGTTTCCCAGATCGACCTTTTGGCTACCCTCACCGAGGCGACCGGCATCCAGGTACCGGAGGGGGCGGGACCGGACAGCCAGACTTTCCTGCCGGTCTTGTTGGGCCAGGCCACTCGGGGAGAGAGGACCGAATTGGTGCATAACACCTTCCCCACCAAGTGGGCCTTACGATCCGGTGATTGGCTCTATCTTGACACGGCTTCGGGAGGCCATCGCGATATGCCACCCTTCTTTAGTGAATTGATGGGATACGTGAACTTCCGTACTCCGGGGCTGCTCTTCGATATGCGTAGCGACCCGGAACAGCGAATCAATCTTTATGCCCTATACCCGAAAAGGGTGAGCGAGATGAAGCAGCAACTCCAGCGACTGACCGCAGAACGGGCACCGGCCGAATAACGCCAAGGCTGAAATGATTTCCATGCGTTCCATACGCTCATCCATCCGGATCTTCATTGTGGCTTGCGGATCAGCGATGGGGGCATTTCCTCACGGCC
>CAZKPE010000064.1:0-17146 GCA_964554545.1 uncultured Lewinella sp.
GTGCCTGCTTTGGGAGCAGGAGGCCCCAGGTTCGAATCCTGGTGCCCCGACGGATATTCTTTGACGCCATCTTCCACCGGGAGATGGCGTTTTTTGTTAGCGGACGGGCAGCAGCGGGCGGCGGGCCGTACGGGAATGGGTGCCGTCGGTGACCGTCAGTTCGATCAGATATTCCAGATGCGCTTCCGGTAAGGGGAAGGAAACCGTCGGGCCGGCCGGTAGTTCCCGCCTACCGACGGGGGTACCGTATGGGTCTCGACGAATGAGTGCCCACAGGTACTGCAGGGAGGAGCTGTCGCCGACCGGCAGCCAAGCTTGGCCCTCCCGTACTAAGGCCTGGTAGTCGGCGACCAAGCCAGGGAAGGGCGTAACCGCCGGTGGCAGGATGGCGGGGGCGGGCAGCTCGGGGTAGGTGGCCGTATCGTTGCCCCACCTGGAGACTAGGTCGCGGAAAGCTGGGGTGCGTAAGCCGTAGAAGTCGAGCAGCCCGTCGAACGTCAACTGATCGCTGGCCCACTGGTGCTGCCAGTTGGACAGAATTACCGAAGCCATGCGCTGGCTATCGGGCAGCGATGGGAGTTGGTCACCACTCAGCCCGCTGAAAACCGTCGCGGCAATGTCAAGCTGTCGCCCACCGCGACTTGCCCCGTCCCGGGTTATCTCTTTGGAGCGCAGGCAAAACCCGTCGATAGGCCATTCCCCCAACCCCGCCGCCCGGATACGCTGTATCGCACGTCGGTCATGCTGTACACCAAAGAGGATCGGGCGATCGTCCACCTTTCGGATGCGGTGCACCAGTCGGGCGAGCCACTCCAGATAGGCTTGCTGCTGTCGACGAACCGTCCGCCCCGGGTGGTGGCGGGCCAGGGTGTAAAGCAGGTCGTTTCCGAAGTTCCAGGCGACGAGGTGATCATATTTTTTCAGGCTGGCAACCCGGGAAAGGATGCGGTCGGATAGGGCGTTGGTTTTCAGCGAATCGGTAAGAAAATCCAGGGTGTCTGGCAGCCAGATATTATAGATGACCTCCAGCCCGAAATCGGCGGAGACGTTAAGCAGATTGTAGGTGTATACCTTCGGATCGCTAATCTGAATCTGCCGGATACCGGCCTGCCGGATGGCCGCAAAGTCCGCCTCCAGGACGCTGCGGGTCGGCAGGTAATCATAGGGTGCGTCACCGCTCACCTTGTGGTAGTTAACGGCGCGGAGTGGGGGAAGTGCCTTGCGGCTTTCGTCTGTAGTAAGGGGGAAGGGGTAAGCTACGGCCGGCGGAAGCGCGTGCACGTCCGGGGGAGCGGGGAAGGTCCAGTTCAGTGCGTTCCCCTCGACTGGCCCTCCGCCCGGGCTGCGGCGATCATGGGCCGAATAGAAGTATACCACCGCATCGATCTCCGGGTGGTGCTGGCGAATGGAGTCCATGGCGAGTTCCGCCCATTCCCGCTGTTCGGACGGTGTACCCAACGACCCAAATTCGGATACGATGACGGGGCGGTCGATCGAACGCTGGAGATCGGCGAAGGGACGGTAAAGTTCCGAGAACGATTGTTCGGGCAGTTGGGCGAATTCCGGGCCGTAATTCAGGATAGTCAGGCCGAGGAAGTCCACGTACGCTTCTCCCGGGAAATAGGCTTGTGCACCCCCCGCCCGCCAGGGGTTCCAGACCCAGCGAACGTTGTCGGCCCCTGCGTTTTGAAACAGAGCGTGGACGTGACGCCAGGCCGCACGAAAGTCAGTGGGGGTATTTCCCGAGCGTTGCGACCAGGGGTAATCCGGGTTGTTGAATTCATGGGCGAACCGCAGCAGGACGGTATGCTCGTATTCCGCGATCGCCTGAGCGTAGGCCACGATCGTGCTGTCATACAGCCCGTCGACGATGTGGATCAGCCGGTATGCCGGTCGGGCGGAAGGGGTGCTTTGCCACGGTTCCCAGGTGATCTGGGCGGTCAACCCGCGTGGAGCCAGGTCGTCCAAATGATCGCGGAATGCTGGTAGCCGGTCCGTATCCCAGCTAAAGTAGCTGCTGACGGTTTCGATGGGGTAGGGGAGACTGTCCTGGAGCCGGTCCAGGGCAGCTAGATCAGTGATTCCCTCACCGTCCGACGGGTAGAAATAGCCGAGCTGGGGGATCGTTGGGCTCCTTACGGTGGAGGTTGGTGGCAGGGGCACCACGGCCAGACTCCGTTGGCGGTTTGCCAGGACGATAAGGGAGGCGAAGACAACCAGAAGTAAGAGGGCCGGGGCCAGCTTCCGTACGGATAGGGTCATAAGGTCCAGCCCGGTAATGACCCCACGCTTCACGCTGCCGAGCAACCGCCGAAGTGGCCCGGGTGTCCGCCGGCGAATGTATACGGGGCGGTTGGTGACCGGTGTACCCAGGTAGACACTGAACAGCATGAAGAGGGCATTCACCAGGGCGAAGCCCGCCATAACCAGGGAGAACGGGGTAAAATCCCGGTACAGGCCAAAACCGATTGCGGCTAGGGAGAGCCCGGCTACGATCAGGTTGGGGGCCAGCAGGTTCAGGTGGGTGGCCTCTTCTCCCCCCTTCGGAGTGGGTAAGTAGGGAATACGTTTATTGATCACCGTATACAATAACCCCAGCGTGAAGATCCACCAACTGATGATCTCCAGAATGCCCCCGATGATATGGAAGCCGCGCTCGTCGTGCTGCAGCAGCCACTTCTGAATGTACTGCCGGATGACGAAGGAACTGAAAACAAAGGGCAGGGCGTGCAGTACGAAGTCGACGAAGTTGCCCCGCCAGGGCGCTTCCGACAGCAGCAGCGAAAGGATGGGGATTAGGAAAGCACCCAAATAGCTCAGTCCGGCCAGGTAATGTACCGGCATGAGGGCGTAGTGGAGGCGCTGCCGCCAGGTGAGGCGGTTGAAAATGCGGGGATAGACCTTGAGGAATAGGTCGAAGGTGCCCCGCGACCACTTTAATTGCTGCTTGAAGTAGGCGGTCAGCGTCACCGGTACCTGCCCCCTGGCCAGGATGCGCGGTACGTAGACCGACTTCCACCCCTCCCGGTACAGCAGCATGGCGGTGTGCATGTCTTCGGCCAGCCCGGGCGCGTGCCCCCCGATGCTGTCCAGCGCGGCCCGCCGGAAGGTGCAGTTGGCGCCGATGGCGTTGACGGTGCCGTAGTCCTGCATGGTCATCATCATCGGCCCGTAGAAGTGGAACGTTTGCTGAGCGGCCCCCCGGGCAACGAGGGTCTCGAATTTGTTGTAGTAGGCCTGTACCGTCTGCACGAAGCCAACCTCCTCATCGATGAAGTGGGGCACGATATGGTCCAGGAAATCGGGTTGGGGAACGTGGTCCGGATCCAGGATCAGGCAAATTTCACCCCGGGCCTGCCGGAGCGCATTGTTGATGTTGCCGGCCTTAGCATGGTGGCGGTTATCGCGGGTGACGTGGATGACCCCGAGTTCGGCACAGAATTCTTTCAAATACGGATCATCGGCTTCGTCACAGAGGTAGGTTGTGTGGGGATAGGTGATGCCCTGAATCGCCCGCAGGGTTTCCTCGATCATCGCGTAGGGCTCGCCCGGGAAGTAAGTCGTCAGCACGTCCACGGTGAAAGCCCGATCGGTCCGCGGCACCTCGGGAACCGACATGCTGGCGTAGTAGTACCACATGGTCAGGCTCCGCACCACTCCGAAGCCAATGACGAAGCACAGAATGGCGTAAAGCAACGGATGCCCCCGATAGCCGGGATCGAAGAAAAACCAAATGAAGTGAAGGGCGCTCAGCACCCCGGTCACGATGAGCAGGCGAATGATCAGCGTCTCCCGGAAGGTTGGCGTATGGATATCGGGCTTCCTAAGCATCGGGTGCGGCAATGACGTAGAACGGGAAGTTTGCAGTGGCCGCGTAACCCGTACTATCGGTGACGGTAGCGTACAGGCGGTAGGGGCCCGGCATGTCGGGAACCACGAATTCGGCCGTGCCGGCGGAACGCAAGGGCCAGTCAGTCGTTACCGGCTGATACACTCCAGGGCGTTCGTCGTAGTCATTCCAGCGTTCCCGCCGGATAGCCCACTCCGTTTGCAGCTGCGGTTGGGGCTTACTCAAAAATTGGATGCGCGCCGCGGACTTGCCTCCGGCGGTAAGCAGGACATTGTCCAGGGGGCCTTTCCCGTCGACCAGTAGGTAATCGATGCGGCTGCCGGGGTAAACCGGCGTATCCGGCCGCCAGGTCGTTTCCAGGCTGTGGCATTTTTCCGTGGGTCGACCGGCGATACTGAAGAAACTGAACCAGCTGGTGGTCCGCTCGAATTTGTTGCCCCAGTAAAAGGCCAGATGACCAAGTGCGCGCCGCTTGTCCCCGGTGGCCAGGTGATCCCGATACCGGGCCGCTATCTCCCGGGCGGCATGGTAGCTGCTGGGTTCCACCGGTGCTCCCCAATTCGTGGTGGGAACTTCCCAGTAGCCATTCTGACCCCATTCCGAGATCAGGTAGGGGCCGCGCCAAACCGGCGCGTACACCTTCCGGTAAGTCAGGAAGTTGTCCAGGTTGCCAAACATATTGATCGACACGAAGTCCACGTCCGGTTCCTTGTAGTACAGCCGCATTTCCCCCAACTGCCGGCGGATCAGCGCGGTACTCAGGGGGTGGCCGGGGTCTTCCGCCCGGATCGCTGACAGGAGGCGATTATAGGCGCGCAGGTAACTGCGGCTGTACCCTTTTTCAAAGATTTCGTTGCCTACCATCCATACGAGCAGGGCCGGATGATCGCGGTAGCGGCGCACGATCGGGACCAGGCTGTCGATGACCGACTGCACGCTTTCGTAGCCCGTAAAGTGCGGATGGCCCGGGTAGTACTTCGGCAGCGGCAGGTCGGCGATCACGGCTAGCCCCAGTTCGGCGGCGCTATCCAGCACGCTCGCCAGTCGGTCGGTACCGTAGACGCGGACCGTATTCGCCCCCCGCGCCCGTAACTCCCTGAGGTGATTGGCACCCGCCGCCCCGCGAACGGTAAAGGGCCGCCCATTCCGCAGCAAGTGGTAGCCGAGGGTGTCGCTGTAAACCATTTCCACCCGAGCTCCCTGCCGGATCGGGGTGGCCGGACTCCGGCTCAGGTACACCCCGGCAATCGCCAGGATCACGAGTAAAGAACCAATGCCGAATAGGGGTAATCTCAACTAAACCGGGGAGTGTATATCAGACAATCGCCCAGGACGAGGGGGCGTCAGGTTTCTGCTCGAAGGAAAGCTTCACAGCTAAGGTCCGTTAAAGTGTCGTAACGGCTAAATTTGCGTACGATTTTCTCCTAACACCCGATCCAGGTAATGGAGTAACTCCTCGGCGTCATTCCGATCGAAGCACAACGGCGGCTTGATCTTCAGCACGTTTTCGTGGGGGCCGTCGGTACTCATCAGGATACCCAGTTCCCGCATCCGGTTCGCCAGGTAGGCCGCCTGGGGGGTGGCGGGGGTGAGGTCGGAGTGGCATAGCTCGACCCCTAGAAACAGGCCGGCGCCCCGGAGGTCGGCGATGATCGGGTGGCGGTGCCGCAGATCGCCCAGGCCCGCCAGGAGGTAGTCGCCCGTTTCCACCGCCCGCTCGCGCAGACCTTCATCAATAACCGTGTTGAGAACGGCCAGCCCCGTCGCCGAACTCACCGGGTTACCCCCGAAGGTGTTGAAATACTCCATCCCGTTGGCGAAGGCCCGCGCCACCCGGGGGGTGCAGACGACGGCGCCGAGGGGGTGGCCGTTGCCGAGCGGCTTGCCCATAGTGACGATATCGGGAACGACGCCGTGGGCCGCGAAAGCCCACCACTCGCCGGTACGCCCAAGCCCGGTCTGCACCTCATCGGCAATGCAGACGCCGCCCGCCCCCTGAATGCGATCGTAGACTGCGGTCAGATAGCCGGAAGGAAGCGGCAGTTGACCGGCGCAACTGAGGATGGTCTCGTGTAAAAAGGTACTCACCCCCTCGGGAAAGTGGGCAGTGGGATCGAGGTTGCGCTCGCGCAGGGCATCCGGGAACGGCAGGAGGTAGGTCCCGGATGGCGCTCCCCCCCCGCCCTCACGGTCGAATTTGTAACTGCTCACCCGGATGGTCCCGCCGGTGTTTCCGTGGTAGCCCATTTCGAAAGCCAGTACCCGCGGGTCATCCGTCACGGCCCGCGCCATCCGCAGGGCCAGCTCGTTGGCCTCGCTGCCGCTGTTGACGAAGTGGACCACCGAAAGATCGGGCGGTAGGGTGGCCGCCAGCGCGTCAGCGTACTCCAGGATCAGGGGGTGGAGGTAGCGGCTGTTCGTATTGAGCACGGCGGCCTGCCGGCTGGCGGCTTCCACCACGACGGGATGCTCGTGTCCGACGTGGGCCACGTTGTTGACGGTATCGAGGTAGCGCCGCCCCCGGTGGTCGTAGAGGTGCTGCCGCCAGCCCCGCAGGATGAGCAGCGGGTCGCGGTAGGAAACGCTCAGGCTGTAGCCCAGGCGGTTGCGGCGGCGCTCCAGCAGTTGGCGGGGTTGCGGACCGGGGGGCGTTTCGGGCGGGGCCAGGCCGATCAATGTGCAGGGGTCCGGACAAAGCGCCAGCCAGATGTCCGCCTCCGTGGGGTAGGCCACGCCCGGAAAGTCGGCTCCATAGCCCAGCTCGTCGAGTAAAACCTGAAAATGCAGGTGGGGTGGCCACCCTCCATTCTCTGCTATCGTCCCCGTTTTTCCGATTACCTGCCCCCCTTGCACCTGCGTCCCCGCCCGCAGTTCGCGTACGCTATCCCCCGACAGGTGACCGTATAGGGTGAGGAAGTCGACCCCGGGAGCGGGGTTGTGTCGAAGTAAGATCACGTGCCCGTAGCCCCCCGGCGTGCTGTCTTCACCGGCCGCCACTACCGTGCCCGACAGCGCCGCACGGACCGCTACACCCGCGGCGGGGCTCCAGAAGTCCAGGCCCAGGTGGACGCTGCGGTGGCGCCGTCCCGCATTGCCCTCTCCCCGAAAGGCCGCCCCCTCATAGAACGGTCGGGCTTCTCCGTATCCCCCGATGGCCAGTTCGGCAGACTTTTCGGCCAGCACGGTGGCAAGGTGGTGGCTAAAGCGGCGGGCGTCGGTGTAAGCGTGGGCGGACCCGAGCATCGTGCTGCCCACGGCCATATCAATGGGAAGGATGCCTTTTTCAGCAAGGTCTACCGGACTGATCGCGGTACTGTTGGGCAGCCAGGCAGCGTAGCTTTTGGCGGTTGGGTGAACGGGCAGCTGGGCGGCGGCGCGCAGGTGGGAGCGGACCAGAAGCGGGGAATGACCCCGTAGCCGGGAAAGCAAATCCCAGGCATCCTCCTCGGAAACGGTCAGGTAGGCATTGCCAGTCTGAGCTGAGCGACTTTCGGCGGCGTGGACCACGGTAAGCAGCAAGCGGGACAGGATGAGGGCATAGAGGGCATCGATCTCCCGGATAGCAATGGGGCGGACCGCAACGTAGCCAGTCACCAGTTGCCGGAAAACTTCCAGGGGGTCGGCAGCCTGCATGGCCGCATAGGCGCAACCTACCGCCAGCTCGGAAATGGAGGCCGTAAAAACGACGTCATCGAAGTCGATCACCCCGCTGATGCTGGCCCCGTCTTCGGAGAGGAGGTTCAGTTCGTGGGCATCGTTGTAGCACACCGACCGGGGAAGGCCGGGAAAAGAAGCGGTCGAAATAAATTGTAGATAGTACTCCGCTAGCTTTTTCTGCTTATAGTCAAGATAGTTCAACTTCTCCGGTACGATCTGCCGTGCCCGTAGCGGGTCCCAGCGGTAGTCGCGGTGGGCGGCGGGATGGTCGAAGTCGGACAGCGCCCGGCTAAGTTCTCCGCAGCAGCGGCCCCAGTCGGTGAAGAGTTGCGGGCTACGGGGGTTGATCGCGGCTACCGGCGTGCCGGCCAGGTAAGTATAGAGGCCCCCCGCCAGTTCCTGGTCGCCCTCGTACACCCTCACCCGTTGGAGCAGGGTGGGTACGGAAAGGGAAAGCCCCTTCCGGCCGAGATGGGACAGCAGGGCGGCCTGTAGGTCGAGATGCTGCTCGGATACACCCGCCGGATAAAGCTTGAGGAGATAGCGGCGACCGTCGGAATCGGTTAGCCGGAAATTGCGGTTGACCTCCCCGGGTAGCTGAGTGGCTTCGCGCAGGTCGAGTCCGAAGGGAAGATCGGCGGTAAGTGAGGGCACGGGCAGCGGGGGTGAACAAGGTTAAACGAGGCGGGGATCGATGGAAAACCGTGCCATTCAGAACACGAATGTCGCAATTCAGCACAGATTACGTTTTCAAAGCCCCTTTTAAGCGGTCCGAAAATATAGATTGTGCCCGAATATGAAGGTGAAGTGAATGATAGTTTAACCACCCGGGAGTTCTGAAATTTTGGCAATGGCACTTTTGAGGCTAACGAGACGCAAAAATAGCGGCGCCAAATTTTCACATCTGATGACCGCGCGAAGTATGGAGAGACAAACTTGGACGTACACTATGAGAATGCTATTTTATTGAGTTCGTATACACACACACGCATTGAACAACACGTATTCCTGTCGCTAGGGCTTGCTGCAGCTCGGTAGATGGATTAAGCGCGCGCCCGGGCTCCCGATGAGGGTCCGGGCGTAGTTTGTCCTACCGGATACCCGATTCGGGTTTTTCCCGTATTGCTGGGAAACGCTTACCTTGTTGTTACGCCATACTTCCGGCGACTTGGGCGCATGCACGGGCTTCATGGGGTACCTCTTCATATCATTCAGTGCGGTGCGTACTTTCTTCCCATCGATTTTCTTTACCCTGTTGCTCAACTTTTCCGGCTCCGGTCGGATCGCGGCTTTCCCTTTACCCCGGCAGGTAGCCGATACCCTGAACCCCGCGCTACGGGAAGCGGAACAATACCTGGAGCTCAGTCGCTTCGATCGGGCGCAGCACCTTCTGGACAGCCTCTACGAGCGGCTGGCAAAGGGGGATGAGCTATCAGACAGCCAGGCCCTGCGCGTACGGCTGCGCCTCGCCCGGGTCTACGAGCGGACGAATCGCCTGGACCAGGCGACCACCGAACTACTTACCCTGCTGGATGACAGTCGCGCCGCCGGAGAATCAGCTATTACCGCCGAGGCTCTTCTGCTGTTGGCGCTGATCTACGAAGAGGCCGGCCAGCCGAAATACTGTCAGCGCTACCTCCGGAAGGCCCGCAATCTGATCGGGGAAGCGGAGATTGATTACCTCCGTAGCCGGCTGGAGATCCGTACGGCCAGCTACCACCGGTTATATGGCGATCCCTACCGTGCCTTGCTATTTGCCCGCCGCGCCCTCAGCTACGCTACCGAACATGATCAGACCAATGCGTACACCACCGCTCATTGTTTGCTGAGCCTGCTTTACCGCGATTCGGACCTGGACAAAAGCGAATACCATCTGCAAGAAGCAGCGCGTAGGTATCTCAGCCAGTATAATCCGGTGGAATACGTAGTGGTCATGCTCAATTTGGCCAACGTGCAATTCCGCTACGGCCGGTTAGAAGAATCGCTGGCGACGAACGATTCCATCCTCACCGTTCTCGGGACCGCTGACCAGCCCGCGGGACTCACCGCTTATGTTGGTCCCGCCTACTACAACCGGGCGGAAGCCTTGCGGGCCCTCGGGCGCTACGATTCGGCCTTTCACTACATGGAACGGGGGCGGGAGGAGGAGCTCGCCTATCTGAAGGCGGCCACGGACGTACGGGTGTTGGAGATCGAGGCGCAGCACAACCGGGAAAAGAACGAACAGCTCATCAGGCAGCAAGAGCAGCGGTTGGCCTTCACCGATCGCCGCAACAAGCTCGTCACCTCGCTGATGGCCGTGGCATTGGTTGCCCTTGGCCTACTCTTGTACAGCTACATTCGCAAGCGCAGGGTGAATCGGCAACTGGCCGTAGCGCTGCGGGAACAGCGGCTATTGCAGAGCGAAGTGCACCACCGCGTCCGCAATAATCTGCAAATCGTTATATCCCTGCTGGATCTGCAGCGAGAGGAAACCCAGGATGCCCCCCAACAACGGAACCTGGAGTCGCTGGCGGGAAGGGTCCACAGTATGGCCGCTATTCACGAGACGCTCTATCAGGACGGAACGGCCGATGCGGTCGATATGCAACAGTACGCCGAGAAACTGTGCCATTATTTCAACCAACTTTACCGGGGAGGTGGGGCGGTGCGTTTTGAGGCCCAGATTCAGGAGCGGTTGCTGAATCTGGAAACCGCCGTACCCCTGGGCATGATACTGAATGAATTGCTGACGAACAGTTTCAAGTACGGGCGGACGGACAGTACGGCATTGCAAATTTCCATTTCCGTTCGTCCCCAGGGAAAAGCGCTGGAACTGGTGTACCGGGATAACGGCCCTGGTTACCCCGAGGGGAGCTTGCCGGACCGTCAGGGTGGACTGGGCGGCTACCTCCTACAGGGGATGTCGCGGCAGTTGAACGGTCGCATCATTACCTATAACGACGAAGGCGCGGTGGCGGTAGTGACCTTTTCCCGAAAGACCAACGCATCGGTTATATTGTCCGAGGATACAACGACCGCCACCACCCTCCGATCCTAACCCCCAGTATGTTCAATTATACACTATGAGTCTGTTTGGACTTTACCATCCGAACTTACTTTGGCCATTTTCCCCTGGTTGGTTTGGCCTGATTCGCATTATTTCACCGCGAGGCCCCTTCCCCGCGCTTCTGGGGGCTAAACTCCGGTTTGCCCGCCTTGCCAGAATCACCAACGGCTCAAAATCGGCCTGAAAAGGACAATCCAAATAAGCTCTAGCGAACCAACAGATGACAGCCATACATGACCAAAACCGCTAATACATCGTACCGCATCCTGATCGTAGAGGACGAGGTATTGATTGCGGACACCATCGATCGTTACCTCAGTCGAAACGGGCACGAAGTCATCGGGAAAGCGATCTCCTACGAGGAAGCCGTTGCCTACTACGAAAAGGGACGACCCGACCTGGTGCTGATCGACATCCGGCTGAGCGGATCGCGGAGCGGCATCGACCTGGCGAACTACATCATCAATCGGCCCGACCCGGCCCCCTTCATCTACCTGACTTCCCAGACCGACGGCACCACCCTGAGCGTGGCAAAGGATACCTTTCCCGCCAGCTACCTATCGAAGCCCATTCAGGCGGACACCCTCCTGGCCACTATCGCTGTAGTAATGCACAATCTGGAACAGCCCTCCGCCTCCGCCCGAATGGTTACGCTCTTTGACGGTCGTACACACCACCGGCTGCGGCTGACCGACATTGCCTACCTCCGGGCGGATCACGTGTACGTGCAGGTGGCCCTCACCGGGCGGCCGCCGATCCTGCTGCGGCGAACCCTGACCGATCTGCTCACCGAACTTGGAAAGGACCTCTTCATTCAGACCCACCGTAGCTACGCCGTGAATCGACAATTGGTAACCCGCTACGATAAGGAGCACGTATTCATCGGCGAGCAACCCATCCCCCTGAGCCGGAGTCAGCGGAAGAAGATTCACAAACTACTGTAGGAGGTGCGCCGGTATCCCCCCAGTACGAATCGCTCGTTGACGCTACGCAGCGCGGCCGACGAGCTACTGATCGATTGGGCGGTAACATACGGTAGCCCGACATCCCGGACCACCGTGGTGCACGACCGCTTCGGCGTCGTGACACTTTCGGTACCCGGAACGGTCAGTTTCGTTCCCACCTTTCATAGCCAACTGACCGCCCTGCGGCTGAATGGCGGGACGGACATTGTGACGGGTTCTCTTTTACAACCGGCCTCCGGCTTTGATCTCGCTCTGTTGCGGCTGCCTAAATCGCTGGACCTGTTCACGGTCTACCTGCGCTACCTGACCGCCGCCGCGGCACCGGGTAGCCGAATCGCCTGTGGCTTCATGACCCGTTACTTCACCCCCCGGATGGTGGAGATCGCCCGCCGGTTTGCCGGAAAAGTGGAGCAGTCGCGGGCCAGGAAAAAGGCGCGGCTGCTCATCCTGGAAAACATTTTCGATCCTTCTTTTCAGCAAACCGGACCGCTTCCTACCCCAGAGGTAATTTCATTTGCGGGAAAAGCCTACCGACAGCTTCCCGGTGTCTTTTCCAGTGGCCGGATCGACCCGGCTACCCGCTACCTGTTAGAACATTGGGCTACCCTTCCGCTACCAGCCACGGCACCGATCCACCTACTGGATATCGGCTGCGGGAACGGTGTGATCGGCGACCGCCTGCTCGCCCGCTATCCCGAAGCGCGGTTGACGGCCTTTGACGATCACCTTCTGGCGGTCGCCAGCTCACGGTTGAACGTTCCCGCCGACCGGAGCACGGTATGCTGGGGGCACCGGGTAGCCGACACCGGGGTTGAGGCGGTCGACCTGGTCGTAACCAATCCCCCCTTTCATCTGGGGCACGAAACGAATATCGAGGTTAGTTTGTCGCTGTTTCGGCAGGCGCGAGCGGTACTGCTTCCCGGTGGGTATCTGGTGGTCGTGGCCAATCGCCATTTAAACTACCGCACTCATCTGGGGCGGATGTTCCAACTTGTAGAGAGTAGGAAGGAGGGTAAATTCGAGATCCTCGTGTGCCGGAAGGCCGAGGCTTAGCCAAAGGTTTTCGGGTCGAGCAGGTGGCTGAGGTTAGGGCCGAAATTTGGCATATCGCCGAGTCGGATCTGAGCTTTCCACTTCCAGAGCGTGGCCAGGCTACACTTCCAGAAGGAGCGGCAGGCGTTAAGGTAGGCGATCACTTCCTTACGGCGGCCGCGGCGGAGCAGACGCTGAGCGAGTAACATATTTGGCCCCAGGCTGCACAACTGGCGGGAACCCGGCGTGCGGGCACTGGCCATCATATAGTGAACGGCCTCTTCGATGTTGCCGCCGTCGAGGGCCGCCAATCCAAGTATGGTGTTGGCTTGGTGAAATGCATTGCCGTACCCGCGGGCGGATGGATTCTCTTTTACCCGCAGGAGCAGAGCATGGGCTTTTGGCCGCAGTTCGCGTGCGGCGAGTCGGGGATACTGACGGAGCAGACGGCCGCTCAACTCCATCACGGTGGGTGGGTCGGCGGAACTGGCCCGGGAAGTCAGGTTTAAGGACATGAGAGTATACTAAAGGCCTCTAATATAATCATGATCGTGTATAGAACCCAATTTATTGCCGAATGTGTGAGGAGGTTGAACAAATTCATCCGAATTCCACTCCCTTTTCTGAATCCCCTCCAGATTTGACCTTCCGGCCCATTCACGCAACCCACCGGCCGGGGCGACCGTTCTAGCTGGGCAAGCACCCAACTTATGCTCCCCTTTTTGATCCTGTCCTATCCGTTTCTCGCCTTCCCCCGCATTCTTGGCGGAACCGGTCCGCTGGCCTGGGCGGTACTGCTCGGGATCGTGGCCTTCGTAGTGGGCCTTGGCGTGGTATTCTACCGAATCTTGCGCGAAGAATAGGGCATCGCCTGCATCCTGCGCCCCGCCGCCCGCATCAATTTCCCTAACGTTTCCCCCCTCCTCCCCGTTACACCCGCGATGACGACCGCAGACTTCAAACGAATCGCCGACACCGTCCCCCGCCAGCCTGGTGTCTACCGCTTTATCAGCCCGGATGACAGCATATTGTATGTAGGCAAGGCGAAGGTTTTGCGCAACCGCGTCGCCAGCTACTTTGGGGAGCGGAAGGACCGGCTGAACCGCACCCGGGTGATGGTCAAAAACGCCGCCCGCCTGGAATTCACCATCGTGGAAACCGAGGCCGACGCCCTGTTACTGGAGAACGCCCTGATCAAAACCCACCAGCCGCGGTACAACATCAACCTGAAGGATGACAAGAACTATTCCTACATCTGCATTAAAGATGAGCGCTTTCCCCGTGTGTTCATCACCCGCCAAGTCAGGCGGGACGGAAGCACCTACTTCGGTCCGTATACCAGCAAGGGACGGCTCAAGATCATCCTGGACCTGGTCAAACAGCTCTTCCCCCTGCGCACCTGCAACCTGAACCTGAGCGAAGAAAATATCGCGTCCGGTAAGTTTAAAGTGTGTCTGGAGTACCACATTAAGAACTGCGAAGGCCCCTGCGTCGGCGAAGAGAGCGAAGAAAACTACAACGCCAAGATCGAGCAGGTCAGGAATATCCTGAAGGGCAACTTCGCCGAGGTGAAGCGGCACTTCCAGGGGGAAATGGAGCGGCTGGCCGAAGAGTTGGAATTTGAGCGGGCCCAACAGATTGCCGACAAGCTAAAGGCCTTCGAACGCTACCAGAGTAAGTCGACCATCGTCAGTACTTCCTTGCGCGACATCGACGTATTCGGTCTGGCCCTTGATGAGAAGGAAGCGTACCTCAATTATATCAAGATCGTCAATGGCGCGGTCATCCACACCCACACCCAAGAGATCGAAATGAACCTGGACGACGACCAGGAAAGCCTGCTCACCTACGCCATCCCCGAACTGCGGGAGCGCTTTAACAGCATCGCCCCCGAGATCATCCTGGAGGCGGAACTGGAACTGGCCGGCGTGGATGCCACGGTGACCGTACCCAAGATCGGCGACAAAAAGAAGCTGCTCGACCTCAGCATTAAAAACGCCAAGTACATGCTGCTGCAGCGCAAAAAGCAGCGCATCAGCCACCAGAACCGGCAAACGCCCGCCGAGCGCATCCTCAAACAACTGCAGAGCGACCTGCAAATGGATGAAATTCCCTTCCACATCGAGTGTTTCGACAACTCCAACATTCAGGGAAGCAATCCGGCCAGCGCCTGCGTCGTATTCAAAAACGCCAAGCCCAGTAAGAAGGACTACCGCCACTACAACATCAAGACCGTCACCGGCCCGGATGACTTCGCCAGCATGAAGGAGGTCGTTCACCGCCGCTACCGCCGCCTGCGCGATGAGGGGGAGCCGCTACCCCAACTCGTCATCATCGACGGCGGCAAGGGGCAGCTCAGTCATTCCATGGAGAGCATCGACCTGCTGGGGCTACGGGGCAAGATGACCGTGGTCGGCATCGCCAAGCGGCTGGAAGAAATTTACTTCCCCGACGACCCGGTACCCATCCACATTAATAAAAAATCGGAAAGTCTCCGCCTTATTCAGCAGTGCCGCGACGAGGCACACCGCTTCAGCTTGCGCCACCACCGCAACAAGCGCAGCATCGGCATGACGCAGTCCGAGCTATTGAACATCCCCGGGGTGGGGGAGAAGACCGTTCAGAAGCTGATCGGCCACTTCGGTAGTACGAAGAAGGTGAAGAACGCCCTGGCCTCCGAGATCGCCGAGGTCACCAACCTCAGTACGGCCAAGAAGGTGATGGATTACTTCCGCCGGCAGGAGGTGGCCGCGGGGGAGGTGCCGCGGGACCGGGGGTAACGACGCTTCATTCAGGGACGGGGAGGATACACACCATCTACCGCGATAGCGGCCGTCAAACCCAAATAGGGACTCTGAAGGCTGAACGGCCGACCGCCGCCGGCACTATCCAGGACCACGCTACCACTAGCGGCCGTAACGGTTTCCTGGGTCTGATCACGATAAATTTCCTGAAAGACCGATGCGTCCAGATAGTTGCCCTTGCCCCCGGGCAAAACACTTCTTCCGCTTCCCAGCGCCACGCTTCCCGAGTGGGTATGCGCCGGCAGGTGGTCGGCCGTCATGGTGTAGCTGGGCTGGCCGGCGAAGGAAGCGAATGGCCTACTGCTTCTTTCGGAACTGCTACCCGGGTCCGTACCCAGGGGGTAACAGCCCCGTAGATCAGGAAGAGCGAACGTAGTGCGCCCATCCCCGCCAAAGGCCGTGCCGAGCAGGTTGTACAGAGCCGCATTTTGGGCGATGGACATCAATTGTCCGTAGCAGGGGGCGTAACCCCGGGGCACGAAGTTGTTGGCAAAGAACTGAACCGTACCGAGATAGGGCGTCATATCGTCGAGGATACCCACCGCCTCGGCTCCATTCCTGCCGGGGTAATCACCGTTGAGGCAGATGCAGTAGTGGAGTGCCAGGGAGGGTTCCTGATTACTGATGGTGAGGGGGTCCAGGTTCGCTACCCCCGCCGGGTCACAGCGTATGCTGCCATTGTCGGTAGTCGCTCCGACGGTAGTGGGCGTGAAGAGCTCCCCGCCGGGCCCGGCCGATAGGTAGGCGGCCGCCCCATTCCGCTGATTGCCCGAGGGAGCCCCCAGGGCGATCTTTCCTGTATGCGTATGCACGGGTGGCTGAACGTCGAAGGTAGCGGTGGTCGTCCCGTACCGATCTCCGATCCGGCTTGCTTCTCCCCCGTTGTTGCCATCCTTGCTCACGGGGCCGCGCCCACGTAGATCCGGTAGGGCAAAGGTGTATCGACCGTCTCCACCATAGGTAGTACCCAGCAGGCTGAACAATTCGGAATGGCTGCTGATGGGCAGTAGTTGTCCGTGACACAGCGCATAGTCGCGTGGCGCAAAATCGAAGGCGGTAAGGAGGATTTCTCCGGTAGTCTGACTCATGAGGGGGTATTTTTTGGATTTAAGAGCGGGACGGGAAGACGCCGGCGACGCAGATGGTAGCCACCAGGGTCAGTACGGGCGACTGTATCTGGAGCGCGTTATCGTTGCCGGTTTCGTCCATTCTGAGGGATTGCGGCCCCAGGTAAGCGTCGGCCTGTACCGTTGCACTGAACAGGGTAGTATCATTGGTAGTGCCGGCGATGGATCGACCCTTACCATCCCGGGCATTGGCCGAGCCGGCGGAGAAGACGAGGGCGGCGTTCGTATGCGTATGGGGAGGAATATGTTCCGGCCCCAGTATCAACTCGGTAGTCCCGCCGCGCTGACCCAGTGCGACCTGCGTTCGTCCGGCTACCGGCTCTCTGCCGACTATGCCCACCGGTAAGCGCCCCCGCATATCGGGAAGACCGAAGGTGGTACGCCCGTTGCCCCCATACGTATTACCGAGCAAACTGAAGAGCCCGTCGTTTTCTGAAATCAGGAGTAGACTGCCATCGCAAATATGGTAATCCTTAGGAACGCGGCCGTAGGGCCAAAAGTCAATCTGACCGAGCAAACGGGTAGCCATGGGGTGAGTGGTTATAGCGTGAAAAAATTCGTTTAGCGCTTTACGAAGCGTTTGGCCCACTCCCCGTTACTGATTACATAAACACCGGGGCTCAGATCGGCGGTCGCCAGGTCGACGGTGGTTTGGCCGCCGG
>CAZKPE010000065.1:0-17146 GCA_964554545.1 uncultured Lewinella sp.
AGACCAAGTCTTCGTTGGGGTCCGCCCAGACGGCCGTGCCGGTGAAGCCCAGGTGACCGAAAGTAGCTGATGAGGCATCCTCGGCCATATTCATGTGGCGGTTCTCATTCATTTGCCGCATATCGAAGCCCAGCCCCCGCCGCTGCTCGCCAGGATAACGGGTAGTAAATTCCCGGACCACTTCGGGGCTCAGGTAGCGGCGCCCCCCGTAGGTACCTTCCTGAAGCAGCATCTGAAAGAGGGCGGCGATATCGTGGGCGGAACCGAATAGCCCGGCGTGGCCACTCACCCCTCCCATCATCCCGGCCCCCATATCGTGAACATAGCCCTGAACGGCCGCCATTCGGAAGTAGTTGTCTTCCTCGGTGGGAGGAATCCGCTCGCGGGAGATCGTCCGCAGCGGATTGAAGCGGAGCGTCTCCAGCCCCATCGGGCGGTAGAAGTGGCGGGCGGCGTACTCGTCCACGGTCAGCCCGCTCACCCGGTCAACGAGCTTGGCCATCAGGTAAAAGCCCAGGTCGCTGTAGCGATAACGGCCGACGTTCGGCAGGGGGCTATCGTAGATCCGCTGCCAAACCGAGTCGATGTATGCTTTATTCATGAATAGCTTATCCGTGACCGGGATGACGAAATCACCCGTCTGCGCGGTGCGGTAATACTGACTGCTGGGCCGTGGACGCGCCCCCGGCCCCAGGGTGTAGCGATAAAAGGGAATCCAGCTATGCAGTCCCGCCCGGTGGGCAAGCACGTCGCGGATGATCAGGGGCGCTTTGTTCGTGCCGGCCAGTTCCGGTAGGTAATGACCGAGGGGGTGATCGAGCTTCACCTTTCCTTCGTCTACCAGCTTCATTACGCAGAGGGTGGTGGCGGCCACTTTCGTGACGGAGGCAAGATCGTAGACGTCGTTCGGTTTCACTGCCTGCTTTCGGCCGTAGGTGTGGTGGCCATACGCTTTTTCAAAAATGATGGAGCCGTTGCGGGCAACCAGTACGACCATACCCGGCGTGGCACGGGAGCGGATGGCATCGCGGGCCAGCACGTCGACGCGCGCTTCCAGTAGTTCCCCATCCATTCCCACGCTTTTGGGGTCGGAGTAGCCCATACGAAAATTGGCCGTCGTCTCCACCCCGGCATTGTAGCCCGCCGCCGGGCTTGCCGTGACCGGTAGGCGGCCGGTAATCCGGTTTGCGCCGAAGAGGGCCTGGGCGGCGGCATCCTGTGCGATATCGTCCCGCGTATACGCCTCCAGCAGGGTTCCGAACTCGTCGAGTGGACCCAGACTGTAGGGATTTCCGAATACCGCCAGGGCCATGTCGCTCTTCCCGTCGATGGAGCGTAGCAGATCGAGCGTTTGCTCCGCGATATTGACCCGCTCGATAAAGCGGCTACCATCGCTGTACAGGCTGACGATGACCTTATCCTCTGGCTTGATCCGGTCCAGTATCTGCTTCCGCTCGGTGGCGGTCGGAGTTGCGCTGGTGGTCAGGTGGGTTATCTGTCCGTACTGGTCGAGTCGTTGGGTGAACGGGGTAGGCTTAGCCATTCCGATGCGCAGGGAGACGATCGTACCGCGTTCCGGAGTTTCGAGGGGGATGAGTTGCCCTTCGTCGCGCACCAGGGTCATGGCGGCCTCGAAGAGCTGGCGTTTGATGGCCTTGGCCTGGGGGCTGTTCAGGTCGGCGCGCAAATCCTGAAGTTCCGGGAGGTGAGACCGATCAAGCCCCAGCCGGTACTTCGCCAACAGGATACGGCGCACTTTTTCCTCGATCTGCTCCGGCTTGATCTTACCCTCCGCCACGTAGCGTTTGATCGCGGCAAAGGAGGCCGAGATATCTTCGGGTAGCAAGAGAATATCGGAACCGGCGGCAATGGCCTCCGCTTCCACTTCCCCATCGCCGTAGTGCTTAGTCACCCCTTTCATCTCCAGCCCGTCCGTGAAGATCAGTCCGGTAAACCCGAGTTCTTTACGCAGCAGATCGGTCACGATCGGCTCGCTCAGCGAGGAGGGACGGTTCGGCCGACTGTCCAACGCGGGAATCTGCAGGTGGGCCGCCATCACGCTGCCGATGCCGTAGCGGATCAACGCCCGGAATGGATAGAGTTCGATACTGTCGAGCCGCGCACGCGAGTGACCGATCACCGGCAGATCGAGGTGACTGTCCACGTCCGTATCACCATGGCCTGGAAAGTGCTTGGCACTAGCCAGAATACCGTTGTCTTGCAGCCCCTTCATGTACATATACCCCTTGGCCGTCACGTTGTAGCGATCCTCCCCGAAGGAGCGGGTGGCAATGACCGGGTTGTCCGGATTGTTATTGACGTCCAGGACGGGTGAGAAACTCACGTTCACCCCCAGCCGGTGCATCTGTCGGGCGATCTCGGCCCCCATGTCGTAGATCAGCTGGTTGTTGCGGATGGCCCCCAGGGCGAGCTGTTTGGGGTAGGAGATCGTCTGATCGGGAAGCCGCATGCCGAGTCCCCATTCGGCATCCATACTCACGAGTAGCGGTAGCCGACTTAGCTGCTGGTACTGATTCGTCAGTTTGAGCTGCTCTTCGGGGCTACCCTGAAAGAAGCAGACCCCCCCGACGTGATACTCCTCAATCTGCTGCTTGACGCCGGCTACGTGGTCGGCCCCCAGGTTACTGTGCGCCCGGATCATGAATAGCTGACCCAATCGCCGGTCCTCGTCCATGGTCGCATACACCGAATCCACCCACCTTGACTCCGTTTCCGTCAGCTGCGACAAATCCGCTCGGTACGCCCGCTGGCCAACGACGGAAAGCGTAAGAAGTAAGCCGAAAAATATCAGTAAGCCACGGAGGACAACAGGCATAAGACTGGGGGGAGTAAGCTGAATCAGAAAGGTAGCTCCCAATATACGAGCAAACTACCCACTCCCTTAACGCCATGATCGTGGGGTGGCGGGGTGTTTTTCCGCTAAATATTTGTGAAAAGTGGCCTAAATTTCGATTTGGTCGGCGTTTGGATTCCCGTTGTGTAGTTGGTAGATCAGTAGATCAGTAGATCAGTAGATCAGTAGTCTGAAGTCTGTAGTCGATCAATTTGGTACTTACTGAGATAACAGTAATAAATAACGAGCGTAGCGAGCATCCCTTCAGCGGTAGCGTCTATCCGCGTAGCGGCCTCTACCCCAGCGTAGCGTCCATCCCCGGCGAAGCCGTCCACCCGAGCGAAGCGAGTTTACCCCCCGCGCAGCGTCCACCCCCGGCGCAGCCGCCTACCCCCCGCGAAGCGCCCCCGCCTCTTTTCCATAAAGCGCAAACCCCTCCATATACCGATTCACCTCCCTCTTTACTTCCTCCCGCACCCGCTCATCCTCCGGGTTTGAAATAATCGCGTCGATCCACTCCACCGTCTTCCGGCAGTCTTCTTCCGTGAAGCCCCGTGTCGTCACCGCCGCCGTCCCGATCCGCACGCCGCTGGTCACCATGGCCGACTTTTTGTCGAAGGGCACCATATTCTTATTGAGCGTGATGTCGGCTTCCCCCAGCGCGATCTCCGCGTCGCGGCCGGTGATGTTCTTGTTCGACAGGTCGATCAGCATCGAATGATTGTCCGTACCGCCGCTGATGATGTGGTAGCCGCGCTGGACGAAGGCTTCCGCCATGGCGCGGGCGTTCGCGATCACCTGCTTGCCGTAGGCCTTCCAATCGTCCCGGAGGCACTCCCCGAAGGCCACCGCCTTACCGGCGATCACGTGCTCGAGCGGACCGCCCTGCATCCCCGGAAAGACCGCGCTATCGAGCAATCGGCTCATTTTGATGGTGGTCCCCTTTTTCGTTGTCTTCCCGAACGGATTGTCGAAGTCCCGACCCATCATGATGATCCCGCCTCGGGGACCCCGTAGCGTTTTATGAGTGGTACTGGTAACAATGTGGCAGTGGGGCAGGGGATCGTTGAGCAGGCCGGCGGCGATGAGACCGGCCGGGTGGGCGATGTCGGCCAGCAGGATGGCCCCGACCTCGTCGGCAATTTCGCGGAAGCGGGCGTAATCCCAGTCGCGACTGTAGGCCGATGCCCCACAAATGATCATCTTCGGCTCGATCTCCCGCGCCTTCTCGGCAACCTTATCCATATCGATGCGGCCGCTTTTTTCCTCGACGCCGTAAAAACTCGCCTTAAAGTGCTTACCGCTGAAGTTAGCCGGGTGCCCGTGACTCAGGTGGCCGCCGTGCGCCAAACTGAAGCCCAGCGTCTTATCCCCCGGTTTCAGACAAGCAAGGAACACGGCCGCATTGGCCTGGGCGCCCGAATGGGGTTGCACGTTCGCATATTCCGCCCCGAACAGTTCGCACAACCGGTCGATCGCCAGTTGCTCGATCTCGTCCACCACCTCGCAACCTCCGTAGTAGCGCTTTCCGGGGTAGCCTTCGGCATACTTATTGGTCAGGCAGCTGCCCACCGCTTCCAGCACGGCCGGACTGGTAAAATTTTCCGAGGCGATCAGTTCGATGCCCTGGCGCTGGCGCTGTAGTTCTTGGTCGATCAGGTTAAATACGGCGGTGTCCCGGCTCATGGTCAAAGATTGTGATGGTAAAGGTACGTAGCCGTGGAATGTCGGGGTTGGGGGTGTTGGGTGTCGAGGTGTCGAGGTGTCGAGGTGTCGAGGTGTCGAGGTGTCGAGGTGTCGGGGTGTCGAGGTGTCGGGGTGTCGGGGTGTTGAGGTTGTCGGGTGCGGGCCGGCTCCGGAGGTGTCGTGTTCTTTGCGGGGGGCGAAGCCCGCCAAAACTAAATTAAAGAGATCGGGCGGCGGCGCGCAGGTGCAATCAATGGTTGAGGGCTTCCAGCATGAGCGGAATGTAATAGGACTATATAAGATGTAGAAGCAAAGTTATCGGTTCAGTTCGATCCGGAATTCAACTCCAGTAGTAAGCGGTATGCCCCACTTTCCCCCCACGAGCGCAGCGAGCCCACTCCCGGCGGCAGCGTCCATCCGCGTAGCGGCCTCCATCTCCAGCGCAGCTGTCCACTCGAGCGAAGCGAGCATCCCCCCGGCGCAGCCGTCCAACCCGCGCAGCGCCCTTTTCAAACAAAAAATGTAAACATATAAGTTACAAGTAAAATTTATCCACGAATTAGTGAGAAAATAATCCCAAAAGACTGCCAAAAGTCTTGCACGGACCGAACAGCATGTTTATATTTGTAGCGTCGCAAAACAAAAGCAGTTTCAAACAAACAGGATAATGGCAGATAATCACAAGGACACCGCCGCCAAACTTAAGGCGCTCCAAAACACCATCGACCGCCTCGATAAGGCATACGGAAAAGGCACCATCATGCGCCTTGGCGAAAGCAAGGCCGCAAACGTGGAGGCCATCCCCACCGGCTCCCTCGGGCTGGATGTCGCCGTCGGCATCGGTGGCTTCCCCAAAGGACGGATCATCGAGATCTACGGTCCCGAATCTTCCGGTAAAACAACCCTGGCCATTCATGCCATCGCCGAATGTCAGAAGCGCGGTGGCATCGCGGCCATCGTCGATGCCGAGCACGCCTTCGACCGCTTCTACGCACAGAGCCTGGGCGTGGATACCGACAACCTGCTGATCTCACAGCCCGACAACGGCGAGCAGGCCCTCGAGATCGCCGAAAACCTGATTCGCTCAGGTGCCGTCGACATTCTCGTCGTTGACTCCGTAGCCGCCCTGGTTCCCCGTGCCGAGATCGAAGGGGAGATGGGAGACAGCAAAATGGGCCTTCAGGCCCGCCTGATGTCCCAGGCTATGCGTAAACTGACCGGTACGATTGGTAAGACCGGCTGCTGCTGTGTCTTCATCAACCAGCTTCGCGAAAAGATCGGTGTCATGTTCGGTAACCCCGAAACGACCACCGGTGGTAACGCCCTGAAATTCTACGCCTCGATGCGCCTTGACATCCGTCGCACGGGTGCCGCCATCAAGGATAAGGAGGGCAATGTTGTCGGTAATCACGTCAAGGTCAAAGTGGCCAAGAACAAACTGGCTCCCCCCTTCCGGATCGCCGAGTTCGACATCATGTACGGCGAAGGCATCTCCAAGTCCGGTGAGATCGTTGATCTCGGAGTTGATCAGGGCATCATCTCGAAGTCCGGTGCCTGGTACGGCTACGATGACGCCAAGATCGCCCAGGGCCGTGAAGCCGCCAAGCAGTTCATGCTCGACAACCCCGAGGTTGCCGACCGCATCGAGGAGCAAATCAAGGCTAAGCTGATGGGCATTGAGCCCGATGCCGAAGCCGCTCAGAACGGTAAGGGTAAGACCGCGGACGCCACGGTGGCCTAAGCACCATCTGAGTCAGAAATAGAAGGCCGAACTAGCTTGCTAGTTCGGCCTTCTTCGTGTGGCTACTATACCCTGACAAACCGCAACGCGGTTCCCCCCACCTCCCCTCCGGACGAAGTCCGGAGCCTACACCATCACCGAATGATCGACACGGCGATCATCTTAACTTTGGATTTTCTCGGTGACGCTCTTTGTCCCGCCGCGTTTTCTTTTTGAGATTACGCCGGAACGCTTCCGTCAGGTCGACCCCCGTCTGATTCGCCAGACAGATGAGTACGAACAGCACGTCGGCCATTTCATCGGCTAACTTAGCAGAAGCACTCGTCTCATCCGCTGGATTCTTGAACGACTGTTCCCCGTAGACTCGCGCCATCAAGCGAGCTACCTCCCCCGTTTCCTCCATCAGGATAGCGGTATTGGTCAGCTCCCCATAGTAGCGAACGCCGACCGTGGTGATCCAGTCGTCGACGGTTTGTTGGGCTTCCTCCAGGGTCATGCGTTCAGTAGGAGTTTTCCAGCGTGAAACTGTTCCCGTTCACCTCTACGGAATCCCCATTGCGCTTGCCTTTTAAAGCCAAATAAAGCGGACTATCCAACGATATTCCCCGGTATTTCTTCCCGTTCACTTCGAACTCATCACTGGCCGCTCCGACGAAGAAGTTCCCACGGTCGGTTTCGATGATGTCGCCGAGTTGGATTTCTTCGGTAGGCTCAATCTCCTCGATGTTGGCCAGTACGTTGATATCATGCTGTAGTGCCTCTACGACCGAGGCGCGCGCCTCCACCCGGTTAATGGATTGGTCCACCTTACCATCCTCAAACATATTCTGGGTGTCGTCATTGGTTGTCTCGGCTTCCTGCAAATCGGCGGATTGCATCGCCATAAGGTTTTTGTAGCTGTTCTCCTTGATCGTCAGCAATCGGGCGGCGACGGCCTTCTTCTCGGCTGTCTGCTCTTTGGTCAGTTCCATTTGGTCGGTTTTAGGTATTCCAACGGCTGGGTCTGGCGCATGTTTGCGAAAAAAAGTTGTGTTATCGTGAACTTTTTGGTCGATTGTTTCGATTAAAACACAGGTACCCGTTTAATAGAGGGTGCCGCATTATATTAACTAAATTCCAGGGAAGTACAATACCGAGATTAGGCTGAACTGACCAGGCCTGGCAACCGGGTACGCGGCTCAGCGTAGCAGCGAATTTCCCATGCAGGCCTTGACTATTATCGCAGTAGCAGTCTCGTGCTGACTACTAGCAAGACCTAAGGTCATGTCTTTTGCTGGGTTTTTGGTTAATGTTCGGGCAAGCTGGAGCATTCTGGCTTGCCTTTATTGTTTTCCCCCCTTCATTTCTGTTTAGCAACCCAGGCTACGTGCTTGCGGATACGCTCGTCCGCTAGCAACTGCTCCTTCGTATTGAAGTTACGCGCCAGTTCCTTTTCATCCGGGATAAGGCGATGGATTCCCTTGTGACATTTGCGGCAGATCTCGATTTTCCGATGCGTCATCTCCTCTTTCGAAAATAGTTTCTGGAAGTACGTTTTCCGGTGTACGGCCCGAGGAATGAGATGGTGTTCGGTCAGAGGCTTTGTGCGGCCACAGAGTTCGCACTCCCCGACTTGGCCGGTCATTCGTTCGGTATAGTTCTTTCCTTTTCGAGGCATGGATTGGAGGCTTCGGCTTCGCCGAAGGGGGATGCGCTTCGCGCGGGGATAGAGGCCGCTACGCGGATGGACCGTCTGGCGTAAAGCGTCCATCCGCGCAGCGGCCTCCATCCCCGGCCGTAGGCCGTCCACCCGGGCGAAGCCTGTCCGTCTAATGCGCTTCTAACCAATTTTCCCCCACCCCGGTTTCTACTACGATTGGCACGTCCAGATTCGGAATGGCCTCCCGCATCAATTCTTCGATCAGGGGAGTCACGATTTCCACCTCGTCCCGCGGCGCGTCGAAGACCAGTTCGTCGTGTACCTGCAGGATCATTCGGGTCTTGAATCCCTTTTCGCGTAACATGGCGTGAATGCGGATCATCGCTAATTTGATCATGTCGGCCGCCGTTCCCTGTATCGGAGTGTTCATTGCCATCCGTTCGGCCAGGGCCCGGGCTACGCTACTGCGACTGTTGATGTCCCGTAGACTCCGCTTACGGCCCAGTAGGGTAGAGACGTACCCCTCCTCCTTCGCCTGTTCCACCGTGCCGCTCATGAACTGCTTCAGTCCGGTAAAGCGCTCGTAGTAGTTGCTGATCAGTTCGCTGGCCTCGCTGCGGCTGATCTCCAGTTCCTGGGTAAGTCTGGTGGCACCGGCGCCGTAGAGGATGGCGAAGTTGATCGTCTTGGCCTGGTAACGTTGCACCCGCGTCACCGCATCGTAGTCCACGTCGAAGATCAGCGCCGCCGTTGCGGTATGGATGTCCTTACCGGTTTTGAAGGCATCCAGCATCCCCTCGTCCTGGCTCAGGGCAGCCACCAGGCGGAGTTCGATTTGGGAGTAGTCACTAGCTAACAGGACGTGATGCTCATCGCGGGGAATGAAGGCTTTGCGCACCTCGGCCCCCTCTGGTGTCCGCACGGGTATGTTCTGCAGGTTCGGGTTCGCGCTGCTCAGCCGACCGGTAGCGGCGATGGTCTGGTTGAAGCTGGAGTGGATGCGGCCATCCTCGTTCATCAACTGCGGCAGGGCATCGACGTAGGTGCCGATCAGTTTGCTCAGGCTCCGGTGCCGCAGGATGAGCTTGACAATGGGGAAGTCCGGGGCCACCTCGGCCAGAGTCGCTTCGTCGGTTTTGTACTGCCCCGTTTTGGTCCGGCTACCCTTGTACGGTACGCCCATGCGCCCGAACAGGATCTCCCCGATCTGCTTCGGCGAACCGATATTGAATTCCGACCCGGCGGCGGCGTAGACCTCCTTTTCGATCCGCTGCATTTCCTCGGTGAGCTTCTTGCTGTACTCGATCAGGAAGTCGGCATCGATGTTCACCCCCTCCAGCTCGATGTCCCGCAGTACGGGAATCAGCGGGGCCTCCACCGTTTCGTACAGCTCGGTCAGCCCCTCCTCTTCCAGTTCCGGCCAGAGGGCGTGGTAGAGCCGCAGGGTGATGTCGGCATCCTCGCACGCATAGTCGACGACCTTTTCCACGGGCACGTCGCGCATGGTCAGCTGCTTTTTTCCCTTGCCGATCAGGCTTTCGATGGGCACCGGCTTGTAGTTCAGGTACTCTTCGCTGACCAGATCCATCTTGTGGCGCTTATCGGGGTGCAGCAGGTAGTGCATCACCATGGTATCCAGCAACTTACCCTTTACGGGGGCCCCGTAGCGTTCCAGCACGATCATATCGTATTTCAGGTTCTGCCCGACTTTTTCGATGGTCTCATCGGCCAGTATGGGGGCAAACTCCGCTACGATCGCCTCGGCTCCTTCCCGGTCGGCGGGTACGGGGACGTAGTGGGCCTCCCCCTTCTTCCAGGCGAAGCTGATGCCCACCAGTTCGGCGGTGGTCGGGTCTACGCTGGTCGTTTCGGTGTCGAATGAGAGCGTGGTCTGCTGACTGAGCTGGTCCAGCAAGGCGGCGCGTTCCTCCGGGCTTTCGACTTTATGATACTGCTGCTCGGTATTTTCAAAGTTGTGGTCGGCAACGGCGTGTTTCGCAACCTCCTTCTTATTTATTTTAGGCGGGGACGCAGGTGCAAACAAATCCCCCTGATTAGAAGTCGATGTCTCTGTATCCTGGCTACCCAGTATCTCGTTAGCAATGCTCCGAAATTCCAGTTCGCGGAAGATGTCGGTCAGGTACTCCCGGTCGAAGTCCTCGATGATGTAGGCCTCCGGGTCGAACTGGATGGGCACCTCAATATCGATGGTTGCCAGCTTCTTGCTCAGTAGGGCCTGCTCCTCGAATTCGGTGAGCCGCTCCTTGTTCTTCCCCCTGATCTTATCCTTATTCGCCAGCAACTCTTCCATGCTGCCGTATTCGGCGATGAACTTGGCGGCGGTCTTCGGCCCGATGCCGGGCACCCCGGGGATGTTGTCCACCGAGTCGCCCATCAGGCCCAGCATATCGATTACTTGCAGCGGATGGATGATGCCCCATTTCTTGTTGATGTCCCCGACGCCCAGGATTTCCACCCCGTTGCCCATCCGGCTGGGCTTGTACATCAGGATCTTCTCTTCCACGAGCTGTCCGTAATCTTTATCTGGAGTGACCATATACACCTCGTAGCCTTCCCGGGCGGCCTGCTTGGCCAGGGTGCCGATCACGTCGTCCGCCTCGAAGTTGGGCACGATGATGATAGGAATCTTGAAGGCCTGCAGGATCTGGTGAACGTAGGGAAAGGCAATGCCGATATCTTCCGGCTGCTCTTCCCGGTTGGCCTTGTAGTCGGGGGCGAGCTCATTGCGGAAGGTCGGCCCATCCGGGTCGAAGACAACGGCCAGGTGGGTCGGCTGCTGGTTCTTCATCAGGTCCCACAGCGTACGCGTAAAGCCGTGCATCGCCGAGGTATTGATCCCCTTCGAGTTGATGAGCGGCCGGTTGATGAAGGCAAAGTGGGCACGGTAGACCAATGCGTGGCCGTCGAGCAGGAAGAGGCGTTTGTCGGTAGCGGGATCGGGCATGGGGCGAAGATAGGGCAGGGGGATGATGGGCTCCGAACCTGGCTGCTGGCGGCTCGTCGGTGCATATGGCGGTTGATCGAATCCCTGACCGGCCTAATCGGGCGGCGACTGAATTTAGCGGTACCGATCACCTTCAACACGTCTAAGCATATGCGTATTATCCTTGTTTTTCTACTACTCGTTTTTTCGGTTTTAGCCGCACAATCGCCCCCCGATACCACCGTGCTGAAGCGATATTATGCGCTGGACTTTCCCTTCTTTCATCAAAAAGCAGCCGAGAGTCCTGATTCCGATCTCTACCTGGCCCTCCGCTCCAACATCCATGGTGAAACCTACCGAATGATCCATCACCTCGACCGGGCCCTTCCCTCCCTGGACACCGGCATAAAACAGGAGGTCGCGCGTATGCTGGTAGACGGCTACCGAAAGACGGGCAATCGACCGGCTGCCGAGCGGGTCGCCCGCCACTACGGGGTGGATAGCGGGATGGCCACTTTCACCGACAGCAATGGCAACTTCCTGGTGCAGGTCGCCGGAGTCGATACACCTACCGACAGCACAACGGTAGAGTTCGACCAGTTCTACTTCGATGCAGTAGTAGGCGAGGACAGCGTGCGGGTGTTTCTGGATACGGGGGCCCCGGGAATCAGCGTGGACGAGCGATTGGTCAGGAAGTACGGTTGGCCGACGGACACCGCCAGTGCGGGAAAGGCCGTTCTGCCCTATTTGGGCGTTCAGTACCCGCTCGTTCCCACCCTGGTCTCCAGCCTGAAGATTGGCGACTTTACGTTCGAAAACCTTCCCGCCACCTTCGGCGCGATCAGTGAAGAAAACCGGAAGAAGCTAAACCGTTCCGGGATCGAAGACACGGAGATATTAATGGGGCTGGATGCATTCTTCGGTTTGATCGATGGGGTAGAGGTGGACTACGGACAGCGAAAGCTGCGACTTATTTCACGGTTGCCGAGAAAGCCTAATGTGTGTCCCAACTTTCTCCATATCGAAGGCAAACCGGCCATCCGCTTCCTTCTGGCCGGACAATCATACTCCGCCTGGATTGATACGGGCAGCCCCCGACACGTATTCACTCGCGAAATGATTGACCGGGCCGAAATCGCTAAAACGAGAGAGGATCGTTATGGTGACTATGCGTACAACGTGCATACCCTCACGGTCGATTCCGTACTGAACCTAAGTGATGTTCAGCTAGAGGCAGCGGATTATGGCCGCCGGAGTAGTAGCGAAGCACGGGATATTTCTGCCCATTTTGGGTCCTTCCTCGGTAAAAACCTGGCTTTCGACCTCAGGAATCGGATCGTGGAAATTCGGTAACGGATTATCCGCTTGCACCTGCGTCCCCGCCCCCATACTGCTATCCAAATGAGGGAAGTGCCGCATCAAGGGCCTCTACGTCCTTACAACCGATAAAGTAGCGGCGCCCATTTTTGAGGGTGATCGCCAGTCCATTACGGCCGCAGAGGGTAAAACTGCGCTCCCCACCCAGGGCCACCGCGCTGCCGTGATTCGGGGCCAGGGGGTGGGTCTTGACCAGCCGGCACTCTTCGACTTCCTTCCACTTGATTTGCCGCGATTTTTTGTGGAAAGGGCGGAGCTTGAACTTAATACGTTTCTGGTTGATGCTGAGCTTCATTCGCAAACGAAGTAGGAAGTGGAGGAGTGCGCTAAGTCCTGCGGCCAGGGTGAGGAAGCCTGCGGTAGCCGAAAAGCCTGATTGTGAGTCGAGCCAACTCACGATCGCCTGGTAGATGGCCAGAGCGATACCGGCCGCTACTAAGAAAAGCAGGAGGACGCCCCGTAAGCGTTGGTTTTCTTTGAAGGATTGAGCCATCGTGGGAAAGATTTAAAGGTGGGTTTCAGAAAAAATTCCTCCTGTTTCAAAAACAGAGGTGGCGGGGTAGTCTACAAAAAACAATCCTACTTTACATTAAGTTAACATTGAATTTACGTAAAGTTAACTAGTTTTCAGAACAAGCTTGTCGCGGGGTGGGCATAGACCTTAAAATTGCAATCGATTTAATACGTCAGCCGGCGTCCAGCATACGCCCCCGTCGGGCTGCTCCACGCGCTTTGCGAACAGCATGGTCTCGATGGGTTCTCCGCGGTAGAATGGAAGCTTGGTGGCTTTCTCAATCAACTGCCGGCGGATACGTCCCGCGTCGGCTATGGTCGACCACTTACATTCTCCTACCAAAAGCGAGTCACCATCGGAGGAGCGGGCTACTAAATCGAGTTCGATACGGACGCCTCGGCTGACCGTACCCCACCACCGCGCCGGGAAATCATACCGAACGGCGAGTTCCGGATCACTTCCCACGGCACGTTGACAAAGTACCTCCCACTGTTGGGCGACGAACTGAGGGAGGCTTTCTTTCAATCGTTCCCAAGTCGTATCGATTCTCTGGGGGAGAAGCTGAGATAAATTTGGATAAACGTAGTGGTAGTGGAATCGCAAGAATGGGTCGGCAACCTTATAGAGGGTTCCTTTCCGCTGGCGGGCTTTTGTTCCGTAGGGTGCCTCTCGGTAGAGGTAGCCCATTTCAATGAGTCGCTGTAGGGGGCGGGCAAGGTCGGTGGCGGGCCTGTTCATTCGTCCTCCTAGCTCCGAGGGTCTGTGCACGCCCAGCGCGATCAGGGCTAGTAGGGTAGTTGACTGTACTGTATGTCGGAGCTCATCCAGCAGCAATTACAAAAGATTATGTTACGCAAACATAATGTTCTCAGAACATAATCTATGTAAGCGCATAAGGGATTCCCTAACTGTACCCCACCGCTACGGCTAGCAAGAGCCCCAGCCACGCCCAAATGATCAGCACCCCCGTCACCGGCAGAATAAAGCGCAGCCAGCGATCGAAGGGTACCCGGCATACCCCCAGCATAGCGACCAGTCCACCCAGGGAAGGGTTGAAGAGATTCGTAACCCCGTCCCCGATTTGGAAGGCTAGGATGGAGATCTGGGGGCTCAGGTTCAGTACGCTTCCCAGCGGGATCATGACCGGCAGGGTTGCCAGGGCCTGCCCGCTACCGCTGGGTATGAGCAGGTTGATGCCGCTCTGCCCGACCGACATACCGATGGCTGAAGCGTAGGTCGGCAGCCCATCCAGCGCCTGCGCCAAGCCGTAGCTGATGGTATCCTGAATCTGCCCTTGCTCCATGATCACCTTCACGGTGGCCGCCATACCGATGATGAAGACGGCCGGGCCCATCTCCGCCACGGACTTCATTGCGGCCCGGGAAAGCTCGCGTGCGTTTAGCCCGCTGATCAGTGCACTGATGACCATCACGATCAGAAAGACCGCTGAAATGTCGTTAATGCCGAAGTGGAAGGCGAATACACCGTAGAGTACCGTCGCCAGCCCCAGCAAAAAGATGGTGAGCAACACCCAGTTGCGCCGGCTGATCCGGTAGTCCGCCAACGGGCGGGAAAGGGCCAGCCCCGACGTGTCCAGGCCCCGGCCGATACTCGCTTCTGCGTTTTCCCTGATCCGACGGTAATACCTTAAATTGTAGAACGACATCACCACCAGCGCCCCGCCGCAAAGAATAGTCCGCAGCCACCAGCCGCTGAACAGAGGAAGCCCCGCAATGTCGTGCCCGATCCCCACAGTATAGGGATTGATTGGCGAGAGCCCGAAGGCCACCGTCATGCCCCCCAGGCTCACCCCCGCTGCCAGGATCAGATCACCCCCGAGCGCCAGCACGACCACCACGGCGATCGGCACCGTCGCGATGTTGTTCTCGTAACCGACCAGCACGCCCAGCATACCGTACACGAAGGTCAACAGCACGATCAGCAGTTCGGCCCGCTCCGTCCCCATGCGGTAGACCAGCCGGCCGACGGCATTTTCGATAGTCTGCGTCCGCTCCAGGACCGAAAACATCAGGGCGCTCGCCAGACAAATGAAGATGACCGGCACGGCCAACCGGTAGCCCTCCGGGAAGGCCCGGAACATGGCGAAGGGGCTTACGGGCGTGGCCGCCACCTCGGCGTAGCTGCCCGGCACCACCCGCAGTCGACCGCCTACCTCCACCCGCTCGTACACCCCGGCCGGCAGCAGGTAGGTCATCGCCGTCACCACTACGATGATGGCGAAAAGCATGATGAGGGGGGGAGGGATTTTTTCAAAAATTCACGATTGACGCTCGTAGAGGCTACGTACCTGTTCGTTGTCCCGCAGCATTTGCTCTAGGGTGCCTTCTGACACAACGCGGCCATTTTCGAGATAGTAGATATAGTCGAACTCGCGGAGCAGGTGTAGGCGGTGAAGGGTGGAGACGATCGTCTTGTCGGGGTAGGCGGCGAAGATGCGCTGATATACCAGGATTTCGGACTCCGGGTCCAGGCTGGAGGTGGGCTCGTCCAGTAGCAGCAGGGTAGAACTTTCAGCGGCCAGCAATCCCCGGGCGACACTCAGGCGCTGCCGCTGCCCCCCGCTCAGATTGGCGCCACCCTCGCTGAGTGGGGTGTCGAGGCCCTCGTCCGCCTGCTCGATGACGGGGCGGAGCACGGCCAGCTCGATGGCGCGCTCAATGGCCTCCGGCGAGCGGCTGATGCCCATGGTGAGGTTCTGGCGGATGGTATCCTCGAATATCTCCGGGCTCTGGGTAATAAGGGTGGTCTGCTCGTAGAGCTGGGCCGGCGTTTCGGCCGCTCGACCGTCGAAGGACAGCTGGATTTCGTCGGCCGGGTAGAGCCCCCGTAGGTTGTAGAGCAGGGTGGTCTTGCCACTGCCGCTGGGGCCGATGAAGGCGATACGCTGCCCCCGGTCGAGCCGTAAGTGGATATCGGTCAGCCCCCGGCCGGCGGTTTCCTCGTCGGTTCCGTAGGCAAACTGCAAGCCGTCGATGGTGACTTCCCGCCAGTCCTTCGGCACCTTACTACCCGCCGTAAGGCCCGGGCGGCCTCGTTGGCGATATGCCTCCGTGATGGGGTCGATGGCCGCCAGGTCGGCCCGTAGCCGAATGACGGTATTGTACTGCCCGGTCAGGGCGTTGAACATATTGCTGAACTGGGTGACGTAGCCGATGAGGGTGACCAGCCCGCCCACCAGAAAGACCTCCCCCGGTACGTACTGTTGGTAGACGTAGGTAACGACGATGATGACGTACATCAGCCCGATCAGCACGCCGGTAGTGAACCACTTTTGCTCGTTGAGTTGGGTGTTGCGCAAAAAGGGTGGCCAGATGGCGGCCATCCGCTCGTCGATCTGCCGGGCCGTGCGCTTGCCTAGCCGCAGACTGGTCACGGTGACAATGTTGCCTAGGTTATCGGTCAGACTGGCCAGCAGGTCGTTTTCCCGCTCGTTCGTCTCATTCGTGGCGGCAATGATCGGGCGGTCGAAGGCGAGTACGGCCAGTATGATCAGGATTCCCGTTGCACCCGCGACCCCGCCAAAAAAAGCCGAAAACCAAAGGATGGCTACGATGCTCAGAAACATCCGCATCAGGGTCTGAAAGTAGACGAAGCCGCCGTCGAAGAAGGTTTTCAGTGCCTCGTAGGCCTTGCGCGTCCGGTTGATGGTGTCCCCGCTGTGGTGGCGACGATGCCAGTCCAGCGGCAGGTGGACCACCCGGTCGTAGGTTTCCAGCAGCAGGCGCCGGCTGATGGTAAACGCCATACCGCGCTCCAGCAAACGCGCCGGCCACTGAAAAGCCCAACTCAGCAGGATGGTGCCGAGGTAGATGCCGCCGTATATCCAGGCCGCCGAGATCAAATCCCCCTCCCCGGCCTGCAAGTAGTTGATGAAGTAGCCGAATACGATGGGCTGGAGGGAATACAGCAGATTCACGCAGGTGAACATCCCGTACACCAGCAGGTAGCGCCCCCTCAAACCCCGGGCGTATTGCCAGGAGACAGCCAGCAACTCCTGATAGGGGTTGCCGCGAAAAAATTCCCGCCACTGCCGCAACTGCGCCTTCACTCTGTAGCTCCGTTTATCTTTGGTGCAAAGCTACACCCCCCTATGCTACGTACCGCCTGTCTGTTACTTGCGTGCTTGCTCTCGATTGACTTGACGGCGCAGTCGGGTAGTCGCCAACTCCCCCTCGACACCGCCATCGTCTCCGAAGACGCCGTCCGCATCAAGGGGCAGAACGTCCCCTACCGGGTCGAAACCGGCGTGCAGCCCGTATACGGCCAGGATGGCGGGGTGACGGCCGGCCTGCATTACACGTACTACCGCCGCAAGGACGTCGACGACCCCAACCGCCCCCTGCTCATCAGCTTCAACGGCGGCCCCGGCT
>CAZKPE010000066.1:0-16996 GCA_964554545.1 uncultured Lewinella sp.
GCCGCCGGCGTCGAAGGCGCAGGCTTTGGCGGAGGTGGTGCCGAGGTCGAGGCCGAGGTAGAGGTTTGGCATGCCCAAATGTACGTTGAAGGGGGGGCTGCGGCCGAGAACCTCCCGGTTCGAGATGGGCAACGGACCTCCGGTCCGCTTGCCCTACCAGCTCACCCGTTCCGCAAACCGTGGATTCAGGTACACCCCAGGCCACTCCTGCCAGAATCTTACCAAACCTGCCGCGACAGCATTGCACAATACATATTTGATCACGGCGCTATACCTCCCCCTCCGAATAGTCCGATCAAAATAATTCGTAGCCCAAAATGCTTGTCCGGTCCGACCCAGAAGCCGATTGCACTGATTTGCGGTGAAGGTCTTATGCCGCCGCATAAGTGTACCCGGGCAGATTGGCTGCCTTCCCCGTGGTTGGCTGACCACTGCGTGTACATGGTTGGGCATCACGCATACCGCATGAACCTCAACCTCACCGGCCCGCTCAAAGTACATCCAGCCATTTAGGACTATTTGCATCAGCTCCGGCTGTCGGAGAAAAGTCGGGCCATACTTCCCAGCATCGAGATGAGCTTCCGTTTTTCGCTCGAACTGGTCGTCGATCTCCGCAATCAGTTTAGCCCGAAAATTCGCGGTGATGTTAACGGGTGAATGTTCTATGTTTGTCGACAGTCGCATCAAATCCTGATGCCGTTCCATGGAAAGTTGCCGGAGCGTTGCTTGAGACAGGCTTCCCGCCAAACGATAGATGAGGTGTACCGGGGCAAGTCCAATCGGCCGATGTGGTACGCTGGCGGAAGGTATATTCTGCATTTTTCCGCAAACATCCGCCACGACACTCTACTATTTGTGGAGTGGGAATAATCTTATGTCATTTTATGTCGTCTAGCCGGGCGAAGTAGAACTTCGCCGGCTAGTCGGGGCGGAGCCCCTCCACCGGGGTATATTAGTCCCCCAAAATCGCCCCCACCTTGCGCTACCCCCTCCTCCTCTTCATTGCCCTATTCGCCTGCACCTGCGCCCGCGCCCAAAAGGCCATCACGGTGGAAGATATGCAGGCCTGGAAACGGATCAACGATGAAGCTATCAGTGCCGACGGCCGCTACGTGCTCTACACCCTGGAGCCGGACGTGGGTAACGTGGAAATGGTGCTGTACGACAGCCAAACCCAGAAGGAGGAACGCTTCCCCCGCCTCACCGACGCCCGCTTCAACTACGGCGGGACCCACCTCATCGGGACCGTCAAGCCGAGCCGGGATACGGTCCTGGCCCGCAAACGCGCCAATGAGGAGAAGGAGCTGAAGAAAATGGACACCCTGCTGGTGCACGAACTCAGCAGCGGACGGCAGCGGCGGTACCCGGAAGTCTACCAGGTGAAGTTGCCGGAGCGAAACGGGGAGATTTTCGCCTACACCACGGCCAGCCTGCTCCCGGACAGCCTGCGCAAGGAACTGGATAAGGACGCCCGCCGGCTTCTGGTGCGCCGCTTTGCCGAACCCGACAGCTTTTACCTGGAAGGGGTCATGGACTTCGCCCTGGCCCGGGATGCGCCGGTGGTCGTCGCCCAACGTACCGCTAAGGACAGCACCTGGTCGGACGGCGTGCTGCGGGTGGATGCCGGCGAACTAAAGTGGCAGCCCCTGAGCGAGGGGCCCGCCACCTTTACCGGGGTGGCGGTGAGCTACGACGGCGACCACGTAGCCTTCCTGAGCCGGGAAAAGGACGAGGAGGCTAAACAGCCGCCCTTCCACCTGCACTACTGGTCGGCGGGAAGCGACTCGGCCTACATGGTCACGGGTCGTGACAATAGCTGGCTACCCAGGGGCTACCGGATCAGCGACGACAGGACGCCGGAGTTCAGCGAAGACGGCAGCTATCTTTTCTTCGGCACCACCCCCCGGCGGCCCGAACTGGACAGCAACGCCGTTGCGAGCGAACTGGCCGACGTGGAAGTCTGGACCACCACCGAGCCGGTGATGTACACCGAGCAGAACAACAACCTGCCCCGCGACAAAAAATTCACCTACCTGGCGGTGTACCGGACGGGAGCCGACGAATTCGAGCAACTCACCAGCCCGGAGTACCCCGAAAGTATGCGACCCGACGAGGGCCAGGGAAACCACGTACTGGTCTATACCGAAGACCCCTACGCCATCTCCACCATGTGGAAGGGTGGCCCCTCCGGCCGGGACGGCGTGCTGATCGACCTAGAAAGTGGGCAGCGGAAGAAAATACTGGAAGGCGTACAGGGTTTTATGGATTGGTCGCCCGAAGGGAAGTACATCAGCTGGTACGCCCCGGCCGATACCGCCTACCGGACTTACGAAGTGGCCAGCGGGGAGATCCATACCCTGACCACGAACGACCTGGGTACCTTCTACGACGAGCAGAACGACCGCCCCATGGATCCCTACCCCTACGGCACGGCGGGCTGGACGGACGGCGACGCGGCCTTTATCGTGTACGACCGCTACGACCTCTGGAAAATCGACCCCAGCGGAGCCGATGAAGCCCAACGACTGACCCGCGGTCGGGAAGCGGGCATCACCTACCGCTACTACGACCTGAACCGGGAGGATCCGGCGGTAGACGACGAAATGCTACTGATAACCCAGCGCGATAGTGACTACCAGGGAGGCTACGCCAGGTTCCGCAACGGCGAGGTAGAGCAATTGGCGACCGGCCCCTACGTATACCGCAACTTCACTAAGGCACGGGAGGCGGACCGCTACCTCTTCACCCGGGAATCCTACACCGACTTCCCCGATCTTCGCTACACCGCCACCCTCGGGCAGGAGGGGCGCGAGATTTCCGACGCCAACCCCCAGCAATCCGATTTCGGGATCGGCACGGCCGAAATTTTCAGCTGGATCGACCACGAAGGCCGGGAACTCCGCGGGTTGCTGATCAAGCCCGACGGCTTCGACCCCGAAAAGCAGTACCCACTCCTGGTCAATTTCTACGAGCGCAGCAGCGAAGGCGTGTTCCGCCACCGAACCCCCGTACCCGGCCGCTCTTCGGTCAACTACCCCCACTACGCCAGCCGGGGCTATGTCATCTTCAATCCCGACGTCATCTACCGGGAGGGCTACCCGGGCGAGAGCGCGTACAACTGCGTCATGAGCGGCGTAAGCAGTCTGCTGCAGGAGGGCTACATCGACAAGGAGAAGATCGGGCTGCAAGGCCACAGCTGGGGTGGCTACCAGGCGGCATACCTGGCCACGAAGACCGACCTCTTCGCCGCCATCGAGTCCGGTGCCCCGGTGGTCAATATGTTCTCGGCCTACGGCGGTATCCGCTGGGGCAGTGGGCGCAGCCGGCAGTTCCAGTACGAGCGCACGCAGAGCCGCATCGGGGGCACGCCCTGGGAATACCCCCTGCGGTACCTGGAAAACTCCCCCCTCTTCACCACCGACAAAATCAACACCCCCATCCTGATCCTGCACAATGACGAGGACGGGGCCGTACCCTGGTATCAGGGCATCGAGTGGTTCACGGCCCTGCGGCGGTTGGGCAAACCGGCCTGGTTCCTGAATTACCGGGGTGAACCCCACTGGCCGGTAAAAGCGCCTAACCGCGCTGACTTCCAGACCCGTATGGCACAGTTCTTCGACCATTACTTACTGGATGCGCCCATGCCGAAGTGGATGAAGGAAGGCGTCAGTCCGCTGGAACGCGGCATCGAGCAGAATCTGGAACTGACCCGGGAGTAGTCCGCTCAGGGTAGGAAGACCACTTCTTTGTTGGCGAACCGCTGCTTGCTTCCGTCGGGCAGGGTCAGCAGCAGGCGACCGTCAGGGGCTACGCCATCCAGTCGGGCTTCGAATTCTGTTTCCTCCCGGACCTGGCGGTAGCGTCCGGTTTCCCGGTAGCGGTACAGATGTTCGTGGTAGGCGGCCAGTAAGTCAAAGTAGCGATCGGCGGCCAGCAGGGGATAGTGGCGGACGAACGCATCCAGCAGCCGCCCGAGTACCTCATTCACCTCCAGGACGGTGTCGGTGAGCTCACGCAAACTGGTAGCGGTTGTTTGTAATTCCGGGGGGAAGCAGCTTTCGTTCACATTAAGGCCGACCCCGATTACGGACGACTGCACCCGGCTGCCACGCAGCGCATTCTGGATGAGGATACCGGCGATCTTGCGGTCATTGACGTAGACATCATTCGGCCACTTGATGCGGACGGCGGTGGGGGCGCGGACGCAGGATGCAATGGTTGCCCGTACAGCCAAGGCCGTGAAGGCGGTGAGGGAAAAGATGCGATCGACTGCCAATCGGTCAGGAGCCAGGTAGATGCTGAGTGCCAAATTGTCACCCGCGCTGCCGTGCCAGACGGCCCGCCCCTGTCCGCGACCGGCCGTCTGGAAAGCCGCAGTATAAACCGTGCCGGGCGGGGGCGGTTGGGGGCCGGAGAGGTCACGCAGGAGGGCGGAATTGGTGGAGTCGACGCGGTGAAAGTGGCGGGAAACTTTAGGTTGCAGCATTTTGTTTGTTTTACAACATTCCCGCGGGAACGGCTTTTGCACCTTCGTTCACATAACTGCATAATTTGAAGACATCCACGTCAACCGCCCCGACTACCGTATCTCAGCAAATGGAGCAACGGCTCGACGTCATCCTGGATAGCATCCGCGACATCAAAGGTAAAAACATCATCCGGCTGGATCTGCGCAAGCTCGACGACCGGCCGGCTGAATTCTTCTTCATCTGTGAGGGGGAGAGTACCACCCAGGTGCGCGCCATTGCCGAGAACGTACAGCGGCGAATGAAGCAGGAGCTGGGGGAATACACCAAAAACACGACGGGTAGCCGTCCGGCAAATTGGGTTTGCCTGGACTACTTCGATACGGTGGTCCACGTCTTTTACCCCGAAACCCGGGCCTTTTACCAGATCGAAGAACTGTGGAGCGACGCGGCGGCGACCGAATTCGACACCCTCTGACCCGCTTCCCCAAAATATCAGCAGCCAGCCAACGAAACGGCCGGATGCACGTTAGCCATAAGATATGAGCACAAACAACCAGTCCAACAAGCCCGAGAACTCCGGCGGACCGAAATTCCAGAGCTACTGGATCTACGCGATTATGTCCGTCGTGTTGCTCGCGCTGGTGCTTACCAACTGGGGCACGGGGGCTTCGAGCGAGATCGACCTGGAGCGGCTCAACGCCATGCTGAAGGACGATGCCGTCGAGCAGATCAAGCTGGTGAACGGTGACCGCGCCGAGATCTTCATAAAGGAAGCCAAGAAGGACGATACCCAGTACAAGGATGCCGCCCCCGAGGGGATGGGTGGGGCCCGCTACGACTACTACCTGGAGGTGGCCGACCCGGTTTCTTTCAACTCTTTCGTTAACGCGACCTACGATGAACTGGAGGTTCCCTTCTCGGAGCGCGTGCGGGTCAATGCCGAAAAGCGGACGGACTATCTGGGCAATGCCCTACAGTGGCTGCTTCCCCTGGCGGTGATCGCCTTCATCTGGATCATCCTCATGCGCCGGCTCGGCGGCGGCGGTGGTGGCCCCGGCGGTCAGATCTTCAACATCGGTAAAAGCAAGGCTACCCTCTTCGATCAGAACAGCAAGGTGAACATCACTTTCGCCGACGTTGCCGGACTTGACGAGGCCAAAGAGGAGGTCATGGAGGTCGTCGACTTCCTGAAGAACCCGAAGAAATATACCGCCCTGGGCGGCAAGATTCCCAAGGGCGTGCTTTTGGTAGGCCCTCCGGGCACCGGTAAAACCCTGCTGGCAAAGGCCGTTGCCGGAGAGGCGGGCGTTCCCTTCTTTACCATGTCGGGTTCTGACTTCGTGGAGATGTTCGTCGGGGTGGGTGCCTCGCGGGTACGGGACCTCTTCAAGCAGGCCCGGGAAAAAGCACCCTGTATCATCTTCATCGATGAGATCGACGCCATTGGCCGTGCCCGCGGCCGAGCAAATATGCAGGGCGGCAATGACGAACGGGAGAACACCCTGAACCAGCTGCTCGTCGAAATGGACGGCTTCAGTACCGACAAGGGCGTCATCCTCATGGCAGCCACGAACCGCCCGGACGTGCTGGACTCAGCCCTCCTGCGCCCCGGTCGCTTCGACCGGCAGATCGGCATCGACCGGCCCGACCTACAGGGGCGTGCGGCCATCTTCAAGGTCCACCTGAAAACCATTAAGACCAACGATACGGTCAACGCCGAAACCCTGGCCGAAATGACGCCCGGCTTTGCCGGCGCCGAGATCGCCAACATCTGTAACGAAGCGGCTCTCATCGCCGCCCGCCGGAATCAGGACAGCATCGGACTGGACGACTTCAACTACGCCCTGGATAAGGTCATCGGCGGACTGGAGAAGAAAAACAAACTGATCAACCCCGAAGAAAAAGAGATCATCGCCTACCACGAGGCCGGCCATGCCATCTGTGGCTGGTTCCTGGAACACGCGATGCCCCTGGTGAAAGTGACCATCGTACCCCGCGGGGTAGCCGCCCTGGGCTATGCGCAGTACCTGCCGAAAGAGCAGTACATCACGCGCACCAACCAGATGCTCGATATGATGTGTATGACCTTCGGGGGACGAGCGGCCGAAGAGGTGGTCTTCGACGAGATCAGCACCGGGGCCCAGAACGACCTGGACAAGGTTACCAAGATGGCCTACGACATGATCACGGTGTACGGTATGAACCGCAACGTCGGTCAGGTCAGTTTCTACGGGATGAGCCGGGATACCTACCAGCGGCCCTACTCCGACGATACCGCTACCCTGATTGACGACCAGGTAAGAGAACTGCTGGAGAGTCAGTACCAGCGTGCCAAGCAGTTGCTCATCGTCAAGCGGGAGGAGATGAATAAGCTCGCCGAAGCCCTGCTGGAGAAGGAAGTCCTCAGCCGTAAGGATCTGGAAGAGTTGATCGGCCCCCGCCCCGCCGATGCCGAGGAAGGTTATCAGGAATGGGCCGGCGTGGTGGATAACTCCCACGACCAGGGAAATAACGGCATTATCACTCCGTAGGAAAAGAATGGTAGCGCATTCAAGCAAAAGGCCCCGAAGACGATGCTTCGGGGCCTTTTGCTTTGGTAATTAGCGGTTATCATCCTTATTGTATCTTCACCGGGAACCGTTCATCCCGCAGAGACTTACCCATTTCGTGGCTGACATTGCCTCACCTACCAATGCCTTGTTGCAAATGCACCAGGACGCCTTCGACCTGGTATCGGAGGGTGCCCTGTGGGTGATGAAAGATGGTAGCATCCAGTACGCTAACGAAGAGGCCGCCACCCTGCTGGGATACAGCCGGAACGCTCTGCTGAGGGTGAACTATTTCGAGATCAACCCCCACTTTAGTCGAATGGGGTGGATGCGCTTCTGGAACCGGCTGCAGGGGAACGCGAACGAGCGGCTGGATACCGAATTCGTGAACCGCGACGGCAAGCTGATGCCCGTTCGGGGAAGAGTCGGGTTCGACATCTACAGCATCGACCCGGAACTCTGCCTGGTCATCTTTCAGGCCACCGAGGCGGGAAAGCGGGACGAGGACCTGCTGCGGGTCGTACAGGAAGACGGCTCGATCGCTGGCTGGGAGATCAACCTGACTACCAACCGGGTCTTTGTCACCCCCCCGATTCGGGACTGGGTCGGCCTCCCCGCCGACCGCGCCTTTTACCCCTGCGAGGAGCTCCTTAGCCTGTTCCGACAACGAATCGTAGGAGCCCCCTACGAAAACGTGCGTCAGGCCTACAAGAAATTGCGACAATCGGCCGGTGAAACGGTTGTCGACCTCGAGCTAGAGAACGCGAATACCGGGCAGGCCAGTCGGTACCGCATCCGGGCCCGATCGTTGGAGAACGAACTGGAAACCTATAAGATATTCGGCACCATCCAGCCGCTGGATGAATCCGGCTTACCAGACCCTAGCCCAGAGCTGAGTGAGACGCTGACCCAGGTCGCACTGAATAATCAGACGGACGCCGTCTATATCGTAGGATACGAAAACCGGCGGGTTCGCTACGTGAACGACCGGGCCGTCGAGATGATGGGCTACACCCGCTCCGAGATCGTAGGTATGCACGATAAGAAGTTGACCATCCGCGCGGAACGCGACTTGCTCGACTCGCTCTACGACGAGCTCCGAACGCGGAAGTACACGGAAGTGGCCGCCACGGCTCGCCGCAAGGACGGAAGCACCTTTCAGGTCAACGCTCACGCTCACTACTGTAGGCAGGATGGCAAGGAGTACCTGATCATGATCAGCCGGGAGGCTAACCGGGTGGACCTCGTCGGCGACACCACCTCCCTGTATTCCACTACCCTGGACGCCCTCAACGAATGGGTAATCTGGCTGGACTCGGGCAACCGGGTCGTCATGGTCAACGAAGCAGCCCGTCGGAAGCTGCGGCGGAAGACCAGCCTGGAGCTGGAAGGCCGGCCCATCGGGGATTTGATGCCAGACCTGCCCGTGCCAGCCCTTTCGGACATCCGCCAGGAGCAACTCGATGGCCGCTACCGGGCCGCGATCGACTACGTCTGGGCTAACACGAGCGGTGACGACCGGACCCTACAGGTGCGCTTCGCCCAAGTGGCTGCCGACAACCAGTTCTACCTCTGCCTCATCTGCCGGGATGTGACCCTCCAGTACCTCAACAAGCGCAAACTGCAAAAGACCAAGCGGCGGGTTGACGAGCTAACCCGGCAATTGCAATCGGAGAATGAAACCCTACGGCAGCAGGTCGAGCAAATCAACACGAACGGCCCCATCATCACGGTATCCAACAAGTACCAACAGATTCTCGCTCAGATCGCCCAGGTAGCCGATACCGATGCCACCGTACTGGTGACCGGCGAGACGGGTACCGGCAAGGAACTACTGGCCCAGTCCATCCACACCTTCAGCCGCCGGAGCCGCAAGCCACTCGTGAGCGTAAACTGCGCCGCCCTGCCCGAAAACCTGATCGAGAGCGAGCTCTTCGGGCACGAGCGGGGTGCTTTCACGGGGGCCTTCGCCCAGAAAAAGGGGAAATTCGAACTGGCCGACGATGGAACCATCTTCCTGGATGAGATCGGTGAGCTTCCGCTGGACATGCAGGCCAAATTGCTCCGCGTGCTCCAGGAAGGGGAGATTCAGCGCATCGGTTCCACCCAGTCCATTTCGGTGGACGTCCGGGTAGTGGCAGCCACGAACCGCGACCTGGAGGAAATGATCCATAAGGGGACCTTCCGGGAAGACCTCTTCTACCGGCTGAATGTCTTCCCGATCCATAATCCGCCCCTACGCGAACGGCCGGAAGACATTCCCGTACTGGTGAATCACTTCACCAAACAATACGCCGACCGGATGGGCCGAAACATCACCCACATCCACCAAAAAGACATCGACCGCCTGGTGGCATACGACTTCCCCGGCAACGTGCGGGAGCTCATCAACCTGGTGGAACGAGCCGTCATCACGACCCGTGGCGATACCCTGAACCTGAGTGCCAGTCTACAGGCCCTGCGTCGTGGAGACCGCACCGATGAAGGCCGCTCCTTCCGCGGTGAGCGCATCATCAGTTTCGAGGCCATGCAGAAGCAGTACATCATCGAGGCCCTCAAGCGCACGAACGGAAAGGTGACCGGCCCGGGGGGTGCCGCGGAACTGCTGCAGCTCAACGGCCGTACCTTGATGTCGAAGATGAATAAGTTCGGCATCGACCGCAATAAATTTACCGGCTAGTGAAGAACGGGCTCCTCCGCTGTATCGCTTGTTCCACCCTTACCGTATTTCTCGGCACCTGCGCGCCGTCGCCCGAAGCGTCCCACGCTGACCGGCAACCCAACTTTGTGTTTCTGTTTGCTGACGATCAGACCTTTTCTACCCTGTCGCTGATGGGTGAGTCGGAGGTGCAGACTCCGAACCTGGACCGGCTCGCCACCCGTGGCACCGTCTTCACCCACGCGTATAATATGGGCGGCTGGAACGGTGCAATCTGCCTTGCCTCCCGCGCCATGCTGAACTCCGGCCGGACGATCTGGCGGGCCCAGGCACAGAGTACCCGCTGGGCGGAGGAGGACGAACTAGCCACCGGCCAGAGCTGGAGCCGCCTGCTGACCGAAACGGGCTACCGGACCTACATGACGGGGAAATGGCACGTCACGGCCCCCGCCGAAACACTCTTCGATACGGCAGTCCACATCCGGCCCGGCATGCCGCCCGACAATTGGATCAAACGCCGGCAGCGTCTGGCTTCCACCGGAACGGCCTACGACGAACTGCCCCCCGCGGTAGGCTACAATCGTCCGCTGAGCCGGGCCGATACGAGTTGGTCTCCCACCGACAGTCTGCAGGGTGGGTTCTGGGAGGGGGGGACCCACTGGAGCGAGGTAGTCCGTAATGACGCGTTGGATTTTCTTCGCAATGCGAGCCGGCAAGAAGCACCGTATTTCCTCTACCTCGCCTTCAACGCGCCCCACGATCCACGTCAGGCACCGGCTCGCTTCCAGGCGATGTATCCGCCGGACTCCATTGCCCCGCCCCCGGCCTACCGTCCCCAGCACGCGGATATGCTGGCGATGGGTTCCGGCCCGACCCTGCGGGATGAAGGACTGGCCCCCTACCCCCGTAGCGAATACGCCGTGCGCGTACACCGCAGCGAGTACTACGCCATCATCACTCACCTGGACGAGCAGATCGGTCGGATACTGGATGCCGTCGATCGGGGAGCGGATGCGGACAATACCTATATCGTCTTCACGGCCGATCACGGACTGTCGGTGGGTAATCACGGTCTGATCGGGAAGCAGAATATGTATGAGCACAGCATCCGGGTTCCGTTCATTGTGGCGGGGCCGCGGGTGCCGGCCGGGTTGGTAGTTCAGGAAAACATCTACCTGCAGGACGTCATGCCGACCGTGCTGGAACTGGCCGGCGCGGAGATACCGGACTACGTGGATTTTCATTCCCTGCTTCCCCTGCTGGAGGGCGAGCCGAGCCCCTACCCGGCTATATACGGGATGTATACCGACCGGCAGCGAATGATCCGCCAGGATGACCATAAACTAATCGTTTACCCCACCATCGACAAGATCGAGCTCTACGACCTGGTTAGCGACCCCCACGAATTGCATGACCTGGCCCGTGCGCCCGAGCAGCAAGAACGGGTGGATAAGCTCTTCGGCAATCTGCTCGAACTGCAGAAGAGTATGCAGGACACCCTGGACATCAGTGAGGTGCTTTCCCGTTTCCTCTCCGCCCGCTAGGCACAACCCCCTTACCGATGAACATCCAACGCGAGGAGCCGGGGCTAATCCTCTTCGAATCGGCATTGTTCCGGACGGTGACGACCCTAATTATCGCCGACGACCATCTGCTGCTCGTCGATCCGAACTGGCTGCCCGAGGAGATCGGGGCAATTCGCGAACGGGTAGCGGCTTTGCGCGAGGGGCGGCCGCTATATCTGTTCTTCACCCACTCCGACTACGACCACATCATCGGCTACGGCGCTTTTCCCGACGCCATAACGATCGCCTCCAGGGCATTTGCCGCGAACGCGGGTAAGGAGAGGGTGCTACAGGAGATTCGGGACTTTGATGACAACCACTATATCAAACGTGACTATCCAATCGGCTATCCGACTATCGACCGGGTGGTAGCGGGAGAGGGGGAAATCCTTACCATAGAAGGAGGTACGTACCGCTGCTATCAGGCCCCGGGCCACAATGCGGACGGGCTGATCGTGCACCACCCCGGGCGGGGCATCCTGATTGTCGGGGACTACCTGAGCAATATCGAGTTTCCCTACCTCTACCATTCCTTGTTCGATTACCGGGCCACGCTGGATAAGGTGGAACGGCTAATCGAGGCGGGGAAGGTGAACCTGCTGATCACCGGCCACGGGGATGCTACCGATCGCCCCCTGGAGATGCGTCGGCGACTGAAGGAGAGTCATGACTATTTACACGATCTGGAACGGAGCGTACGGGAATCGACACCCTTCGATCTGGATCGACTGTTCCAGCGCTACGCCTACCCGGGGGTGATGACGAAGTTCCACCAGGCGAACGTTGAGTTAGTTACGGCTGAAATCCTGAATACCCTTGACCCCGCCCCGATAGCTATCGGGGCCGCCCTCCTCCACTACGAGGTGGCCCACCGCATCCTGAAGGGGTATATGGACTACTACTACCGCTTCAAGCTTATCACCAAGCGCGCCCGCCTGCGGTTCGAGGAACGCGACTGGCACGGCACACAGGCGGATGCACGCAGCCGGATCGAACTCTACCAGGAAGCGACCCACGACACCACCAGCCACCTGAATGAATTGCTGGCCCGGCAGACTACCGATGACACCTTCTGGCTTCGGGTCCGGCAGGCATACTCCGCCGAGATCGTGCGCTTCAACACCCGCAACATTGCCGAGACGTTTTTTAATTCCGTCTACCGACGCACCCACGGGATCGGGGCCGACCCGGACGTTATGTTCGTCAACCGCACGGGCACTTACCGGGAATACGGGGGGATCACACCTATTTTTTATAAGAAAAATCTGGCCGACACCCCCCTGCCGGAAATCGTTCGCTGGGTACTCGAGCGCTTCATCTTCACTACGAACTTCGAGGACCGGGAACGCGATATCCAGCTCGTAGCGCGGCGGTGGCAGGAGGAGCTCGACCGCGGCGGCGGGCGAAACCGGGAAGACCGGCTGGAGATCCTGCAATCCGTCTTCTACCGCAATAAGATCGCCTACATCGTCGGGCGCTTCATACGGGGCTACCGGGTGTTCCCCTTCGTGCTCCCGCTGCTGCACCCCCCGAATCGCGGTATCCTGATCGACGCCCTGCTGACGGAAACCGACCAGGTGGTGTCCATCTTCAGCTACCACCGCAGCTACTTCCTGGCCGACATCACGGTGCCGAGTGAGATGGTGGACTTCCTGCAAACCTTCATGCCCACCAAGCGGATCAGCGAGCTCTACAGTGCCATTGGTTTCGAGAAGCATGGGAAAACGGTCTTTTATCGGGAGCTCTTACGCCACCTGCGGGCCACCCGGGAGGTAGCCGACGAGCAATTCCTGACCGCCGACGGCATCGCCGGTATGGTCATGTACGTCTTCACCATGCCGCGCATGAATATGGTCTTCAAGGTCATTCGCGACCGCTTCGCCCCCCCGAAGCAGGTGACCGCCCAGACCGTCAAGAATAAGTACGAGCTCGTAAAGCGCCACGACCGCGTCGGCCGGATGGCGGATAGTTACCTCTTCGAGAAGATCGGCTTGCCCCGCGACCGTTTCCACCCCGAATGTCTACAGGCCCTGCTAAAGGCCGCCCCCTCCAAGGTCACCCTTACCGAAACGGAGGTGTTGCTGAGCCACGTCTACGTCGAAAAGCAGATGATCCCCCTCAACCTTTTCCTGGAAACCGCCGACGAAGCGGCCGCGCAGAAGGTGCTACGTGATTACGGGCGGGCCATCAAGCAGCTGGCCGCCGCCAATATCTTTCCCGGCGATCTGCTGCTGAAAAACTTCGGGGTTACCCGCGTTAACCGGGTCGTCTTCTACGACTACGACGAGATTGAACTGGTTACGGACTGCCAGTTTCGCCACATCCCGGAGCCGACCACCCCGGAGCAGGAAATGGCCAGCCAGCCGTGGTACTACGTCGGGCCGCGGGATATTTTCCCGGAGGAGTTTCCCGGCTTTCTTATGCGGGCCGGCCCCCACCTGGACTACTTGCGGCGGGTGCACGGGGAGATTTTCGACGCTGACTTCTGGAATGACATCAAGGCGCGTTTACTAGCGGGGGAGATCGTGGATGTGTTCCCGTACCGGACGAACTGGCGGTTCTTACAGTACCCTACTCCGTAGCTCGTAAGACCCACTTCGAGCGCAACGTAGTGGTCTGACCGTAGCTCAATTTGCGGTAGTCGCCCTGGAGCTCGAACTCGACCAGATTGCGGGTCGGGTCGAGGTAGATCTCCAGGGGGGCCTGCTCCGGGGCGGTGCGGTAGAAGTCGGTGACCACCGTGTGTTTTTCCAGGGCCACCCCATCGTTGTAGTAGACGGCCGGAACGGTGTCGAGATTCGCGAATATTTTGGTGGGCTCGGTGTGCTGCTCGTCGAAGTGGATCGTACGCAAGCTGTCCTTGCCGACGACGGTACCAGGATGTCGTTCGCGGATACTATCGGCGGCGAATTCGATCCGGCCGGCGTAGGGCAGGCGGGTGTTTTCCCAGGCGGCCACGCTGAGGGTGCTATCCCCTTTGTAGGTGAGCCAGTAGGTGAGTCCGATATCGCTTTCGGGACCGAGACGGAAGCGTTTTTGCAGGGTCAGTTTGGTCTGGGGGTCTTCTTCGCTGATCAGGAGGATGCTGTTGCTGTCCAGTCGCTGTAGGGTGTAGGGTTCGCGGTCGAGGGCAGCCGGGGGTGGCCATTTCCAGTCCGACTGGGGGCTAGGCCAGGCGGTGCTCCCAAAGGTGAATCCGGCCGAGTCGCGTTCGGTTCGCAACACTTCTATCCCATCAAAGGTCAGACTGGTGATGCGTCCGCCGTACTCCGGTTCCACGGTCAGGCTGATTTGGTCACGGGTGATCGTGACGGGACCCTCCCGGGGGAGTTCGGCGGCGCGGTCGCAGGTGCAAAGGGACAGGCAGATGAAAAAAAGGGGCAGGATGCGCATAGGGGGCAAAGATATTCGTCGGAGCTTCGTAGTATAACCGTCCGACGGATTTCCTATTATGCCCGACCACCTTCTCCAACTCGCCCCCGACGCCAAATCCCTCGAAGCCGGGCGCCGGCTCTTCTACAGCCGCCGCTGGCGTTTGCTTGGCGGCGACGGCGAGTGGCTCTGGGGGGAGTTCGACGTCAACGCCAACCGCCCCGTCCAATCGGCAATTCAGCTCACCCGGGGCAGCTTTCACTGCAGTTGCCGCGCTCGCGCCCGCCCCTGCGCCCACAACCTGGCCCTGATTCTGATCTTCAAGCATGATGCGGATCGCTACACCGTCGGTCAGCCACCGGAGTGGGTACGCAGTACGCAGTTCCAAACGGAGAAAAAGCAAAGCCGTGCACCGACGGCCCCTTCCCCCCCCGGTCGCCAGGAGGCCCGTCGCGCCCTGATGACGGCCGGCGTGGACGAGTTGGAACTTCGCCTGCTCGACATCGCCCGTCGCGGGCTTTCCGATACTCAGGGGCAGGGCAGCAACGTTTGGCTCGACACGGCGGCCCGCCTCACCGACACCAAACTGCCCGGGCTGGCGGGCCGCTTCCGCCGACTAGCCACCCTCGGCCCGGAAGGCACCGAAACCGAAGTCGCCCGTGCCCTGGGCGATGTCTACCTATTCATTCGCGCCTGGCGCAAGCGCGAAGAGCTTCCCCCCGACCGCCAGCGGGAACTCGACGTCATCGCCGGCCTGAGCCCTAAGCGTGCCGAACTGCTCAACGAGCCCCCTTACCCCGACCACTGGCTGGTCATGGGAACCGTAGAAGGGCAGGAGGATCGCCTCCGCTACCAGCGCGTCTGGCTGCGGGCAGAAAAGCGCCGCCGCTACGCGCTGCTCCTGGACTTCGCCTTCGGGGAGATGCCCTTCGAGCAGTCCTGGCCCCTGGCCGCCGCTTTCGACGGGCCGGTACACTACTATCCGGGAAGCTACGCCCAGCGGGCCGTCTTCCCCGAGCCCCGGGCGGGGGGACGGCCCTACGATGGACTGGCCGGCTACACTACCGTCGCGGCGCTACTAGCCAATTACCGGCGGGCCCTGGGGGTTCAGCCCTGGCTTTTGCAGTATCCCGTCCTGCTGGAAGGCTGCCGTCCGCTGCGGGTAAAAGGGGCTATGCAGTTGGTGGATACCGACGGCTCCGCCCTGCCGCTCGTTCCCGACTACCAGGAAAAGTACCGGCTACTGGCCGTAAGCGGCGGCCACCCGGTATCGGTCTTCGGGGAGTTCGACGGTTACCTTTTCCGCCCCCTCAGTTTGCTGACGGAGCTGGGACTGGTTCCGGCCTCGTAGCGCGTACCATTCGCCACTTCTTCTGCAGGTCTTTGCGACGTTGGACGTCCGTATAACCCCGGTCGCGCAGTAGGGTCAGTACGCGGTCGCTGCTTCGCTCGTTGGTTTCCAGGTAGAGTCGACCGCCCGCTTTCAGACTGTTCCACCCGAGTTCGGCGATATGGCGGTAATATTCCAGCGGATCGTCTTCGTCGGAATACAGGGCCAGCTTAGGCTCGTACTCGACGGTAGATTTCCCCATTATATCCATTTCCGATGGGGGGATGTAAGGTGGGTTCGACACCAGGATATCGTGACTCCGGGGGGGTAGTTCGAGTTCGCGCAGGTCGGCCTGGCTGAATTCTGCCTCCACTTCCAACCGCTCCCGGTTATGGCGGGCTACCCCCAGGGCCTCCTCGCTGATGTCCATCCCCGCGCACACCCATTCGGGCCGCCGCATCTTCAGGGTCAGGGCGATACAGCCCGAACCGGTTCCAAGGTCCAGGACACGAAGTTGCTTACCCACCGGGTGGTCTTCCAATACCCACTCAACCAGTTCCTCGGTTTCCGGGCGGGGAATCAGCACAGCCGGGGTGACTTTGAGTTGCAACCCATAGAAGTCAGCGATCCCCGTCACGTACTGCACCGGCTCCCCGGCCTTCAGGCGGTTCAGGGTTGTCCAGGCCAGCAGCTCTTCATCCGGGCTCAACAGCCGCGCCCTCGCGTTCTGCCGGTAGCCGAATACGTCCTCCATCACCAGCCGCGTCACGCTGGCCGCCTCCCGCACGCCTAGTATCGGCCGCAGCTCCCGTACGATATGTTTGGTCAGTTGGTCCGTCCTCAATTCTCAATTCTCAATTCTCAATTCAAAACCGATTCTTCCACATCATCGACTCCATCGGCCGGGTACTGACGCGGTTGTACTTCGCCCCGGGCTTCTTGTTGTAGTAATTCTCGATGTCGCCCTCCACGGCGAAGTAAATGAGTTGTCCGATCGGCATCCCGGCGTAGACGCGCACGGGATGGGTACAGCTGATCTCCAGCGTCCAGTG
>CAZKPE010000067.1:0-1396 GCA_964554545.1 uncultured Lewinella sp.
CGCCGAACGGGAGGCCGCCCGCCAGCAAACTCCTCATCTGGGGCTGTTGCGGGCGCGACTGCTTTTCGACGGGGGCTACTTCGAACGGGCGCGGATCGAACTGGACGGAATCGACCTGGCTGCCCTCAGCGGGGACGAATTCCTGGAGCACCGCTACCGCACCGGGCGCGTACTGGGCGGACTGAAAGACTATGCCGGAGCACTGTCCTTCTACGAGCGTACCATTAGTATGGGCCGCGATAACCCGGCCTTCTACGCCTGTAATGCCGCCCTACAGGCTGGGCTCATCGAAGAAGAGCGGGGGAACCGGAGCAGTGCCCGTCGTTACTTCCAGACCTGTCTGGACCTGGAACCCGACGAATACCGGGTCGGCCTGCACATTATGGCTAAGGCGGGACTGGATCGCCTGTCGAACTAAGCGGTACGCAGTTGTACTTCGGCGGCGGCGGGCTGAGCCAGTAGCTCCGGCGTCAGGCTGGCGAAGGAGTAGCCCCGCTCGGCGTAGTAGCTGAGCAGCCGGGGGAGGATGGCACGGAGATTTGCTTCCGCTTTGAGGCTGTCGTGGAAGACGACGATGCTGCCATCACGGGCGTTATCCACTACATTGTCGTAGCAGTCCTCGGGGGTGAGCTCGGGGTCGAAGTCGCCGCTCAGTACGTCCCACATCACCACCTCGTAGTGCCGTTGCAGGAACTGGGCCTGACTGGGCTTGAGCCGGCCGTAGGGCGGGCGGAACAGCCGGGTCTTGAGCTGGCGGGCGCAGTGGCGAACATCGTGAAAATAGGGGACGTTGTCCGTCTTCCAACCATCGAGGTGGTGGGTGGTGTGGCTGCCGATCACGTGGCCGGCCGCCTGGATCTGACGGACGACATCGGGATTGCGGCGGACGTTATTGCCTACGCAGAAAAAAGTGGCCCGCGCATCGAAGGCTGCGAGTTGCTCGAGCACCCAGGGGGTTAACTGGGGGATCGGCCCGTCGTCGAAGGTAAAGTAGATCGTGGGCCGCTCCGGAATGACCGGCATCCGCCAGTGAAAATTGGGGAAGAGCTTCTGGATGACCCGTGGCGTCTTGACCAGGTACATGTGTATTGGTTTTAAAGGGTTGGTGGGAAAAACTGAGGACGCAAAACACGGGCGGCCGCGGTGGCGTAGCTACCTTTGCCGGATAATGGCCCGGGGGCCGGAATAGTTACATGGGAAACGTTAAATCGTTAGAATTGCTGCCCGCCCAATTTAATTTTCCGTACCCGCTGTCCGCTTAATTACAATATATGAGTTCCGTCCGCGTCCGTTTCGCTCCTTCCCCTACCGGCTCCCTCCACATCGGGGGGCTGCGTACCGCTTTGTACAATTATCTCTTCGCTCGTGCGCAGGATGGAACCTTCGTATTGCGTAT
>CAZKPE010000067.1:1496-10423 GCA_964554545.1 uncultured Lewinella sp.
CTTTGTACAATTATCTCTTCGCTCGTGCGCAGGATGGAACCTTCGTATTGCGTATTGAGGATACGGACCGCAAGCGTTACGTCGCGGATGCCGAGCAGTACATCCGCGAGAGTCTGGCGTGGGCCGGCATCGAACCCGACGAGGGGCCGAAAATTGGGGGGAATTACGGTCCCTACCGTCAGAGCGAGCGCCGCGACATCTACCAGAAGTACGTCCGCGAGCTCATCGAACGGGGGCAGGCCTACTACGCCTTCGACACCGAAGCGGAGCTTGACGAGCGCCGGGAAGCGGAAAAGGCCCGGGGAAACCACAATTTCCGCTACGACGCTACCACCCGGGGGGAGATGCGAAACAGCCTGACCCTATCGCGGGAAGAAGCTGAGCGCCTGCTGGATGAAGGTAGCCCCTACGTGGTCCGCCTGCGGGTGGAGCCGGGAGAGACCGTCTACGTGAAAGACATCGTGCGGGGCGACGTCAGCTTCCAGAGCGACGAGGTCGACGACAAGGTGCTCATGAAGGCCGACGGGCTGCCGACCTATCACCTGGCGAACGTGGTCGACGATCACCTGATGCGCATCAGCCACGTCATTCGGGGCGAGGAATGGCTGCCGAGTACGGCCCTGCACGTGCTGCTCTACCGGGCATTCGGCTGGGAGGACAGCATGCCGCAGTTCGCCCACCTGCCGCTCCTGCTCAAGCCCAGCGGAAAGGGCAAGCTCAGCAAGCGCGATGGGGAAAAGCTGGGCATCCCGGTCTTTTCCCTCGACTTCCGGGACGCGGGCTTCCTGTCTGACGCCACCGTCAACTTCCTGGCCTTCCTGGGCTGGAACCCGGGTACTGAACAGGAACTATTCAGCCTGGAGGAGCTCATCGGTACCTTCGGGATCGACCGGATCGTCAAGAGCGGGGCCCGCTACGACTACGATAAGGCCCGGTGGTTCAACCAGCAGTACCTCATCGCTTCGGACGATGCGGATCTGGGGCGGGAGTACGTCGGTCCCCTCTTCGCCGGGCATGGCCATATACTCAGCACGGAGCGGGCGACGGCTATCGCGGGACTGCTCAAGGAGCGGGTCCATACGACCGAAGAATTCTGGGAGCAGGGGCGCTACTTCGTCGAGCGGGTAGGTATTCAGGACGAAAAGACAGCCCGGAAGAAGTGGAAACCCGAGCGTCGGGCGGCGTTCGAGCGGCTAAGGGACCGACTGGCAGGACTGACGGACTGGCGGGCGGCGGCAATCAAGCAAGCTACCGTTGACTTTATGGAGCGGGAGGGGCTGAACTTCGGGGCGGTGCTGCCGGTGCTGCGGCTGGCGGTATCGGGGACGACGAGCGGACCGGATGCCTTCGCGATACTGGAAGTGATCGGGCGGGAGGAGACGGTCGGGCGGCTGGAGGTGGGGTATGCGGCGATGGATGGATTGGTGGGGTAGGGCAGTAGTTCGGTAGTCTGGCAGTCGATAGTTCAGTAGTCGACAGTTGGCGGTCAGGAGTTTCGGGGGGTGGGTGATGGGCGGGGGAGTTCGAAGACGGAGCAGCGATCGCCGTCGAAGTCGCGGTCCTCGACAAATTGGAATCCCAGCTTGCGGTAGAATCGGCAGGCGCGGGTGTTGGACTTCAGGGGGTCCACGAGAATACCGGTGACGGTTGGGTGGGAGAAGATGCGTTCGATGACGCGGGACATGACGATCGTGCCATATCCTTTACCCAGGTCGCTTTCCTCCCCGATCCAGATGTCTACGGCGCGTTTGTTGGGGCCCATTTGTCCCCAGTAGCCGGTTTCTTCGCGGTGGGGGTCGATGATCTGTACGAAGGCCAGCGGGCGGTCGTCGAGGGTAGCGATCAGTTGCTCCCGCCAGGGTGGGGTACGGGCGAGTTCTACGGACCAGTCCCAGTTGTCCTCCGCGGGGTCGCTGGCGATGACGTGGGGCTTGGTGTCCCAGTATCGTACGGTCGGCAGATCGTCTATTGTGGCCGGTCGTAATTGCAGCATCGTTGAGTGGTAATGTAGAAAAAAGTTGGTGCCCACCATCCTACCAATTTTTACCCGACGGTAGCTTCCCGACTTCCTGATTTCGAATTTTCAACTTCTACCTACCCACTCACCTCCTTCGGATAGCAGAGAAAATACTTCGTAAACACCTTCGGCGTGATGCCAAAATCACTGATGGTCGACATAGGGACCACGCGATCGTCTTTCGTGCAGACCATAATCTCGTCCTTGGTGGTGGTATAGGCGCTATTCGTTTCCATGCCCTGGATGATGAGGCGGCGGGCGTTGGCGGGGTCGCTACGGGTGGGCAGGAGGGGATGCTCCCGGATAGCCGCTTCAATACGATCGATGTATGCGGGGTCGAACGGCTCATTGCTGAACTCGAGGCGGAAGAGGCGTCGGTTGACTAGCCCGTAGCTCAGGTAGCTCAGTATGGGATCGCCGTGATGTTGCCAAGCCTTAACGGCGGCGCTGATGTCGGTATCGTCGAGGGCGGCGAAACTGGCCAGCAGCTCGTCGCGCCGGTCGTGGAAGTCCTGGCGGCTAATGCGTCGATTGAGGAAATAGGCGAGGGCGGGGGGGCACCAGGGGGGCTGTCCGTTGTCCGAGAGCACACGGGCGCGGCGCAGGATGAGGCGCAGCATCTGTTCGGCGGCCACCACTGTCTTATGGAGGTAGACCTGCCAGTACATAATACGGCGGCTGGTCAGGAAGCGTTCGACGCTGTAGATGCCCTTCTGCTCCACGACCAGTCGGTCATCAACCACATTGAGCATCTTAATGATGCGGTCGTGGCCCACTACGCCCTCGGCCACCCCGGTGAAGTAGCTGTCGCGGTTGAGGTAGTCGAGGCGGTCCATATCGAGTTGGCCGCTCACGAGCTGGTGGAGGAAGTGTTTTTTGTAGGTGCCGCGGAACACCCTGATGGCCTTAGTCAGCCGGCCCTGGAAGGTTTCGTTCAGTCGTTCCATGAACAGCAGGCTCAGCTCCTCGTGGTGGACGTCGATGAGGGTATTTTCGAGGGTGTGGCTGAAGGGACCGTGACCGATATCGTGAAGGAGAATGGCAATCATTACCGCCTCGGCCTCGCTCTTATTGATCTTGTTGCCCTTCGCCTTCAGGCTGGCCACCGCCTGTTGCATGAGGTGTAGGGCGCCGAGCGCGTGGTGGAAGCGGGTGTGGAGGGCGCCGGGGTAGACGTAATGCGTCAGGCTTACCTGCTTGATGTTACGCAGCCGCTGAAAATAGGGATGCTCGACCAGATCGAACAGGATACCGTAGGGGATTGATACGAAGCCGTAGACCGGGTCGTTGAGGATCTTCTGCTTTTTCTCCATGGTGGTAGGGGGGGAAGGATAGGGGGAGGGGGGATGTTCGGTAGTCGGGTAGTTCGGTAGTATGAAGTATGAAGTATGAAGTCGGGTAGTTCGGAAGTCGGAAGTCGGAAGTCGGAAGTCGTCGGCCGGCGGATTGGGGGGAGCTAACCAATCAGTCGATTTTGCGTTGGACCGAGTATGCGTGAATGCTTGGTGATAATGGCGATTCTAATCGGTGGGGGCATTGCCGCACAGGTGGAAGTGGCGGGGACGCTGGTGCAAGATGGATCCGGCGAACCGCTTGGCTTCGCGACGGCCGTGATCTACGCCCGGGAAGACAGCAGCATGGTGGCGAATACGACTACGGAGGTGGACGGTAGTTTTGTGCTATCGGTACCTTCGGGAACGTATGATCTGCGCATTCAATTTCTCGGGTACGATGATCTGGAGCGCAGCGGCGTTGTGGCAACATCCGATGTCGACCTGGGTATCTTGCGAATGGGGCAAACCGGGGTGGCGCTGGAAACGGTAGAGGTTGTCACCGAGCGCAGCCAGATGGTGATGAAGCTCGACAAGCGGGTCTTCAACGTGGGCAAAGACCTGACCGGGGCCGGAAACACCGCCGCCGACATCCTCAATAACGTTCCCTCGGTGAACGTGGACCCGGAGGGAAACATCAGCCTGCGGGGTAGCAACGGAGTGCGGATTCTGGTCGACGGGAAGCCCTCCGCCATGCTCAGTTCCGGCGACGTGGACGCGCTACGGCGGATGCAAGGTGACATCATCGAATCGGTGGAGGTCATCACAAACCCCTCGGCCCGCTACGAGGCGGAGGGGGAGGCCGGCATCATCAACATCATCCTCAAGAAGAACAAGCAGAAGGGGGTGAACGGCTCCTTCGGGGCTACGCTCGGCGCTCCCCAGAACTACGGGGCCAGCTACAGCCTCAACTACCGCCGCAACCAATTCAATCTCTTTTCCAACTTCGGCATCAACTACCGGCGGGCCCCCGGCGGCGGCAGCAGCGACCAGCGCTTCCTGAATGAGGACGGCAGCCTGCGTACCCGCTTTACCAGCGAGACGGACCAGAACCGCGGTGGACTGGGTGGCAACCTGCAAGTCGGCACCGACTGGTTCATCAACGATCGCAACCAGCTGACCGGCTCGCTGCTGTACCGACAGGCGAAGGACGACAACCGCACCACCGTCATATACCGCGACTTCGACGACGATGGCGACCTCCTGGAAACCACGAACCGCTTCACCCTGGAAGACAGTGAAAACCAGAACCTGGAATCCTCCCTCAACTACAAGCGGACCTACACCGATCACGAAGACCACGAGTGGACGGCCGTGGTACAGTACATCCTCGACGACGATCTGGAGCTCTCCGACATCACCCAGACGGTAGAGGCCGGCAGCAACCCGCTGTTGCAGCGGGCCAGCAACACCGAATACGAAACCAATCTGCTGCTGCAGACCGACTACGTGCGCCCCTTCGGCGATAGCCTCAAGGTGGAGGGCGGACTGCGAACCACGCTGCGCACCATCCGCAACGCCTTTCTGGTGGAGGAGGCCGACGCCGGGGGAACCTTCAGCGTAGTGGCCCCCTTTGACGACGAGCTGAAGTACACCGAGAACATCGGGGCGGCCTACGTCATTGGTTCCGGAGAATTCGGGGACGTAGGGGTGCAGGCGGGGCTACGGGCCGAATTGTCGGACGTCACGGCCGCCCTCCAGAAATCAGGGAAGACCAACGAGCAGGATTACCTCAACTTCTTCCCCAGCGCCTCGGTCAGCTACCAGGCTTCGGAGGTCACCCAGTTACAAGTTAGCTACAGCCGCCGCCTGAGCCGACCCTTCTTCCGGCTATTGCTGCCCTTCAGCAACTACAACGACCCCCGCAATAACGGTATTGGTAACCCGACCCTCTTTCCCGAGTATACCGACTCCTATGAAACCAGCTGGCTGCGCTACCTGACCAACGGCTCGGTACTGGCGAGCGTCTACTACCGCTATACGACGGGCGTCATTCAGCGGCTGATCCTGCCGGCCGACGATGGTACTACGATTCGCTTCCCGGTCAATCTGGGGGAGCGGGGGGCTTACGGAGTGGAGCTGAACGTGAACTACGAGCCTACGGAATGGTGGAAGATCACCACCGACTTCAACCTTTACCGTGCCCGGGTGGAGGGTAGCTACCAGGAACAGGACTACGGAGTGGACGTCAACGCCTGGTCGGGCCGCATCGCCAATACCCTCAACCTGGGTCAGCGGCTACAGTCGCAGATCAGCTTCGACTACAATGCCCCCCAGGATACCCCCCAGGGCCGCGACCTGGCTACCTACGCCCTCGACATCGGGGCTTCCCTGACCATCCTACAGGGGCAGGGTACCCTCACGCTGAGTGGTCGCGATCTGTTCAATACCCGTCTGCAGCGCACCATCATCAACGAGACTACCTACACCGCCGAATCGGAGTTCCAGTGGCGTCGCGCCCAGCAGGTCGTACTGAGCTTTTTATATCGTTTACGAGAATAGACCGCACCTGCGTCCGCGCCCTCACTTACCTTTGTGCCGCCTAAGCCTAAAGCAGGAGTATGAACATCGTAATTGCGGGTGCCGGAGACGTAGGTTTCCACCTAGCCGAACTGCTGGTCACGGAAAACCAGAACATAACCCTGATCGATAACGATAAGGACGTGCTGGACTACGCCGGCTCCCACCTCGACGTACTGACCGTAAGGGGGGATGCCACCAGCCTGAACACCCTCCAACAGGCCCGGGTGGAGGATGCCGACCTGCTACTGGCCGTCACGACCAGCGAACAGACCAATATGATGTCGGCCATCCTGGCTAAAAAACTGGGAGCCGGACGCGTGATCGCCCGCGTAGACAACGAGGAATACCTGGAATGCGACGGTGAACGGACCGTCTGTAGCCTGGGCATCGATCAACTGATCAGCCCGCGCAAGTTGGCCGCCTCCGAAATCAACCGCCTGATCCACAAATGCTCCTTTACCGATATTTATGACTTTGAGGAGGGCAAGCTCTCCCTGGTCGGCATCACGCTTGACGGCAACTCCCCCCACATTGGCTACCGGCTCAGTGAGATTGAGGGATTGAGTACCCGGCGCGAGCTGCAACCGATCGCCATTCTGCGGGGATCGCGCACCCTGATTCCTCGCGGAAACACTGAACTGAGGCGCAACGACCACGTCTACTTCATCACCCGCCCCGAGGATACCCGACTGGTCGAAAAGTTCGTAGGTAAGGAGCCCAAAACCGTCACCCGGGTCATGATCATGGGGGGCACGGACCTGGCCATCTCCACCGCCCGCCTGCTGCAGAACGACTACCAGGTGACCATCGTCGAAAACAGCAAGCCGCGCTGCCAGTACATCAACGAGCAACTCGACAACGTGCTCGTGGTGAAGGGGGACTATACCAACTTCGACTTGCTGGAGGAGGAGGGGCTTTCCCGTATGGACGCTTTCGTGGCCCTGACCGAGAACAGCGAGACCAACATCATCGCCTGCCTGACTGCCCACAACCGGGGGGTCTACAAGACGATCGCCCAGGTAGAGAACAAGGAGTACGTTCACCTTAGCCAGAATATTGGTGTCGACACCCTGATCAATAAAAAGCTGTTGGCCGCTAACGACATCTTCCGTTACGTGCGTAAGGGAAAGGTAGAGGCCATTACGAGTCTGCAGGGGGTCAACGCCGAGGTCATTGAGTACGTAATCACCAAAAGCAACCAGTTGACCAGGCACCCCCTCAAGGACCTGCACTTTCCCGACACCGCCCTGATCGGGGGTATCGTAAGAGGGGAGAGAACCATCATCCCCAACGGCTCGACCCAATTGGAGCTCCGCGATCGCGTAATCGTTTTCGCTAAACCCGAAGCCATGCGGCGGCTGGAGCAATTGTTCCGCTAGCATGGGCGTGTCGTTGATCAACTTCCGGCCTATCGCACGGGTCATCAGCGTACTACTGCTCATCATCGGTGGGTTGATGTGGACGGGCGTCCCCTTCAGTCTCTACTTCGGGGAAGATTACCTGCCGCTGCTGCTGGCCGGTCTGACCACAGTGGTCGGGGGCGGGCTACTCTTTCTCATTCCGAAGGAGCCACAGGGAAGTCTGCCCACGCCGGGCGATATCACCATTCGCAAGCGGGAGGGCTACCTGATCGTGGCCCTGAGCTGGACGGCCATGATCAGCTTCGGGATGCTCCCTTACCTGTACAGCGGGATGTTGCCCGGGGTCGCGGACGCCTTGTTCGAGACCGCCTCCGGGATGACCACCACGGGGGCCACTACGCTGACCGATATTGAGATTCAGCCCCGGGGCCTACTCTACTGGCGGAGCCTGACGCAGTGGATCGGTGGCATGGGCATTATTGTCCTGACCGTAGCCATCCTGCCCCTGCTTGGTATCGGGGGCATTGAGCTGTTCGCGGCCGAGGCACCTGGACCGACTAGCGACAAACTACACCCCCGCATTAGTGAGACAGCCAAGCGACTGTGGTCACTTTACGTCGGACTGACGCTGGTGGTGGGCATCCTGTACCGACTATGTGGCATGACGGGCTACGAAGCCATCAACCATGCCCTGACCACGATGGCGACAGGTGGCTTCAGTACGCAGAACGCGAGTGCGGCGGCCTTCAGTCCGTTGATCCAGTACATCATGATCGTATTCATGTTCCTGGCCGGCGTCAACTATACCTTGCTGTACCTGGGGGTCAAGATGAAGTGGCGGGACGTTTGGCGGAGTGACGAATTGAAGGCCTACATCGGATTGGTGGCGGGGCTGACCCTCTTCTTCACGGCGCGGGTCTGGTACATTACCGGGCAGGGGGTGGAGGAGAGCTTTCGGGACAGCCTCTTTCAGATCGTGAGCCTGATCACCACCACGGGCTTCGTTTCGGCGGACTACACGAGCTGGGCGGCCAGTCTGACCTTCATCTGCTTCTGTCTGATCTTTCTGGGGGCCTGCGCGGGTTCAACCTCGGGAGGAATAAAGCTCATTCGGAACCTGGTGTTCTTCAAGAACAGTTACCTGGAATTTAAGCGCATCATTCACCCCCAGGCAATCATTCCCCTGCGGCTGAACGGACAGATCGTGCCGGGGCGCATCATTACCCACATCTTCAACTTCTTGTTGCTGTACCTGATCATCTTCGTGATCGGCTCCCTGGTACTCAGCGTGCTGGGGCTCGACTTCCTGACGGCCATCGGAGCCATGGCGACCAGCCTGAGTAACGTCGGTCCGGGGATCGGCGGGGTGGGGCCGGTGGACAACTTCGCCTGGCTGAGCGCGCCGGTGAAGGTGTTCCTGAGCTTCGTGATGGTGGTGGGGCGGTTGGAGATCTTTACGGTGCTGGTGTTGTTTACGCCTTATTTTTGGAAGTTGAATTGAGTTGGCGATTCACCGCAGAGGCTTCGCTACGCGGAGGTATGCACGGAGGTTGCGCAGAGGGATACTCCGCGGCACCTCTGCGCATACCTCCGCGATCTCTGCGGTGAACCCTACCTTCAAGTCGTGACCTTCGAGGAACACCTCCCCCCACCCCCCGTACAGATCGAGCCGCCCCGCAACCCGCTGAAGGAGAT
>CAZKPE010000067.1:10523-16897 GCA_964554545.1 uncultured Lewinella sp.
ACCTCCCCCCACCCCCCGTACAGATCGAGCCGCCCCGCAACCCGCTGAAGGAGATACGCGTCGGCGCCTTTCTACGGGGGGACGCCTACGTCAACCCCTTTCACGATCTGCTGTCGGCTTTCTCGCGGTCAGGACCTAAGCGGCCCGCCCCGCCGCCCAAGCCTTTTTTGCGGCGGGTCGTCTTTGAGGAAGACGGCATTCGAAATATTGAGGAGACGAAGACCGACTTTACACCCTACGCGGAGGTAGATCAACTGCGTCTGTACTTTCAGGGAATATTCACCGAGCGGGAGTTTGCGGGCGGGCAGTACATCACTTCCCTGCGCGTCGGTTACGGCGGACCGGATACACCGCGCCGTGAACTGGAGGTGAAGAGTAGTTCGCAGCGGGCACGGGCGCTGTGCAAATTCTTACTGGACCGCAAAGTCAGCTTCAAGGAGTTTTACAACGGAAGCCGCTCCTTCCTCCTCGACACCAACCTCAATTACCGCCGCATTCAGCGCATCAAGCGGGAGTACGGCATCGAGTGGTAGTGCTAGCGCGCCGCCAGCCAGGCCCGGCGTAGCATGCGGCAAGCGCGCTCACTCGGCACGTCGTCCACGGCCGTTTGCATTTGGGCGATGGCGACCGTCATGGCCTCCCGCGTAGCCTTGGCTCCGCTACAGCCGCAGTGATACTCCCGGTCACCGCGGGCGCGGTACGTTTCGAGTTCGTAGCAGCCGGTAGCCGGTCGGACGGTGTCGCAGGATCGTTCCGTGCGCAGCAGCTTGTGGAGTTCGAAGGTTCGGGCCGGGTAGTCGAGGTGGTGGTGGGGATACTGCCGATGGGTCAGGGTACCGCTGCCGTCGCCGTGGATGCGTAGTCGCCAGCCGTCTTCGGCCCGCAGGATGGCGTAGTCGAGTACCGAAAGGGGGCGGGGCTGGTGAGTGCCGACGGAGTCCACGCAGCCGAAGAGCAGGTAAATAGGGAATAACAATCCGGGTAGCGTACGGACGGGGGGCATAGCAACTATAGGGATGCGCCGGGGTTACCTTTTGGCGTATGATCGATTTTGAAAGTTACCGACTGGCGAACGGGCTCACCGTACTCCTGCACCACGACCCCCGCCGCACCGTCGCCACCGTCAACGTACTCTACCGCGTCGGTAGCCGCAACGACCCGCCCCACCGCACCGGATTCGCCCACCTGTTCGAGCATCTGATGTTCGCCGGCTCGGAGAACGTACCCAACTTCGACGATGCCCTCCAACTGGCCGGGGGGGAGAACAACGCCTTCACCAGCAGCGACTACACCCTCTACTACGACACCCTGCCCGCCGAGAACGTCGACACGGCCCTCTGGCTGGAAAGCGACCGGATGCGCCGGCTGCGCTTTAGCGAGCGGACGCTGGAGAACGAAAAACGGGTGGTGACCGAAGAGTTTCGCGAAACCTGCCTTGAGCAACCCTACGGCGACCTCTACCACCACCTCAACGGGCTGGTGTACCGTGAGCACCCCTACCGCTGGCCGGTAATCGGGGAACGAATCGAGCACATTCAGGAGGCGACGCTGGAGGAGGTGAAGGACTTCTACTACCGCTACTACCGACCGGATAACGCCATCCTCGGCATCGCCGGCAGATTCGACCCGGAGCACATTCGCCGGCGGGTGGAGCATTACTTCGGTAATATCCCCGCCTCCCGGCCCGAGGACCGTCGCCCCGTGCCCGCTCCCGAACCCGAGCAAACGGACTACCGACACCTGCGCGTAGACGGCGACGTACCGAGCCCGGTCATCTACCTGCACTTCCGGACCGTCGACCGCCTCCACCCCGACTTTCCCGCCACCGACGTGCTGAGCTTCCTGTTGGGCGGCGGCCGCTCTTCCCTGCTGTACCGGCGGCTGGTACGCGACCACGACCTCTTCACCGAGATCGGCGCCGGGCTCAATGACAACCTGGAGGCCGGCGGCATCCTCATCGAGGCCCGCCCGGGTGAGGAGACGAACTACGACGAAGCCCGCGCCGCCCTGCATACGGCCGTCGACGAGATGATGGAGACCGGCATTACCCAGGTCGAACTGGATAAGGTGATCCACCGCCTGGAACAGCGCAACCACTACCGGGAGGCCAATATCGCCAACCGGGCCGGCGAGCTGGTCTTCTACGCCCTGCTCGGCGACCCGAACCTGATCAACACCGAGCTCGACGCTTACCTCTCCCTTACGGTAGCGGACATCAATCGCGTCGCCCGCACCTACCTGGCCCCGGGCCGCCGCAGCGAACTCGAATACCTCAGCGCGGTAACAGCGTGACCGTGCCCTGGCTCTCGCTCAGGCTACCGTCGCGCAGTCGTACCCCCACGACCCAGACGTAAACGCCCGCTGCTGCCGCCCGCCCCCGGAACCGGCCATCCCATACGGCCCCTTCCGCCCCTTCACTACTCCACACCGCCCCGCCCCAGCGATCGTACACCCGTAGGTAGACGACCTCCGCTACCGCTTCCTCATCCGCGAATACCCGGAATTCGTCATTCCGCCCGTCCCCGTTCGGGGAGAAGGCCGTTGGCAGATAGTAGGGTGGCGGGCCGCTAACGATTACCTCCGTCGCGACTTGGTAGCTACAGCCGAATACGTCCGTAACGGAAAGGGCGATCGGCCGGGAAACGGTGGCCGTCAGCTCCGGCTCGCGGCAGTCCGAGCAACTCAAGCCCGCCCCGCTCTGCCAACGGTAGCTCGCGATCTGGGTCGGCGGCACCCGCACTTCCGGTCGCAACCTCACCCGCTCCCCCCGCTCGGCGACCAGCGTAGTGGGTAGCCGGACGGGAAAACGCTCGGCCTTCGGATAGAAAAAATCCTCCTGTACGATCTCACACCCGATACCGTCCCGTATTCGCAACGTATAGGTCGTACCCGCGGGCAGACTGTCCCATACTTCTTCCCCCCGGAAGGGCCCACCGTCGATGCCGTAGGTATACGGAGGTCGCCCCCCTTCCGGCCGGGGCAGCAGGGGGAAGCGGCGCAGCTGGGCGCAGTCAAAGGTGAGGGGGCGTAAGGGCTGTCTCAGGTTGACGTTGATGGTCGTATCCAACTGCCGCACACACACCTGGTCCGTAAGCTGGAGCAAGCGGTAACCTCCCGCCCTCGTGAGGGGCCAGGTCGTGGTACCCGCCGCGGAAAAGGTGACGGACTGTTCTTCCTCACCATCGATCCGGTAACGCAGCGTAAAGGGAGGACTGCCACTCAGGGTCAGCGTAAGTTCCGCCGTGTCTCCACCACAGCTGTCCACGGGGAGGGGCAGGAGCGACAGTTCGGGCGCGGACGCAGGTGCAAGCGGAGCCAGAAGCTCGGTGACCTGCCCACAGGCATCGGTTACGGTCACGCCAACCGAATCCGGAAGGGGGAGGGGCGGGCTCGGGTTAGGCGACTCGCTGCCGAAATCCCAGCGGTAGCGGTAGGGGGGCACGCCTCCCGTCACGGCCACGGAAAGTAAGGGGGCAACCGCCCCGCACATCCTGACCGGGCCGGACAGTACGGGCGGCGTCGCCTCATCCACAACGATCTGGATGGAGTCGACGAAGCAGCCGCAGGGGGAGTCCAGCACCAACCAGGCAACTTCCGGTCCTTCCGTTAACGTATCGGTGGCGGCGGAGATGGGAAAATCCACGAAGTTCGCCCCGGCCGGTATGACTACCGTTCCCTCCCCCGCCGCAAAATCGGCCGGGTCGGTCGCCACCGAACCCGTACCTAAGCGGTAGTTCACGGTCTGCGGCCGGGTCAGGTCGCCATTCGGAGCCCGGCGTAGGCGTACGTTTTGGGGTCCGCAGCCCTCGAAAACGCGGATGGGCGAGCGGTCGCCGGTTTGTCCGTTTTCGAAGGTGGCCCCCCCGCCCACATCAAAACTACCCGCTTCGAGAAACACCGCCGAGTCCAGGTCGGCATCCTCCACGTCGGCCACGACGAGCCGCAGGTGGTAGGTGGCGCAGGGTTGCACGTTCAGCGTGGCCGTCAGGATGACCGTCTGCCCGTCGTATTCGATCTGGGTAAAGCGGGGGCCGACCGTAGCCTCCCCACCACAGCCGGCCGACCGCCGGATGTTGGCGAATTCGTTGTCGAGGTAGAACTCCCGGTTCCGCCGGTGATTGATGGTGGCGATGGACACCGGCCGCCGACCGTCGGGTACGGTAGCCACATTTTCCGCCCCCCCGGCGTAGGGCCCGTCGAAACCCGGCCCGCTGACGAAGAAGCCGAAGATGTCGTTGTAGGACGCACTGACGAACTCGCAGTACTCCTCGCTGGCAAAGACGTAGCGGAAGGTGATCGTGGGCTCCAAGGGGATGAAGTCGAACTCAATCCCCACCCGGTCGTAGAGCGTACGGGAGGACACGACGTTCAGGTCGACATCGGATGTCGGTCCGCCGAAGCGGGTGCCCGTACTGGTGGTCGTGTTCGGACCGACCGCATCGCGCACCCGGCCGGTGGAAAGCACGATACCCTCTCGGAATCCCGTCACCCCCTCCGGATCGCGGAAGTAGCCAATGCCCTCCGGGTGGTCTCCAATTATCTGCACGTTGGAAATAGTCGCGCAGCGGTTAACGGCGAATACCTCCTCGATCAGTCGCTGCGGACTGTAATCGGGATCGATGAAGAGCCCCTCATCGCCCTGAGCGCTCAGGGCTGCGGTACCGACCAGCAGTACCGCAAGTAGCCGTAGCGATCGCCACCCCACCGGCCTAGCGCAACCCACCGGGGGCTGCCGGTGTTTCCCCGTCCATGTTCGTCGTACTCATCACCATCATTATCGCGCTTTTCCTGGGGATGTTGTTCATCAACCTGTACTTCCGGGCCAAGGTACTGCGGGCCTACCGGGTTTTGGTGCAGACGGAGGTCGACTTCACCGCCTCACAAATTCTCAGTCAGCGACGCATGGAGGAAGAGGTGGTGCCGGCCTACCCGGAGCAGGCCGCGGCCATCCGCGACTTCAGCAACTACCTCCGCCGCAGTATTCGTATGGCGACGGTGCTGCTGGCGTTGATAACGTTGTTTGGTGGGGTTTTAATGTGGTATCGTTAAGGGAGGAGTTCACCGCGGAGGACGGAGAGGTATGCGCAGAGGGAACGCAGAGTGGTATGAATGTTTGCCGGGACAAATCCGCGGGAATCCGTGGTGAACTGACCCTCAGGTACCGGTAATGGTCAACGAGAAGCCCACCCCGTGAATATTCTCGATCTTGATCCGCTCATCCCCCCGCAGGTATTTCCGTAGCCGACTCACGAACACATCGAGGCTACGGCCCAGAAAGTAGTCGTCCTGCCCCCAGATCTTTTTCAGGATGGTGCCCCGTTCCAGCACCCGCTCCCGGTTTTCGCTGAGGAGCTGGAGGAGCTCGGCCTCCCGCTGGGTGAGGCGCTTACTTTCGCCGCTCTTCTGGTGGATGAGCTGGAGTTGGTCGGGGAGAAAGCGGTACTGACCGATCAGCCCGGAATCGAAGGAGGGGGTGGCCGGCCGGACCCGGTTGCGGCGCAGGAAGACCTCGATCTTCAGCATCAGCTCCTCCATCCCGAAGGGCTTGGTGAGGTAGTCGTCGGCCCCCAGTCGCAGTCCGTGTAGTCGGTCTTCTTTGAGGCTCTTGGCGGTGAGGAAGAGGATCGGCACGTCCCGGTCTCGTTCCCGGATCTGTCGGGCCAGCTCGAAGCCGTCCACTTCCGGGAGCATCACGTCGAGGAGGCAGAGGTCGAAATTTATCCCGTCCGCTACGCACCTGCGCACCGCCGCCCCCCCGGTCAGGTGGGTTACGGTATAGCCGGCGAGTTCCAGCTGATCGCGGGTGACGAAGCCCAGGCTTTCGTCGTCCTCCACGTAGAGCAGGTGTGCGCGGCTCATGCGCTGATGGTTGCGGGGGTCGGGGCCAGCGGTAGGCGCAGGTGGACCGTCGTACCCCGGCCGACCTCGCTTTCGATCCGAATGTCCCACTTATGGGCGCGGCAGACCTGGCGGACGTAAAACAACCCCAGTCCGAAGCCCTTCACGTCATGTACATCCCCCGTCGGTACCCGGTAGAACTTCTCGAAGACGCGCTCCCGGTGCTCGGCCCCGATGCCCCCGCCGCCGTCGCGGATCGCCAGGTGGCAGAAGCCTTCCGCCAGCCGACCGGTGACGGAGATGTGGGGCGGGGAGCCGCCGTACTTGACGGCATTATCGAGCAGACTGTGGAGAATATTGGACAGGTGCAGCGGGTCGGCGCTCAGGGGGATGGCCCGGTCGGGGAGTTCCCACCTCAGGTCACCGTCTTGCTCTTCGGTACGGGCCCGGGCACTGCTGAGTAGGGGCGATAGGAGTTCCTGTAAATCGACCGCCTCGGGGCTGACCTCGAACCGGCCGGTGTCCGTCCCGGCGAT
>CAZKPE010000068.1:0-16837 GCA_964554545.1 uncultured Lewinella sp.
GCCGCTACCAGTTGAGTGTCCCCGACCGGTACGTCGTAGAGGTAGTGAGCCCGAGGGGCTGCGATACCAGCTTTGCCGTGGACGTGGCCGCCGTCGTGCCCCTGATGGTGAGTGTCCGCCCCGATACCGTCATCGAGATCGGCGACAGCATCCGCCTTTTGACGCAACTGAACCGGGCGCGGGCGCAGGTGCGGTGGACGTACGGAAACTTTCTGCAGAGCGACACCGTGGTTAGCCCCTGGGCCGCCCCGACCGATGACACCGACTTCGTGATCAACGTTTCCGACGGCCCCTGTACGGCCAGCGATACGGTCAGTATCGGGGTCTTCGTACCCGGTACCGCGGTCTACGTACCCAATGCCTTCAGCCCCAACGGCGACGGCCACAACGACCGGCTGGCCGTCTTCCCCCGCGTGGGCGTCACCCGGATCACCGACTTCCGCATCTACAACCGCTGGGGCAGCCTGGTCCACGAGCAAACCGAGGGCTTCGGCCTGCCCGGTAGCCCCCTGAACTGGGACGGGGAGGTCGGCGGTAGCCGGATGAATAGTGGCAGCTTCGTATACAGCCTGCGGTACGAGGACGTGGTGGGGGTGGAGCGGGAGGAGTGGGGGACGGTGAGTGTGGTGAGGTGAGGCGGTGCTCTACCTCATCGAGACGCTGCGCCCCCTGGTGCCGGTCAAGCGCCTGACGCCGACCATCATCCGGCAGAGCGTCCTGGCACTGAAACTGAAGGGGGGGCGGACCTGAGGCAGGTACGAGCCTTTGCCGGCTACCGCGAGACCGACATGGCAGAACTCAGGCGGTCCGTGGAATGCTTCTATCCGCTGGGAAGCAACCTGTAAAATCACAAAACCGTTATCTTTACGCAACTACAGTAACCTCCTCCCAATCCGCCCCTCATGAACGCTACCGCCACGAAGGACCTGCTGCACCTACGCATCGAGCAAGCCGATGAGAAGCTCCTGGCCGTACTGGCCGAGGTGACCGAAAGCCTGTTCCGGAGCTACCAGCCGGAAGTGGTGGAAGTGCCCGAGCGGGGCGAACCTATCGGCTACCGGGCCGGCGAACCGCTAACAACCGAAGAGCTGCGCGCTAAGATCACCAGGGCAGAAGATCAGATCGACCGGGGGGAGTACCTCACGCCGGAAGAGCTGGAAAAAGAGGCTGAAGTATGGCTAAGCGAAAGCATCGCGTAGTAGTCGCTAAGGAGGCGCGGGACGACCTGCGCAAGGAACTCGATTACCTACGCCGCCGGCGTTCCGACCAAGTGGCGCGCCACGTCAACCGGGGCATCCAGGAGACGATCAAGAGTCTGGACACCTTCCCGGAGCGGCACACCAAACTTCATCGGATCAGCGACGAAAAGCGAACCTACCGCTTCGTTCCGCAGTGGTCTTACCTCATCATCTACCGGGTTGCCCAAACCGTCGTTCGCGTGGTGAGCATCTTCAACGCTAGCCAGGACGACGATAAGCTCGACGAACTGAAGGGGAGATAACCCGCCCTGAGCGGCACCGGCCAAGAAACGCTAGCCGTCAAGCCTCCGAGGATCAGCCTGCGTCTAGCTGGCCCTTGGCCGTGCATCACAAAAGGGCCCCTTCCCCTTTGTTCGCGGTCCCACCCCCAAAAGGCAGGCTAACGCCGACCCAGTTTGCTACGTCCGGTTCCGCTAACGCTGCACCGGCCGAGGGGCCTAGAAGAACCGGCCCCTTGCCCCCGTTCAGCCCAGCCTGGATGATCACTTTGTCCGACTGCGTCAGGCCAAAGCGATCATCCAGTCCAGGCTCGAGTAACGCAATCGGAAGTCCAGCTGGCTGGGGTGATGTCCCAGACCTTTTTTCTTCACCTGAGGTCTTCAACTGAAAAGAGACAACGGAAAGAAAGTGAGTAGCTTGCGGTATGTGTCTGGTGGTACAAGACGGGCTAAGTGAGGGTGCAGGGGTGTGCCGTTACCGCTATAACGGCAAGGAGCTGAACGAGGAACTGGGCCTGTATGATTATGGGGCCCGGTGGTATGATCCGGCGGTAGCTCGATTTACCGGCGTAGACAAATTGGCGGACGATATTATGCAGGTTGACAAGTCACCATACGCATATGCTTGGAATAACCCAATAAACCTGAGCGATCCTGATGGGAATTGTCCGATGTGTTTTGGTGCCGTTGTTGGAGCTGTCCTTGATTACGGAACACAGGTAGCAGTTAATCTGGCTTCGGGAGACGATCTGGGAACGGCGTTAACAGATGTAAACAAAACTTCAATCGTTGCTTCAGCTGTAGCTGGAGCTGCTGGAGTAGGACTAATTGCAAAAGCCGGTAAATTAGTCAATGGAAAAACGTTGCAGGCAGCAGAGGCGGTAATTGATGGAACTGTTAATGCTGCGCAACAATTAGCAACTACTGGAGAAGTTGATATTGAACAAGTAGCCGTTGGTGTATTAGCAGGGCAAGTAGTTAGGACGCCAGTTAAGGAGAAGGTAAAAGCAAATAGAACACCAGGACAAAAGCAGCTTGACAAAACAGCCAGGCGAGCAGATCGATTAGCCAAAAACTCTGAAGCTAGAAATAATCCTTCTGGTAATGCAAGCCCAACTGGTAGACCTGGAAAGACAGCCAGACTACAGTCTGAAGCTCAGAACTCCCAGCAGGCTGCAACTAAATATGCGAGGTCTACCACCACCAGGGCGGCTGCAAGTGGTGTTGCGGCTTCAGGTGGCACGGTAAGAATATGGAACGCAGCAACCAGCCAATTTCAGGAAGTACGGCAATGAGCAAGCTGTTCTCAAATTTAAATCCTAATTGGATTTTCTTAGTCGTACTCTTGCTTGGAATGTTTGCGGCTAAGTCTGGCGTGATCGGCGTACTTTATGCTTCGTGGTATCTTATATTAATTTACCTATCCATTATGGCTCTTCAATTTATATACATGCTTTTCTACGTGTGGAGGCAGAATGAATGGAAGTTGCTGAAAGAGATGGAGTGGTTGTTTAAAGGACTCTGTATTATTGGCATACCTGTGTGGATTTTACTATTCCCCCAGGTCTCAGATATAGCAGTAAAACTACAAAGGTTAGTCAGTGGATTTTAGCGCCCAATGAGCAGCGCCCCGCAGCCCGCCGTTAGAAGGGTTGACGGGGCGCGGGTATTGGGCACTCTACCCAGGCCTTCAAACCGGTGATACCCGCTTGCACCTGCGCGCCGCGGCATCCCCACTCGTAGGTGGCCGGATGGAATAGGGTAGGGGAAACGGGATTACACGGCAAATCCCCGGCCAACCCGTATATTTGTTTGAACACACTATTGACATGAACGACACGCATCCCCCCACCCCGCCCGAAGCGGAGGGCAGCCCGCCGCCCCCGCCCCCGAAGCAAACCGTGGACCTCGAGCAAGTCTTCGACCGCCGGTTCACCGTGTCGCCGCGGGTATTCTACTCGCTGGTGACCACGATCATCGCGGTAGCCTTCTTCCTCGTGTCCTGGGCGCACGATATGCGGACGAAGAACACGGAGGACGGACAACTCATTGACCGCATGGGGGCCGCTAATGCTACCATGATGCAGGACCTGGAAACCCAGCTGACGACCTGTGACTCGCTACACCAGTTCCTGAACCGCTACGTCTCGTCGCAGCAGGTGGCGCAGGTCAGTCCCCCGCCCCCCCGCTGATGCGGCCGCTATCGTACGGAACGGCCCTTGCGTGGCTGACCGGGCTGTTCGGCCTACTGGTCCTCGCCCCCTCCGGCTACCTGTACCATTTGCAACAGGAGCGGCGGGAGCAAGCCGTGGAGATAACCCGCTTGGAGCAGATCGGGGCACTTTTACGACAGAAGCAAGTCCAATTTGAGGAGTTGGATCGATTGCTGATTTCCGCCGATAGTCTGTACCGGATTCAACTGGAGCGGCAAATGGAAATCGAGGAGGTCATCCCATCTGAAACCTTCATCCAGCTATCTTCCTATACCGCCCCCCCTCCCGCCCCCGAACCACCGATCGAAGCGGAGGCCCCCGAGGAAGACGAACCCGTGATCACCTACCGCTGGGCAACCAGCCTGAGGAGTACGATCGATACCCATGCGGGGCGGGCCGCGTCAGACCAAATCAAGCTGACGCTACACCTAACGGAGATCGCCCTGGAAGAGATCATCTTTAGGGACACGACCGGCCTCCGACTCTACGCCGACACCACCGCCGGCGACGGCATCACCCTGCGACTGGAAGCGGGGCAGGGAGAAGCGATCGTACGGGCCCGCCACCTGCCTACGGGACTGACCGTCGAGCGCGGCTTCGACCGCCGCTACGACCACGATTGGACGATCGAGCAACTGCGGCAACTGACCGCCACTCAGCGCCGGTGAAAACCGGAATCCTCCGCCCATAGACTGAGGGGCTTGTAAATCCGCAGGGTGAAGTAGGACTGCCGGGCCAGGTACAGGGTCGGGTAGCTTTTATCCAAATTGAGGACCCGGTTGGAGACCTCCAGAAAGATATCGAAGTCGTTGGTCGGCCGGAAGCCGAGGCCGGTGGAGTAGAAGGGGTAGGAGATGTCTTCCCCCCCGGTTGAGATGGTGGTCCAGTCCAATCGCAGGCGGGCGAAGCAGCGACCGAAGAGGCGAAGGGAGGAGTTCAGTTGCAGTCCGAAATTACTCAGCTCCCGCCCTCCGTATTCCGTAAATACCGCCCACTGACTGAACGGCCGTTCGTAGACGTTGAGGGGAAAGAAGGCCGGCCCGGTGGAATTGTCGAAAGTGGCCGGCTCATCCGGCTGGCGGTAAAAGACGGCATTGATGAAGCCCGCGTTGAAGCCGTTGCCATAGCGGCGGTATTCTACCCGACCGCCGAGGGAGAGCCGCCCGTAGGTGAGTCGGGGGAGGTGAAATCCGAGCAGAAAGGCCCCGGAGCCCGGCGAATTGCGCCGCCGGGTAAATTGGGTGTAAGCTCGCCAGCTTTCCGGCCTTCCCACGGCCGCCGAGTAGTTCCAGAATGCCCCCTCCCTGGCCCTGCGGTTGTTGGAATAGCCCGCTCTAAGGGTCAGAGCGATCTCGCTATCGGGGACAAATCGCCACTCCTCCACTCCGAAGGAGTAGTCGTAAACGTCATCGATGCCCAGGCCGATGTCACGGATCAAATCGGCAACCCCAAGGTGCTTTAGGTAGAAGGGTCCGTAGCTGAATTTGAATACCCACGACTGCGTCATCAGGTTGTAGAAGGTCAGTCCCTCGTAGAGCCGCAGGGAGTTGAGGTCGCCGGCCTGGGTGGAGAAGCGGAAGCGACCGAATCGTTTGCGGTAATTGATGTTGAAGTAGGGAAAGACATTGATCGTGCGGTCATTAAAGCGCCCCGCCGACCAGCCGCGTTGCTCGGCATTCAGCGCGGCGGAGAGGAAGAGGGAGTCGGCCAGCCGGAAGCGCCCACCCACGGTAACGTAAGAGGCCGCGTGCAGCAGGGGATTGTCGCTGACCCGCTCGTCCAGGTTCCAGGCGGTGACCCGGTCCGGCTGAATGCGGCGGGGGATAGAGGTAGGTAGTTTCGCATCGACCAGTCCGCTCTGGCCGTAGGAGGTGAACTGGTAGTACAGTCCCAACCCGACGGCGGGCTCGAAGAAAGGGATACGGGAGAGACTATCCTGAGCCAGCACACACGAACCATTCAGGATTAATGCGAAAATCCAAACGTAGCGTGGCATAGGGCAAGATACACCAATTACCTACCCCCGCCGACGGCAGTAGCATACCGACTACTACCTGCCGGACCACGCAAATTTTCTTAGCTTTCCCACCCTGCCTGCACCTGCCCCGATAGCTATCGGGGCGCCCCCTTGCAACGCCTCCACCGTTCCGCAGCCCAATTCTCAATTCTCAATCCTAAATTCTCAATCTCCATGACCACCATCAAAGGCCCCGCCATCTTCCTCGCTCAGTTCATGGGCGACGAGCCCCCCTTCAATAACCTCGACGACATCTGCAAGTACATGGCAGGGCTGGGCTACAAGGGCATCCAGATCCCGACCTGGGAGAGCCGACTGATCGACCTGGAAAAAGCCGCCGAGAGCAAAACCTACTGCGACGAGCTGAAGGGCCGCATTGCCGACCACGGACTGGAGATCACCGAACTGGCCAGTCACCTGCAGGGGCAAATGGTGGCCGTCCACCCCGCCTACGATACCATGTATAACGCCTTCGCGCCCAAGGAGGCGAATAACAGCCGCAAGGCCAAGATGGAGTACGGGACCCGGCAGATGATGCTCAACGCCCGCGCCAGCAAGAACCTCGGGCTCAAGGCCCACGCCAGCTTTACCGGGGCGCTGCTCTGGCCCTTCGTCTACCCCTGGCCGCAGCGGCCCGCCGGACTGGTCGAGCAGGCCTTCACCGAACTGGCCGCCCGCTGGAAGCCGATCCTGGACGAGTTCGACCGCTGCGGCGTGGACGTCGGCTACGAGCTCCACCCCGGGGAGGATGCCCACGACGGGGCCAGCTTCGAGATGTTCGTCGACTACCTCGACGGCCACCCCCGGGCGCAGATCAACTATGACCCGAGCCACTTCGTACTGCAGCAGCTCGACTACCTGGAATTCATCGATCTCTACCACGACCGGATTTGTGCCTTTCACGTCAAGGACGCCGAGTTCAATCCGACCGGCAAGCAGGGCGTCTACGGCGGCTACCAGGGCTGGGTGGACCGGGCCGGCCGTTTCCGGAGCCTGGGCGACGGGCAGGTCGACTTCAAGGCCATCTTCTCCAAACTCAGTCAGTACGGCTACGACAGCTGGGCGGTGCTGGAGTGGGAATGCGCCATCAAGAGCAGCGAGCAGGGGGCGGCCGAGGGGGCACCTTTCATCGCCGAGCACATCATCAACGTGACCGAACGGGCCTTCGACGACTTCGCGGACGCGGGGACGGATGAGGCAACGAACCGGGTTATTTTGGGGTTAGATAGCTAAAAGCTAGTCATGACCGCGATAGCTCAAAAAAAGGCGGAACGGTATAGGGTAGGTCTTACCGACCCGTGGCCATCTTCACTAAGCTGGTCGGTCGATCGGTACCGCAAAGCGTATGAAGCAGGTGTAATCGGAGAAGACGAGCCCTTCGAATTACTGAATGGATCAATCGTAGAACGTATGGGTTCCAACCCTCCCCACGCAGCCTGCATTCAGATCGTGATGGAATACTTCTATGAACGGTACTTCAAAAAGTACGGTCTGCGAATGGAGAACGCCGTTCAGCTATCGGATGACTCGCTACCGCAACCGGATTTTGCGGTTGTCACATATCGTGTCGATCATTACGCCCGCATCTTTCCTCAGGCGAAAGACGTGCAATTGTTGGTTGAGGTAGCGGACTCCTCCCTGTCTATTGACCGCAATCAAAAAAAAGTAGCCTACGCTAAGGCCGGAATACCGGAGTACTGGATCGTAAATTTGAAAGACCGTCAGCTAGAGGTTCACCTTCGTCCGAGTTTGACGGGGGGGACCTACGCCGCAGTCACTCACTATGGTGATTCCGAGGAAGCCGAGACACAGTTTGCTGGTAGGATTACCGTAGCCGATTTGCTTCCTCCGCCAGTTACCGACGATCAGTCGTAAAAGCGGGTGACAAGTAACACCCAGTCATTCCCCCGGCCCGGGTCGAGGGGCGGATCGAGCACCAATTCCTCCTCTACCCGCTCCGGGGTGAAGGGCACGCGCTCCCCTGATCGGGGATTGAACCAGCTAAAGTTGGCCGACGTGGGTACTTTTTCGGAATGCAGGCGAAGTTCGTCGCCGTAGGGCGTATAGGCCAGCAGGAGGTTGCCGTCGGCGGTACGGGCCGAGATGGTTTCCCGTCCGCTGCTGTTCGGCGCATTGGTGAGCAGCTTCCAGTCGACCTCGAGATCGTAGTATGGCAGCGACTCCATCAACCGCCGCAAGTGGCCCATCTGTGCCGCCCCGGGGTAATGCACGGCCTCTTTCCAGGGAGTGCGCGCACTGCTGATCGCCTCCCGGCCCGGCTGCCACATCTGCCAGATGTTGTGGTTGCCGAAGGTGTGGCCGTCGGTGCCCGAAAGCACGCTCCAGTAGGCCGCCTGCCGGGTATCGAATTCGTCGAACCAGCCATTCACCGGCCGCCAGTTAATGGGGTGGTCCTCGTAGGCCGGCTCGCCGTTGATGACCGGCTTATTCGGTGCGGCCCGCTGCACGTCACGGGGAAAGTCGTAGTTCTGCTTATCGTCCCGCCGCCCGTGGCCGCTCTGGAACATGTGGAAGTCGACCCAATCGTCCCCGGCGAAAAAGTCGCTCGATTTGTAGCCGCCCTGGGGGTGGTAGGTCAGTAGCTGCTCGTCGCCCACCGCTTCCTCCAGCCCGCGGGCCATGGCCCGGATGATCGCAAAATCCTCCTCGTTTTCCGGGTTGCGGTCGCCGCCGAGTATCCAGATTACGTTGTGGTCGCGATAGCGCTGGCCGAGCATCCGCCCGTAGGTTTCCGCGTTTTCGGGGGTGAACACTTCCGGTCCGACGCCCCACTTCTTATTGAATTTGTCGCCCCAGGTGGGTAGCAGACCCAGGAAGATGCCCAGGCTATCGGCCATTTCGGCCACGCGGTCTACGTAGGCGAAGTATTTTTCGTTCCACTGCGTCGGGTCCAGGTCGAGCAACGGCAGTTCTTCGTAGCTATTCGGGGTCGTCAATCCTTCCAATTCGGCCAGTACGACGGTCTGAATGACGTTGAACCCCTTATCGGCCCGGTCGGTGAGGTACATACGGGCTTCGTCCTCGTCCGTGCGGTGCAGCAGTTCCCAGGCCGTATCCCCCAGGTAGAAAAAGGGGTCGCCGCTATCGCGTTCAATAAGGTGCGTTCCGTTCTCATGTACCGCCAAGCGCTGCTGACCGAGGAGTAGGGCGGGGACGCAGGTGGAGAGGAGGACGAGGAGGAGGGGCATTTTAGTTCGGTAGTTCGGGGTAGTAAGTTAGTAGGAAGTAGGAAGTAGGAAGTAGGAAGTAGGAAGTAGGAAGTAGGAAGTAAGAAGTAGGAAGTAGGAAGTAGGAAGTAGGAAGGGATAGCTGTCGGCCGGGAGGTTGGGAGTGGCGGATTTGGAGGCGAGGCGTCCACCGGCGCGCAGCGCCTCGTTCACCCCCTCAGCCGATCTAGTAAGCCGCTCAATTGCATAAAGTCTTCATCACTCAGATTGCTGAAGTGGCGCAGCATGGCATCTTCGACAGCCTCACTGGCCTCGTTGACTACCTCCAGACCTTTTTTAGTAATGACGATGTCGACCCGGCGGCGGTCCGTTTCGCATTCCTGTCGCTTGACGTAGCCCTTTTCCTTCAGCTTATCGACCAGGCGACTGGCGTTACTCATCTTATCCAGCATCCGCTCGGTGAGGAGTTTGACGGTGGAGGGCTGACCGCCGCGGCCACGTAAGATGCGGAGGATATTGAACTGCTGGATGCTCAGACCATGGGGGCGCAGAGCTTGGGTCGTCTGCTGGTTGATCCAGGCGGCGGTGTAGATGATGTTCACCTGGGTGCGGTGGGCGGCGGAGCGGAAGGAAGATTGTTGAATTTCTTCTTCGATGGTGGGCATACGACTCATGTGTTAACAACGAATACAGCGGTGAACACGCCAAAGTTGCTCATTTTGCTGATCTATCCGTCCACATTTGGGACAGATGTGCCTGTACGGTCGCTGAACCGATTGCGTACCTTCACCGGTCAAACGAGTGGTATGAAGATACTCATCATCGGCGGAGGAAATATGGGCAAGACGTATGCGCGTAGTCTGCTGCGAGCCCATCTGGTCCGTCAGGAAGACCTGATGATTCTGGAGCGACAGGAAGAGAAGGCCAACCAGTTGCGTAGCGAATCCCTCGGTACCGTCCATACCTCGGTTGCTGACTGCCTTTCCGTCGCCGACCTCATCATCCTGGCCGTGAAGCCGCAGGATAGTTCCAATCTTTTTTCCACCCTGCGCCCCGCCGCCGACCCTCAACAAGTGTATCTGTCCATCATGGCCGGTATAACAATCGCTACCATTCAGGAGGGATTGGGGGTGGAGAAGGTCATCCGCGCCATGCCGAATCTGCCTGCCCAGATTGGCCTCGGCATGACCAGTTACACCGCCAGCGAGGCCGTCACCCGCATCGAGCTCGTACTGGTACAGAATCTGCTTAACACCACCGGAAAGGCGATCTACGTGGATGATGAATACCAGATCGACGCCACAACCGCCATCAGTGGCAGCGGACCGGCTTACGTACTCTACTTCATGCAGGCGCTGATCGAAGCGGCAACCGAAATGGGCTTCAACGAAAGTCAGGCGGAACTGCTGGTCGCCCAGACCTTTCGGGGTGCCGTGGAACTACAGATGAAAAACGATCTCACCTGCCGCGACTGGATCGCCCGGGTCTCGAGCAAGGGCGGAACGACAGAGGCGGCCATGAACACCTTCGAGGCCACTAGCGTATTCGATGACATTAAGAGCGGTGCCCGTGCCGCCCTCGAACGCGCCATTGCCCTGGGTCAGCGCTAAAACCCTACCGCCCCATGATAGCCATCACCTTCGAACAGCCCGGCGACGAAAGCCGGCTCCAGCTCACCGAGGTACCCGATCCAGTCGCGGGACCCGGACAGGTACTCCTCCGTATCGCCGCCACCGCCCTTAACCGGGCCGATCTGTTGCAACGGGAAGGCCGTTACCCGCCGCCGCCGGGGGCCAGTCCGATCCTGGGACTGGAAGTGGCCGGCACGGTCATGGAAATAGGGGAGGGGGTCACCGACTTCGGGGTGGGAGACAATGTGTGCGCCCTCGTCAATGGCGGCGGCTATACCCAGTTGATCGCCATCGACCAATCTATGCTGCTTCGCCTACCGGAGCGGCTTTCCTTCACGAAAGCGGCGGCCATTCCGGAAGTGTTTCTGACCGCCTTTCAGGCGCTGCACTGGATCGGTCGACTGGCGGAAGGGGAGACCGTGCTGATCCACGCCGGGGCGAGCGGGGTCGGTACGGCGGCCATCCAACTGGTACGGAAGGCGGGTGCCATTCCACTCGTTACCGCCAGTGCCCACAAACATCAACAGCTGCTCGACCTGGGGGCGGAGCGGTGCATCGATTACCGGAGTGAGGACTTCGCTGAGGTGGCCCTAGATGCGACGGATGGCCACGGGGTCGATTTGATTCTGGACTTCGTCGGTGGCCCCTACCTGCAGCAAAATCTGGCCGCCTGCGCTACCGACGCCCGTATCGTGAGTCTGGCCGCGCTGGGGGGAGCCAAATCCGACGGATTCAGTCTGGGTCCCATACTGCGCAAACGCATCCAGCTTACGGGGACGACGCTCCGAAGTCGCTCAGCGGAATACAAACAGCGGCTAACGGCAGACTTCCGCAAGCGCATCTGGCCCCACTTCGCCGACGGTACGCTACAGCCGGTGGTGGATACCATTTACGATTGGGAGGAAGTGGCCGATGCTCATCGCTACATGGCTAGTAATGCCAATGTGGGGAAGATCGTACTGACCATCGGGATCATCGATCCCTGAGCGGTATACCATTCTCTGTCTGGCGCGTTTTTCAATCCAAAGCTAGCTCGTGCTCCCCCTCGTCCACCTACACCACCTCGGCCGCATGGCCTACCGCCCCGCCTGGGAGTTACAGACCCGGCTGCACGGGGAGGTCGTGCAACGCAAACTGGATCGGCGTAAGGACGAATCGATCGCCCAGCACCACCATCTGCTCTTCGTCGAACACCCGCCCGTTTACACACTCGGAAAGTCAGGCTCCATCGACCACTTGCTATTGAGCGAGGGTGAACTGGCCGAACAGGGCTTCACCTTCGAGCGCATCAACCGCGGGGGGGACATCACCTACCACGGGCCAGGACAACTGGTCATCTACCCCATCTTCGATCTGGATGAATTTTTTAACGACGTACACCGCTACGTCCGCTACCTGGAGGAAGTGATCATCCGTACCCTGGCGGACTTCGGTCTGACCGGGGAACGCGACCCGGGCTTCACCGGCGTCTGGCTGGCCGGAGACAGCGCCCGTCGACAACCCCGCCGTAAGATTTGCGCCATTGGCGTCCATTTGAGCCGCTGGACGACCATGCACGGGCTGGCCTTCAACGTACGGCCCGACCTGACTCACTTTCAGCATATCGTCCCTTGCGGTATTGCGGAATCGGACCGCTCGGTTACCAGCCTCAGCGTTGAACTCGGCCGGCCGGTAGAGTTGGCGGAGGTGCAGCCGATCGTCGAGCGCCACTTTGCCGATATTTTCGAATTCACTCCCGCCAAAATACCCGCCGGTAGCATCTTTGAGTCGTGACCGAGGAGGAAATGATCGCCGGCTGCCGAGCCAATGACCGCCGCGCCCAACGCGCCGTTTACGACCGGTATTCGGCGCTGATGGGGGCCGTGGCCCGCCGCTACTGCCGCCGGGATGCCGACGCGGATGACGTAGTGGTGAGCGCATTTTATCGGGTCTTCAGCAAGATCGACAGTTTTAGCGAAGCGGGCAGTTTTGAAGGATGGATCCGGCGAATCGTGGTGAACGAAGCGCTGATGCTCCTTCGCAAGAAACACGCCCTCAAGCGGGCCAGCGAACTCACGGAGGTAAACCCGGCCCACTACGCCATGCCCCCCCGCGCCGCCGAACGATTGGCCGAACGGGATATCCTCGACCTACTGGACGCCATGCCCGTCGGTTACCGGACGGTCTTCAACCTCTACGTCATCGAGGGCTATAAGCACCGCGAGATCGCCGACCTGCTCGGCATCAGTATCAACACCTCCAAATCCCAGCTCATTCTGGCCAAAAAGCGGCTGCGTGAGCAACTCGAACGCCTGGGCTACCCCGCCCGCTAATTGTACGAACCATGTCCACTTCCGATAACTTCGACCGTCAGTTTCGCCGCACCGCCCTGGGGATGCGCCGCCGCCCCGCTCCCCGCAGCTGGGACCGCATCGAGCACCGTCTGGACCGTCGCGACCGCTCGCGCGGTTTCCTCACCGGCTTCCGGCCCTGGATGATCGCCGCCGTGCTAATCCTGGTGGCGGGCCTCGGGGTCATCGCCGGCTTCCCCCCCGAGCCCGACCCGCTTGCGCAACGCGCCGAGCGGATGGAGGAACTCAGCGATCCGGTCATTACCCCAGGTACCCAACCTCGTATCCCAGACTACCGACCAGTGGAGGACGGCCGCCGTGATGGCTACCTGATGAGTCCCAGCGAGGGTACTTCCCGCCTCACCGTAGCTCCCAAGTATCGCCTCTAATCGGGGTCGTCCTCAAAATCCTCCTCATCCCCTAGTTCCATACGGGCACCGGCAAGCTCCCGCATCGCGTGCTGCTCCCCGAGCCGTTTGGTCACTTCCATTCCCCGGCTGTAGACCTTCCAGGCCTCGTTCGGTCGTTCCATACGCTCCAGCGTCTTGCCGAGGTGGTAGTAAGTACCCACGTAATCCGGTGCCTCGTTCACGATACTGCGGTAGATATTCAGGGCGGCGGGGTCGTTGCCTTCGGCTTCCCATTCTTTCGCTAGCGCGAAGCGGAGGAAGGGGTCTTTAGGTGCCGATTCCAGGAGTTGGAGGATTTGGTCTTTGCGAGCCATTGTTAGCGTAGTCGGGAGTATGAAGTGGGGAGTATGAAGTTGGAAGTATGAAGTTGGAAGTCGGAAGTATGAAGTCGGAAGTATGAAGTTGGAAGTATGAAGTATGAAGTCGGAAGTATGAAGTATGAAGTCGGGAGTATGAAGTCGGAAGTATGAAGTCGGAAGTATGAAGCCTAGAGTATGAAGTACAAAGTCTGAAGTGGGGGGGTTCAGTAGTCTAGTAGTTCGGTAGGGTTACGACTTTAATGGCGGTACTACTGAACTATCGTACTTTTCGACTTCATACTTCATACTTCATACTTCCCAACCCTGACCTACCCCGAAACCCTAGACTACCTCTTCACCCGCCTGCCCATGTACCAGCGCAGCGGCCCGGTAGCGATGAAGAAGGACTTGACCAATATCCGCCTACTGCTCGAAGAACTCGATCATCCGGAACGGAAGTTGCGATTCGTGCACGTTGGCGGAACAAATGGGAAGGGCACCGTTAGTCACCTTATCGCGGGCGCGTTACAGGCGCTTGGTCTTCGGACGGGGCTGTACACCAGTCCGCATTACCGGGATTTTCGGGAGCGCATCAAGGTTGACGGGAAGCTGATCGAGGAGAAGGAGGTGATAGACTTCGTAGCGCGTATGGAATTGGCCATCGAGCGCATTGAACCCAGTTTCTTCGAGATCACGGTGGCCATGGCGCTGGAATTTTTTGCGCGGACGCAGGTGCAATGGGTCGTCCTGGAAGTCGGGCTGGGCGGGCGGCTGGATAGCACCAACGTCGTCGATCCGGTACTTTCCGTCATCACCAATATCGGCTACGACCATATGGACCTGCTGGGGGATACCCTGGAAGCGATTGCCGGGGAGAAGGCCGGTATCATCAAGGCCGATCGGCCGGTCGTCATAGGATTGACCCAGGGGGAGACGGAGCCGGTTTTTCGCCAGAAGGTCCGGGAGGTAGGGGCACCGATCGTATTCGCCGATCAGGTGTATGACGTCCGTGCCAATTATAACCGGGCGGACGACTATACCCGTCAGTGGTTATTTGCCGGCGAGGCCATTCCTCCCCTCGATTTTCCATTTCCTGTCGCTCTGCAGGGGCCGTACGTGCGCGAGAACCATCGAACGGCCATCGCCGCGCTGTTACGCCTGCACGAGGATGGCCACCTTAACCTGGACCCCGAAGCCGTCAAACGCGCCTGGCTCGATCTGCCGAAGCTGACCCACTTCATCGGTCGCTGGCAAATTCTGCAGGACCAACCCCTGGTCATTGCCGACAGCGCCCACAACGAAGCCGGTCTTGGCCCGGTCATCGATCTCCTGAACGAGCAGAATGCCTACCGCAAGGGGCACCAGCACTTCGTCATCGGGGTGGTGAACGATAAGGACTTGCACCACATCCTGCCGCTGTTTCCGACCAATGCCAGCTATTACTTCGTCAAGGCCGATATCCCCCGCGGCTTACCCGCTGAGGACCTGCAACTTGCCGCGGAGGAACATCGCCTGATCGGAGATACCTACGGCTCGGTCGTACTGGGCTACCGGGCGGCACTACGGGCGGCGCGGGATCATGATCTGGTCTTCGTGGGGGGGAGTGTGTTTACGGTAGCGGAGGTGATATAGGGTTAGCCCACAGAGGACCTGCGGTCTCGCACAGAGGGGGGCACAGAGTCGCACGGAGCTGTGCGGTAGCCTCTGTGCCAACTCTGTGCATCCCTCTGCGCGGCTCACGTAGTGAGCAGCTCTGTGGGCTAACATTAACCGCCGCTGCGCCCCGCCGCCCCTCCTTTACTTACCCCACTTCAGCACCGCCGCCGCCCAGGTGAAGCCGGCACCGAAGGCAGCGAGGGTGACCACGTCTCCTTTCTTGACCTTGCCCTCGTCGCGGGCCTCGGAAAGAGCGATGGGGATGGAGGCCGCCGTCGTGTTCCCGTAGCGCATGATGTTGTTGTAGACCTGATCGTCACGCAGGCTCATGGCGTGGGCGACGAACTGATTGATGCGTAGATTGGCCTGGTGGGGAATCAGCATATCCAGGTCTTCGATGCCCAGGCCGGCGTCGGTCAGGGTTTCCATGATGACTTCGGGGAATTTGCGTACCGCCATCTTAAAAACGGCGGGCCCCTCCATGTGGGGGAAGATCTGCCCCTTTTCGAACATGTCCCGGTTAACGAAGACCTCGCCGTACTTGCTACTCAGGTCAAAGTCGACGTCGAAGTCTTCCAGTCCGTATTTCTCGATGAAGTAGCCGCCGTGGGCCCCGGGGTACATGTAGCTCAGCTTCTCGGCGTAGGTACCGTCGCTGTGCATTTTGGTCGAGAGAACGGCTGCTTCTTTGTCCTCGGTGGGTTCGACGATGACCGCACCGGCCCCATCCCCGAAAATGACACTGACGTTGCGACCACGGGTACTGAAGTCGAGTCCGACGCTGTGTACCTCGGCACCAACCAGCAGGATTTTCTTGTACATGCCGGTTTTGATGAACTGGTCGGCGGTGCTCAGTCCATAAATGAAGCCCGAGCACTGGGCACGAATATCGAGAGCCGCAATTTCGGTCTTGCTGATGCCCAGTTCCCGTTGCAGCAGGACGCCCGCTCCGGGGAAGTAATAATCCGGGCTCAGGGTAGCGAAGATGATGAAGTCGATGTCCTCCTTCTCGATCCCGGCGTCCGCGATGGCCTTCAGGGAAGCCTCTACGGCGAGGGTGGTCGTGGTTTCCTTGGTGCGGTCGATGTAGCGACGTTCCTCGATCCCGGTCCGTTCCCGTATCCATTCGTCGCTGGTGTCCATGACCTCGGTCAGGTCCTGATTGGTGACGACATTCTTCGGTACGTAGTGGCCGATACCGGTGATCGTGCTGTATGGCATAACGGGGTGCTCAGTTAGTTTGGGGGGCTAAGGTAGTCTTTCGTGGGAAGTGTGGGGGAGGTAGTTGGAAGTATGAAGTCGGAAGTATGAAGTCGGAAGTATGAAGTCGGAAGTACGCCCAATCCGCCGGCGGAAGGGGGAAGGTCGCTCCGCTCCCAACCTCCCGGCCGACGGCTATTGATTTATCCGATACACCTTGCACCTGCGTCCGCGCCCAATTTTTAGTCTGAAGTAGGTAGTCCGATAGTCTGGTAGTCCCCTAATCCCTGAAACCTTAAAACAATCGCTTCCTACGGAAATAATAGATCACGAAGGCGCTAAGCACCGCGCTGAGGAGCAGGATAAGCAGGAAGGTATACGACTGGTTCTGGAGGGGCATGGGTACGTTCATGCCG
>CAZKPE010000069.1:0-16836 GCA_964554545.1 uncultured Lewinella sp.
CCCGCATTAAGGAAGTACTCAGTAAACTCAATATCGAGGACGTCAACCAGCGGGTGAGCACCCTTTCGGGCGGGCAGCGCAAACGGGTCGCCCTGGCCAAGCTCATCATCGACGAGCCCGACCTCATCATCATGGACGAGCCGACCAACCACCTCGACCTGGACATGATCGAATGGCTGGAGGAGTGGCTGCAGTCGCCTAATCTGACCCTGCTGATGGTGACCCACGACCGCTACTTCCTGGAACGGGTCTGTAATCGCATCATCGAACTCGACGGGGGGCAGATCTACCACTACACTGGCAACTACTCCGACTTCCTGCAGAAGAAAGCCATCCGGGAAGAAACCGAAAGCGCCGAACTGGACAAGGACCGCAAGCGCATGAAGCAGGAGCTGGAGTGGGTCAGGCGGATGCCGAGTGGCCGGGGAACCAAGGCCAAATCACGGCTGAGCGCCTTCAGTGAACTGAAGAACAAGGTCGGTAGCTTCCGGAGGGAAGAGGAACTTACGCTGGAGATCAAGGGGCAGCGGCTAGGCAGCAAGATCCTGGAGGCCCACAATATCAGTAAGGCCTACGGGGGGCGACAGTTGGTCAACTCCTTCAGCTATAAATTTCAGAAGGGCGAACGGGTCGGTATCGTGGGTAAGAACGGGGCGGGTAAGTCCACCCTCCTGCGGATGCTGACCAAGGAGATCGAGCCCGATACCGGCAAGGTCGTCCACGGCACGAACACCCACTTCGGTTACTACACCCAGGACGGCATCCAGCTGGACAACGATATGCGGGTGATCGAGGTGGTGCGCGACATCGCCGAATTCATCCCCCTGGAGAAAGGGCAGAAGCTCACCGCCCGCGGCCTGCTGGAGCGCTTCATGTTCAGTAGTAAGCAGCAGCAGGTCTACGTCAGCCAACTGAGTGGTGGGGAGCGGCGGCGGCTCTACCTGCTTACCGTGCTGATGCGCAATCCCAACTTCCTGATCCTGGACGAGCCGACCAACGATCTGGACATCATGACGCTCAACGTGCTCGAGGAGTTTTTACTGGACTTCCCGGGCTGTGTCCTGATCGTGAGTCATGACCGCTTTTTCCTGGATAAGCTGGCGCACCACCTCTTCATCTTCGAGGGGGAGGGCCGGATCCGGGACTGGAACGGGCTGTATACCGAATACCGCGATCAAGTAGCGAAGGAAGAAATTTCGGTACCCTCCCCCTCCCCGGTCACCTCCGCACCTGCGTCCGCGCCCAAAACCTCCCCTGCGCCGAACACGCTGAGCCAGGAAGAGCGCAAGGCGATCCGCCGCGTAGAAGGGCAGATTTCCAAACTCGAGGAACGGAAGGCGAAGATCAACCGCTCCTTTACGGACATGGCCGGCCTGACCCCCGAGCGGATCGCCGAACTGGGCAAAGAGCTGGCGGAGGTGAACGAGGCCATCGAGGAGAAGGAGCTGGAATGGATGGAACTGGTAGGGGAATAACTCACAGAGCGAATCGTCTCATATATTAGTCCTTTGTGCACCAACGCTTTATCATTCAGGTTTTCCCGCCCTTTTTTGGGGAAATGCGGGGAAAAAGCGGGGCTTATCCACAGGTGGCTAGGGAGATAGACCCGGAAGTGCCGACTTATCCACTTATCCCCGCCTTTCCACATCGGAAGTTCACGCCCTCCTACCGGACTGGCGGCGGCAATCCCCACCGCAGTGTAAAAAAGTTACGCCGGGGAGAGTGGACGGACAGAATGTGGACAAAAGCAACATCCCTTTTATTCCTGGGCTGTTTAGCTGGGGAAAGCCGGTGGATAACCACCCCAAAAGCGGGGAGAGTGAGAATACCAAACGGGAGGGGAGTATGCTCTCCCCGTTTCCACACCCTTAATAACGACGATAGGGTTTTGAATTTTAAAAAAGATAATAACTATTAGAGCGATGGGTGCAGGCGTACCGGAAAGCGATTTGCGCACCGCCCCCTGGCGTAGGCCCTATTCCCGGGCGGTACGCTGGTGGCTGATCGTGGGCTTGGTGATGGTGGTCGGGCAGATCGTCATCGGCGGCATCACGCGGCTGACCGAGTCGGGGCTGTCGATCACCGAGTGGAAGCCGCTGAGCGGGGCCATGCCGCCGCTGAACGAGGCCGACTGGCAGCTGGAATTCGAGAAGTACCAGGACTCGCCGCAGTACGAGCAGATCTTCGCCGACATTTCCATGGCCGACTTCAAGTTCATCTACTTCTGGGAGTGGTTTCACCGGCAGTGGGCACGCTTCATGGGGCTGGTCTTCGTAGTGGGCTTCCTGATTTTCTGGCGCAAGAAGGCCCTCGACCCTCCGCTGATGCGACGGCTCGGCGTAGTGGTGCTGCTGGCGGCACTGGCGGCCAGCTTCGGCTGGATCATGGTGGCCAGTGGCCTCGTCGACCGGCCCTGGGTGAATGCGTACAAGCTGACGATCCACCTCTCGCTCGGTATCACCCTGTTCAGTTACCTGCTGTGGATAACGCTGCAGGTCAACCGCCCGCGGACCCGAAGTTATCCACAAACCGTGGCCGATAAACTGCGGTGGCCACTGAATATCCTGCTGGTGGTGCAGCTGCTGCTCGGTGGGGTGATGAGCGGAGCGAAGGCCGCCCTTCCCTACCCGACCTGGCCGGATATGAACGGGAAGTTTATCCCCAGCATTCTGAAAGACGGATCGGCCTGGACGGTGGAAAACCTGATCTACTACGAGCAGAGTTTCTTCCAGCCGGCCCTATTCCAGTTCCTGCACCGGATGACGGCCTATACACTGGCAATCATGGCTTTATACTTCGTGTACCGCTGCTGGAAATCTCTGCGATCGGCGGAATTAAACCGGGCGAACGGGCTGTTGATAAGCCTGTTGGTAACCCAGGTCGTACTGGGGATAGCCACGGTGGTAAGTAGCGTGGGACAGGTGCCCGTCGGGCTGGGGGTGGCCCATCAATTTACCGCGATTGCCCTGGTTGGGACCGTCATCTACGTCAATTACCTCATTCGTCCGGGTCGCTTGTTGCGGCCTGTGGAAAAAGCGGTGGATAAGAAGGGATAAAAAAGTTTGGCCCGACGGGTTACCTTAATTATGGCGGGCCGGATCACTGCTCCACCCCTGCCGCCGCCGACCCAGGTACTGTCCGGTCAGAAAGATCGCCAGGAGGAAATGCAGTAGCGCCGCCCGCTGGTCGGGGTTATACAGTGTCTGCACCGCGATCATGAGGTAATGGAATAAACTCAGGCTCAGGGTAACGAATAGAAAGATCGGCGTATCGAGCCGGCGGAAGTAGGCGTAGAGGGATAGTCCGGCCAGGAACAGCGCCGATAGTCCGTACATCTTCATCAGCAGTTCGTAGGAGGGGCCTTCCGAAGTGCCGAAGCCGGGCACGAGGTCACCGGCTTGCGGATAAAACAGGAACAGCAGGGCGACTACGGCCTCGATCAGGGTGTGTAATAGTAAGATCATACGGTCAGGCTAACCCCGGGGTGATGGCGGGGGTTGCGTTTTGGGGTCGGACTTCCGGCTGACCTTTAGGCGGTCCTGATTTTTGGCTTTGGCCGTTCGGGCTTACTTTGGTCCAGCACCTGCCACCCGGTATCCCGTTTACGTCAAGCTTACCCCATGCAACGTACGAACCGACTCACCGGAATTACGGAAATTCAAGTCACCCCGGGCGAACTCGCCCGCCATCTCCGCGAGCAATATCGCTTTCTCTGGCACTTCGCCCGCAAAATGAGCCGCTGCCGCCGTTGCGGCGGGGTGGAAACGGAAGCCGGCCCCTACCGGATCTACATCAACGGTCGGGGAGATTTCGCGATCAACCATCGCTGCGGCAGCTGCCACTTTCCCGTAAGGAGCTACGTGGATATGAGCCAGGAGCACCGCGTGCGCCGGCGTATTCATCAGCTCTGGCAAAGTAAATTCAACTGAAGGGAAGCTGGGCACGCCGGCTGGTCTGGTCCCTCATCGCCGCGGCCTTCATCGGACCGGGAACCGTGGCTACCGCTACCCGCGCAGGGAGCAGCGGAGGGCTCGACTACCTGGGAGCGGTCGTGCTGGCCGCAGTAGCCGGGTATACCTTTATGGAGATGGCCGCACGCATCACGATCGTAAGTGGGCGCTCCCTGGGGTACATCCTGCAATCGGGGCGGTGGTTACCGGCTATCCTGTTTGCCGCGGTCTGGTTCGGTTGTGCCGCTTACCAAGCCGGTAATCTGGCGGGAGCCCTGGGTGGCATCCAGCTGATTGTTCCCGTGGGGCGGCCGGTGATCCTGTTGCTTGTGGCACTTATCGGTTTCCTGCTTTACCGGGCCCGGACACTTGGAATCGCCCGGGTGATGGCCGGGGTCGTGGCCGTGATGGGAACGGTGTTCGTGGTGGCTGCCGCGATCGTGCTATTCACCGGCGTAGTACTGGTGGAGCCTCCACCGCCGGAAGATAACCTGATCCTCGGCTTGATCGGTACGACCATCGTACCCTATAACTTTTTCCTGGCCGCGGGCCTGGGGGCGGAGGGAAAACTGGGTGACATGCGCTGGGGGCTGGGTACTTCCTTTGCTTTTGGGGGGGTGATCACGTCGGCGATTCTGATCATTGGCTCTACGGTGCCGGAATTTTTGAATTTCGGCGATCTGGCGGCTACGCTGGAACGAACGCTGGGACCGGCGGGCCGGCAGGTGCTGGCCATCGGGCTTTTCTGCGCCGGTTTCAGTTCGGCCACGACCGCTCCGCTGGCGGCGGCAATGGCCGGACGGGAATTACTATCCTGGTCCGGAGGGGGAAAAGCCTATACGGCGGCCTGGGTACTGGTTTTGGTGGCGGGCACATTGGTCGCGCTCTGGCAGATCGATATTGTGGGGATTATTCTGGGTGCGCAGATCGTGAACGGGTTGCTGCTGCCGGCGATCGCGCTGCTCGTGCTTGTGCTGGCAAACCGAGTCTCGCTACTGGGTGGGGCCACCAACCGCTGGTACCAGAACGTGCTGGGGGTAGGCGTATTGATCTACCTGCTCTACCGGACGGCATTATTCTTCGCCGGCCTCTTCGTTTGACTACCGGTTGGTGTAGTCCTCCCGGTTGATCCTCAGTTTCTTCATGCGGGCGAAGAGGGTTTTGCCATTGATGTCCAACAGGCGGCCGGCTCCGTTCGGTCCGGTGACGCGGCCATTCGTGTACTGCAGGGCCCGGATGATGTGGCGACGCTGGTTTTCTTCCAGGCTCACCATGCGGTCCTTACCGGCCCCGTCGATCAGTTCGAAATAGCCATGGATACCGGCGACCTTGCCGTCTTCCATAATCGACCAGAGCGTAGCCCGCACGAGGGAGCGGCGGTTGGCGGCCGTGCGCATGACGTATTCCTCTTCCATGCGGTGGAAGCCGCTGGCAAAACTGATGAGGTGGGTGTTCCACTTCGCGGTATCCTCCCGGCTCAGACGATCCGTGATCGCCGGGGGTTTGAGGCTTTCGGGATCGTCGGTACCCATCATGGCCAGCAGGTTGTCACTAGCCAGCATACTTTGATCCCGGAGGCGGTAGTCAAAGCTGCCGATCTGCTGGGAGGTTTCCACCATTTCCAGCATAGACTTGTAGCGGGTACTGTTCTGGGCCTGTTGCACGATGGTACAGATCAGTTGCTCGCTGGTATCGTTTATGATGTGGGGGACGCTGTACAGCACGACCGGGTACCGATCTCCGGAGCAGTTCTGGTGGTAGGCGAATACCTCATCGCTACCGTTGGTTATCGTGCGATTGCAGTGGCTCTTCCAGTCCTCATCCCTATGGTCAGGGGTATAGTCGTGGATGCTTTTTTCGATAATGTCACCAAAGTCATATCCCAGGCGGGTACAGGCTGAGGTATTCGCGTAACGAACCCGGCCGCCCAGGTTCAGGCAGAGCAACTCCGACGTTCCATCGCCGAGTACCTTGTTCGCTAACGCTTCGATCTGGGACGGGGTGAGGGGGTCCATAAGCTAAGGTGATTGTAAACAGCCGAACGCGACGCTGTAGTCGGCCAAATGCGCGACTGCTCGACTGGAACCCACATGTTGAATTAAAACGGAAAAATCACTAAGATGTTGAATATCATAAACAGGTCATCCGCAAAGATAAGTGTTTTCACACTTTCTTTCGGCTCCGGTCCGTTTGCCGACGGTAAGCCCGGTATATCTCATCCCGATGACCCGCTTTTCCGTTACCTTAGGACTCGCCGGACCCCAACCGATTTCTATGACCGCTCCCCACCGCCATTACGACCATCTGCTGGCTAAGCTGGATGCCTTCATCCGCAAGTACTACCTCAACAAGGCGATTCGGGGCGGGCTATATGCCCTGGGGCTGGTCCTGCTTCTCTTTTTGCTGGTCAGCCTGCTGGAGTCGCAGTTTTACTTCGGCCCCGGCACGCGGCAACTACTCGGGTATGGGTTTCTTCTGGCCAGTGTAATCGCGGTGGGCGGATGGGTGGGACTTCCCCTGGCCCGCTACCTCCGGCTGGGACGGACGCTGAGTCACGAACAGGCGGCGGAAATTATTGGCCGTCACTTTCAGAACGTACAGGACAAACTGCTGAATGTATTGCAATTGCAACGGCAGGCTACGGGTAGTGTGGACAATGTACTGGTGATGGCTTCCATCGATCAGAAAGCGGCCGAGATCAGTCTGGTACCCTTCCGTTCGGCCATCGATCTGCGGCACAACCGCCGCTACCTGAAGTATGCCCTGCCCCCTCTCCTCGTGCTACTGGTCTTGCTGGTGGCCGCCCCCAGCCTGATCCGGGACAGTGCGAGCCGCCTCATTCGGAATACGGAGACCTTCGAACGACCCGCCCCCTTTGCCTTCCTGGTGGAGGCGGATGCGCTGGAAGTGGTGCAGTACCAAAATTTTCCCTTGACGGTCCGGGTGGAAGGAGAGGTGAGCCCCGCCGCAGCCTTTATCGAAGTGGAAGGCTACCGGTATCGTCTACAGCGTCAGGATGCCGGAACGTTCACCTACCAGTTCAATAACGTGCGAAAGGACACTCCCTTCCGAATAATGGCCGGCCCGGTAAGCAGCCGGGGCTATACCCTGTCCATCCTACCTAAACCGAGTATCGCCGGATTTACGGTGGACATCGATTACCCGGATTACCTGGGCCGGGAAAACGAACAGTTGGCCAATGTCGGAGACCTCACCCTGCCCGAAGGCACGCGGCTAGGGTGGAACTTCGCCACCGATAATACCCAGCACATCGACGTCCGCTTCGCTTCGGAGGATAGCCTGGAGCGGATCGGTCAGAATGAGGGGGGCAACTACGCCTTCGATCGTCGCATCCTGCGTAACGATACGTATACCCTCTATATCGGTAACGACCGCCTGCCCCTGGGCGATTCCGTGAGCTATGGCCTTACGGTCATTCCCGATCGGCATCCCCAAATATCGGTCGAACGGTTCCTGGATAGTAGCCGCCAGGAAATGATCTTCTTCGCGGGCGATGCCTCCGACGACTACGGTATCCGGAAATTGGACTTCGTGTACCGAATTCGGCCCGCCGGTGGCGACGGCGGAAGTGAGGAACGCCTGCGGATTAGCGGGTGGAGCGGACAGCAAACCCGCTACGAACACGTACTCGACCTGAACCAGGACGTAAGCTTGCAGCCGGGAGACGAACTGACCTACTACTTCGAAGTATTCGATAACGACGGCGTCAACGGCAGTAAGAGCGCCAAGACCCAGGTGATGAACTACCGGCGGCCCAGTCGGGAGGAAGCGGCCGCCCGCGCGGAGGCAAACGATAGCACGGTCAAAGAGGAACTGACGAAGGCGCTCGAAGAAACCCGCGCTCTGCGGGAGGACACGAAGGAGCTTCGGGAGAAGATGCTCCAGGAGAAGGAGGTCGACTGGAAACTGAAAAAGGAAGTCGAAAAACTGGCCGAGCGCCAGCGCCAGATTCAGGAGCAGATTCAGGAAGCCCAGCGCGCCTTCGAGGAGAACCGGGAGAACAGTCCGCCCCAACCCGAGGACATTCAGCAGAAGGAAGAAAAACTCGAAGAGCTGTTCGAAGAGTCCGTCAACGAGGAACTGCAGGACCTGATGCAGGAGATTCAGCGCCTGATGGAGGAACTCAATAAGGAAGAGACGCTCGAGAGTATGGAGGAGATGGAACTCTCCGACGAAGAAGCCGAAGCGAAGCTGGACCGGATGCTCGAGCTCTTCAAGCAGCTCGAAGTGGAGAAAGAAATGCAGGACGCCATCGAGGCGATGGAAGAACTGGCCGAACAACAGGAAGAACTGGCCCGGGAAACCGAAACGGGAGAGACGCCACCCGAAGAACTGCAGCAGCAGCAGGAAGAAATCCGTGAGCAGTTGGAAAAACTCAACGAACAGCTGGACAAAACTCAGGAAAAGAACGAGGCGCTCGAGCGGCCCATGCCCCTGGATCAGCAGGAACAAGAACGGGAGGACGCGGAACAGAATATGCAGGACGCGGAGCAGAAACTACAGGAAAATAAGCCGCAGGAGGCCGCCCCGAAGCAAAAGGAGGCCGGCCAACAAATGAAGCAGGCCGCCCGGGAGATGCAACAGGCCATGGAGAGCATGCAGATGGAGTCCAACCGGGAAGACCTGGCCGCGATCCGCCAATTGCTGGAAAACATCGTGGACCTGAGCTTCGATCAGGAAGAAACCATGGACCAGCTGAGTTCCACGACGGTCAATACCCCGCGCTACGTGGAACTGGTACAGGAGCAGTTCCGCATCAATAACGACTTCGACCTGGTCCGCGACTCCCTCCAGGCCCTCGGTAAGCGCAACTTCCAGATCGAAAGCTTCATCTCGGATAAGGTGACCGAAATACAGGGTAATTTGGACGGCACGGTTTCCGAACTCGAGGAACGCAACACCTCCCCCGCCGCCAACCTCCAGCAACGCGCGATGACCGGCCTGAACGACCTCGCGCTGATGCTCAGCGAAAGCATGGATCAGATGCAACAGCAAATGGCCAGTATGATGCAGGGGCAGCAACAATGCCAGTCCCCCCAGCAGCAGGGAAAGGGCAAACAGGGGCAGGGCACCCCCAGCGAAAATAAGGGCAGCGAGGGCCAGAAGAGCCTCGGCGAGCAGATGCAGCAGATCAAAGAAGGTCTGAAGCCCGGGGAGGGGGTCAGCAGCGAGGAGTTCGCCCGGATGGCCGCACGACAGGCCGCCCTACGCCGGGCGCTGGAGGAAAAGCAACGGCAACGGCAGCAAAGCGGCGAGGGGAAAAACGGCGAGCTGCAGGAACTGATCGACCGCATGAACGAGGCCGAGGAGGACCTGGTCAATAAGCGGCTGACGGAGGAAACACTACAGCGGCAGCAGGAAATCCTTACCCGTATGCTCGAGCACGAACGGGCGGAACGCGAACAGAAGATGGACGAACGCCGCAAATCCGAGACTGCCGAACAGCAACAGCGGGCCCTGCCCCCCGGACTGGAAGACTACCTGCGTGAACGGAAGGCGGAGGTGGAACGTTTCCGTCGGGCCACCCCCCAGTTAACTCCCTACTACCGCAAACTCGTAGACGAGTACATCCGTACGCAACGCAGCCGATAAGGTTGGTATTCAGGCCATTGTGAACCATTTACTACCCCCGTCACGTTATGAATAGGCAAGGTCTCGAATTGATTGCCGAACAACATCATATGATCACGCTTACCTCCGATCCGAACAACATCAACCAAGTAGAGCAACTGGTCAATCGCCTTTCCACCCAGTATCGCCTTAATTCGGATAAGCGGGATAGCCTGCTGATCAGCCTTACGGAGGCCGTCAGCAACGCCATCATCCACGGAAATAAGCAGGATCGCTCGAAGGTCGTCCGCATCCAGTGCGCCCAGGTAACCGACGGGCTCTCGATCTGCGTCTCCGACCAGGGCGGCGGCTTCAACTACGACAGCCTTCCCGACCCGACCTGCCCGGAACGCATCTGCGAGTGTGGCGGGCGTGGGGTCTTCCTGATGAACCAGCTCTGCGACCGGATGCAGTTCCTCAACGGCGGGTCGACCGTGGAAATGCGCTTTTCCCTCTGATTCCCACTCCAGTCATCGATTTTCACGAAGAGGGCGGTACACTACCCGCGACCGCTAAACACGTACTGGCGGGCTGGATCAAACAGGTGATCCACGACCGCGGCGGTGAGCCCGGCGCGATCAATTACATATTTTGCTCGGATGACTATCTCCACCAGATCAATCTCACCTATCTGGGGCACGATACGTATACCGATATCGTCACCTTTCCGTACGGGGAGTTCCCCGTCATTTCGGGCGATCTATTCATCTCAACGGAGCGTGTCCGGGAGAATGCGGAAACCTACGGTCAGGCCTACACCGATGAGCTTCAACGGGTCATGATTCACGGTATTCTGCATCTGTGTGGGCAAGGGGACAAGACGGAAGAAGACAGTAAACGGATGCGGGAACTGGAACAGCACGCCCTCGATCTGCGGACGTTCGATCAGGGCGCGGACGCAGGTGCAGGCGGCGCTGGGTAACGGTCGTAAATAGCGCGGCGAATGGCCCCGGTGGAGACGGGAAAGACCGGTAAAAGCATCATCTTCGTTGGATGAAAGTTTTGAAGTTCGGAGGTTCCTCAGTAGCCCGGCCCGATCGCATCCGCCTGATCGTGGATATTCTGAAACGGTACTACGCTTCCGGCGATCACTTCACGGTCGTCTTTTCGGCCTTCGGGGGCGTTACCGATACGCTGATTGAAATGAGCGAACTGGCTGCCCAGGGAGATGACCGCTACGGCCGGCTATTTCAGGAGTTCACGGAACGCCACCAAGGAGCCATCACCGAATTGATTCCAGAAGGAGAGCTGCGGGAGGAGACGAGCCGGCAGATGCAGCGGTCCCACGAGGTTCTGAAGAATCTCCTGTACGGTATTTTCCTGGTTCGCGAGGCTTCTCCCCGCACCATGGACTACGTTCTGAGCTTCGGTGAACGCTCTTCGGCCTACATCATCGCCCAAACCCTGCAACAGGCCGGCATCCCCGCTGAATTCCTGGACGCCCGCCGCGTCATCAAGACCGATAAGACCTTTGGAAACGCGAAGGTCAATTTCACCAAAACCTACGAACAGATTCGTGAATTTTATCGGGAACACCCTAAGGTTCAGGTAGTTACGGGATTTATTGCCTCCGCGAAGGGGGGACTGACCACTACCCTCGGGCGGGGCGGATCGGATTACACCGCCTCTCTACTGGCAGCGGGCCTGCGGGCTGAGGTGATCGAGATATGGACGGACGTCAGTGGCGTATTGACTGCCGATCCCCGACGGGTGAAAAAGGCCTTTACCATCCCCCGGATGACCTACGCGGAAGCCATGGAGATGTCGCATTTCGGGGCGAAGGTCATCTACCCTCCTACCCTGATGCCCGCCCTGCAGGAGCGGATACCCTTACTGATCAAGAACACCTTTGCACCGGACTTTCCGGGTACCCGCGTAAGTGAAGAGGTCGACCGCGATGGCAGTGCCGTGCGCGGCATCAGTTCGATCGGGGATATCGCACTCTGTACCGTTTCCGGAACGGGCATGTTCGGGGTGCCGGGTATCGCCGGCCGCATCTTCGGTGCACTAGCCATCGCCCGAATCAACATCATCCTGATCACCCAGGGATCGAGCGAGCACGCCATCAGTTTCGCCGTACAGCCATCGGTAGCCGACCGGGCCCGCGAGGTGGTGGAGGAGGCCTTCGCCTTTGAAATCGACCGGGGGGTTGTGAATCGGGTAAAGGTAGAGCGCGACCTGAGCGTAGTGGCGATCATCGGCGAGAACATGCGCTACCGACCCGGTATTGCCGGACATTTATTCCGGGCACTCGGACAGAATGGAATCAACGCCGTGGCTATCGCCCAGGGATCGAGTGAGCTTAACGTTTCCGTTGTTATCTCCCGGGAGGACGAAACGAAGGCCCTGAATGCCTTACATGAGTCCTTCTTCCTTTCGGACTTCAAAACATTGCATCTTTTCATCGTTGGCGTCGGGCTGATCGGGGGCACCCTGCTCCGTCAGATCGATCGGCAAAACGAATCGCTGCGCAAACGGAAGGGAATGGAGGTGAAGGTAGTCGGGCTGGCCAATTCCAAACGGATGGTGTTCGATGCCGAGGGGATCGATCTCAATCACTGGCAGGATGCACTGGCGGAAGCGGAAACCACAGTAGACCTGGCCGTATACGTAGGCCGTATGCGCGACCTGAACCTTAGTAACAGTATCTTCATCGACAACACCGCCGATAGCCGGATCACCAGTTTCTACGAAGCTATCCTGGACGAGAGTATCAGTATCTCGACGCCCAATAAAGTAGCTACTTCCTCCAGCTATTTACAGTATCAGCGACTGAAGCGGATAGCGGAAAAGCGGGGCGTCCAGTTTCGGTATGAAACCAACGTGGGTGCGGGCCTACCGGTCATCTCCACCCTCCGGGATCTGATCGACAGCGGGGACACGATCCATAAGATCGAGGGCGTACTGAGCGGTTCGTTGAGCTACATCTTCAACACATATGACGGTAGCCGGTCGTTTGCCGAAGTGGTACGCGAGGCGAAGAAAAAAGGATTTACCGAACCGGACCCCCGTATCGACCTGTCCGGGAAAGACGTAGCCCGCAAAATCCTCATCCTCGGCCGGGAGACCAATCAGCCTCTGGAAACCGATCAGGTGACGGTCGATTCTTTCTTACCCGAATCGGCACGGGTGGCGGAGGGAGTAGAGGCCTTCTTCGCGGCCCTGGAAGCGGAGTCCGACTATTTTGAGCGTATACTACGGGATGCGGCTGAATCCGGAGCCGTACTCCGGATGATTGCCACGCTGGTGGATGACACGGCTACGGTAGGACTACAGGCCGTGGGTCCGGAGAGCCCGTTCTATACCCTGAGCGGTAGCGATAACATGATCGCCTTCACGACCGATCGGTACCGCGATCGACCGCTGGTGGTGCGCGGTCCTGGCGCCGGGGCCGAGGTGACGGCTGCCGGTGTGTTTGCCGAGATCATCCAGATCGGAACCCTTAGTTAAGCAACCATTTATGCAGGAAGTAACCGTATTCGCACCGGCCACGGTGGCCAACGTTGCCGTCGGCTTTGACATCCTGGGATTCGCAATCCAGCGACCGGGAGACCGGATCGTAGCACGCCGTACGACCGCTCACTCGGGGGTACGGATCACCACCATCACCGGTACCGGAGACAAGAAACTCCCCAACGAAACCGAGCGCAACACGGCCGGGGTGGCGGCACAGCGTCTGCTCGATCACCTGGGGCAGGGGGACCTAGGCATCGACCTGGAGATACACAAGCAGATGCCCTTCGGCTCCGGCCTGGGCTCTTCGGCCGCGAGCGCCGCCGGAGCGGCGGTTGCCGTCAATGAACTCCTCGGGGCGCCACTGAGTCGGGAATCCCTGCTGTACTTTACCGTACAGGGTGAAGAGGTAGCCGATGGCAGCTTTCATGCGGATAACGTTGCCCCCTGCCTGGTGGGTGGAATCACCCTGATTCGATCGAACGATAGCCTGGATGTCCATCACTTACCGGTACCCCCTACCCTGCACGTTGCGGTGGTGCACCCGGAGATCGAAATACTGACCCGGGACGCACGGGCGGTACTCAGCCCGACTGTACCCTTACCTATCGCTATCCGGCAGATGGGTAATCTGGCTAGTTTTGTTACCGCGCTGTTCACCAACGATCTTCCCCTATTGGGTCGCTCACTGGAAGACCATATCGTCGAGCCCCAGCGGAAACAGTTGATCCGAGGCTTCGACCGGGTACAGCAAATCGCCCTGGAGCGGGGGGCACTGGGCTGCAGTATCAGCGGGGCTGGGCCGAGCATCTTTGCCTTATGCGACGGCGGCTATCTGGCACAATCCGTCGGACAGGGTATGCAGGACGCCTTTCGCGAATTGGGAATTGAAAGTCAACTATACGTCTCTCCCATCAATCAGCAGGGGGTGGAAGTCATCGAACGCAAGGCATGAAATTTTACAGTACCAACGATAGAAGTCACCGCGTAGCGTTAGCCGAAGCCATCTTCCGGGGGCTCCCACCCGATAACGGATTGTACCTGCCGGAGCGGATCGACCCGCTACCCGCATCCTTTTTCCGGGAGCTACCCGACCTTTCCTTCGCCGAACTTAGCTTTCGGGTAGCCCGACAGTTAGTCGGTACTGCCGTGCCGGAGGACGAACTGCGAATGATCGTTAAGGGGGCAGTCGACTTCCCGGCGCCGCTCGTCCGGCTTGATGAACGCACCTACGTACTGGAATTATTTCATGGTCCCTCTCTGGCCTTCAAGGACTTCGGTGCACGCTTCATGTCCCGTCTAATGGCCCACTTCAATGAAGAGCAGGAGCGAGACTTGATCATTCTGGTAGCGACCTCCGGAGATACCGGGGGGGCCGTTGCGGCGGGTTTCTACGATACGCCGGGTATCCAGGTTGTCATACTTTACCCGAGTGGTAAGGTGTCGGCCCTCCAGGAAAAGCAGCTGACTACCCTGGGGAAGAACATCCACGCCCTTGAGGTAGCGGGTAGCTTCGACGACTGTCAGGCCATGGTGAAGCAGGCTTTCCTGGACGATCAGCTACGGGACAAATTGCGGCTGAGCTCGGCCAATAGCATTAATATATCGCGGCTTATTCCCCAGACCTTCTACTACTTCGAAGCATACAAACAGCTCGCACGGAAAGAAGAGAAAGTCGTTTTTTCCGTACCGAGTGGCAACTTTGGCAACCTGACGGCGGGATTGATCGCCCGGCGACTGGGGCTGCCCGTACACCGACTCATCGCGGCGACCAATGCGAACGACGTTGTGCCACGCTACCTGAAAGAGGGGGTGTATACGCCGGTGGCCTCCATCCCTACCCTATCTAATGCTATGGATGTGGGTGCGCCATCCAACTTTGCCCGTATGGTCGATCTTCCCCTTGGTGGAGTTGATGGCCCTACGGCGAGCGACGCGAGCATCCATGGGCAGCTCCGACAACTAATTCACGGCTATGCCTTTGATGACGTCAGAACGGAGTTAGCGATGCGGGAAATCAAACGCAAGTTTGACTATACCATGGATCCCCACGGTGCGGTAGGCTATCTAGCCCTATTGGAGTATCATCGCGAAGAACCAGATACCACCGGAATAATTCTAGAAACGGCCCACCCCAGTAAATTCAAGCCGGACGTAGAACGGATTCTGGAGCAGCCGGTAGACGTGCCAGCGCGACTGGCGGAACTGTCGGAGAAGGAAAAAATGGCGACAGCTATGGAAGTGAAGTACCCGGTATTCCGGGCTTGGTTGGCGGCAACGTTCGGCTGACGTGTTCCACGTGGAACACAGAGAAGCGTTGTGTTGCACTGCTCACCGCGCTCGCTTTCACCGCGGATTAAGGATAATTAACGGTACGGATTACCGCAATCGGGGTGTTACACGCCGGGGGCAAATTGGACCAACTTGTACATGTTCGACGGTTCAGCATGTCTCGTGTTCGTACATATACATCTAGTTCCACGTGGAACATTACACCTGCGCCCCGTCGCCCGCACCTTATGTTCGTGTACGTTCTGAACCCTTCCGATAATGATTATCTTGGCGGACCAAAATCCTAGCAAAATGAAGTACTTAGCGTTGTGGATGGGGTGCCTATTTATGGGAGCTACCCTCGCCGCCCAGCAAGACCATATACCGGATAATCTGAACAACCCGTTTCGGCAACTCAGTAACGAACTGCCGACCCCGAATGTCTACCGCAACGCCGCCGGTGCTCCCGGACATATGTACTGGCAGCAGCAGGCGGACTACGAAATGGAGATCAGGCTGGATGATGAGAATCAGCGCATTTACGGTACCGAGACGATCACTTACCACAATAATTCTCCGGACGAATTGACCTACCTCTGGGTGCAACTGGACCAGAATGTCCGGTCGTTAGACTCGGATACTTACAAGACGGGTCGTAGCGAACTGGATGAACGGATGACACTCGGGCAGCTCAGTCGACTGGAACCCACCTTTGACGGAGGATTCAAGATCGACTACGTGCAGGATGAGAACGGAAGGAACCTTCCCTATACCATTGAGCGCACCATGATGCGGATCGATCTTCCTCAGCCTCTGGCAGCGGGGGGGATGACGGAATTCAGCATCAAATACTGGTACAATATCAATAACCGGCTGGTCGACGGAGGAGGCCGTTCGGGGTCGGAATACTTTGAAGAGGATGACAACTTTCTCTACACCATCGCCCAGTTCTACCCCCGCATGGCCACCTACACCGACAACGAGGGCTGGCAGAACAAACAGTTTCTGGGACGGGGCGAGTTTGCCTTGACCTTCGGCGACTACGACGTGAAGATCACCGTGCCGGCCGATCATCTGATTGCCGCAACTGGTACGCTGGAGAACGACGGCGAGGTACTCAGTCGGGAGCAGCGCCGCCGCCTGGAGCAGGCAAAGGATGCACGCGTACAGCCGGTGATCATCGCCAGCCAGGAGGAAGCAGTCGAACGGGAGAAGACGAAGGTGAAGAAGGAAAAGACCTGGCACTTCGTGGCCGAGAATGTACGGGATTTCGCCTTCGCCAGTTCGCGGAAATTCATCTGGGATGCCATGGGCGTAGAGCAGGAAGACGGCAGCGTCATCATGGCGATGTCGATGTACCCGAAAGAAGGAAATCCGCTCTGGGAGCGCTTCAGCACAAAAGCCGTCGCCCACACCCTGAAGTGGTACACCCACTACACCTTTGACTACCCCTACCCCGTCGCCTGGTCCATCAATGCCGCCAGTATCGGAATGGAGTACCCGATGATCTGCTTCAACTACGGGCGGACGG
>CAZKPE010000070.1:0-16630 GCA_964554545.1 uncultured Lewinella sp.
TGGGACGCCCGTCGAGCACCTCGCCGCTGTCCTGTCCGGCGTAGCGGTGATCGATGATGCCGGCCACCCGGTAGCGGCGGGTAAAGCGAGCCAGCCCGTGGGCGGTTTTGCCGTTCGGCGTGTTGAAGGCCCCGTCGGCGTACACAATGGCTATGCCGTCCAGGGGGGTCTCGGTTTGCATATAGTTAGCGTTTGGCGGTCAAGATAGCCACGGCGGGGGCCGCCGCCCCGTCTTCGACGAGGGCGATCAGTCCGGCGGTTGCCGCCGGCAACACCTGCAGGGCTTCTTTTTCCCGTAGGTAGGTACTCATCTTCGTGAGCTGTCGGTCGGTCACACTACGCGCCGCTCCACCACTTGCGTAGAGTGCATCCAGGGCTTCCTGCCCGTCAAAACTGTGCCAGTTGATCAGCGGCTCGTTGACGACCGTTTCCCGGATCTTCGCGGGGTCGAGGTCCAGACAGCGGGGACTGCCGGATATAAAACTAGTCACGATCGGGTTTTTGCGGGTAGACGACACGGCCAGCATCCGGGGTAGGGTCTGGATCCGTCCCGTTTCCCGCAGCCGCTCAAAACCCTGAAAAATGCCCGCCAGCAGCGTCCCGTTACTGACCGGAACGGCAACCGTTGCGGGAGCACGTCCGAGGTCCTCGAGCACTTCCTCGGCGATGGTGGAATAGGCACGGATTTGCAGATGGGCATTTTTTCCGCCAGGATTAGCATCGTACCAGCCCCGCTCCCCCGCTTCGGCACTGCTATGGCGCACGACATCTTCGTAGGTGCCCTCCGGCCGGTAGAGCTCCGCACCCAGTCGGTGCATCTCCTCGATTCGCTTGCTGTGATAGCCGGCCGGTACGAACACCCGGCAGCTTATTCCGGCCAGTCGTGCGGCCAGGGAGACGGCCACGCCATAATTTCCGCAGGTAGCCAGCGCGATATCCCCGTAACCCTCCATTAGCGCTTCTTCCACTTGGGCAAAGGCGATGCGGTCCTTTTGGGTGCCGGTCGGGTTGGCCCCCTCGAACTTGATGTACAGTCCGTTGACTCCAAAGTCCCGTTCCACCCCCCGCGCCCGCCGCAGCCAGGTGTCGCCGACTTCCGTTTGGATGAGTTGACTGTAGGCGGTCAATCGTTCCTGTAGCGGCAGGGACGCATTCGCGCTTCGTTCGGCAAGTTCACGGCCGGCAACCGATACCGTATTGGCCGCCGTAGCAACCGCGTCACGCAGGGTCATTCCTTGGATTTCTACTCGATGCCGAGGGAACAGACCTGCCCCCCTAGAAAGCGTACGCCTCCCGACGTGGCAATAACCCCGCCACCGTTGTCTTCGTTCGTTAAGCGCCTCCCGACTGAGCACGAAAACGGTAATAGTGCACCCAGCTTCCATCCTATTTGCGCTTGCCTTGATCACTTTCCCAAGCAAGGTACCGAACCTCAATTACCGAACGTTGGGCCTACAACACTTGCATTTCCACACCCTTATCGTCAGAAGCTTCAAGAAAGAGTGGGCGCGGACGCAGGTGCAATCGCCACCGGATAACGGGAAGACCGGCAGCAGTAAGCTTATGCGTACACCCCAGGCGTGTCGACCTATGATGAGAACAGCCGGAAGCCTTCAGTGTCCTATTTGTCGGGGTGAATCGGTGGGAACCTGATCGGCAAACACCCAGACGCCCTCACTGTCACCACGGATAGTTCAAACGACTCGTTCGCACAAACTAACTGTTTCAGTTGTACGATCACTCGGCATGCAACGCCTGGACCAAGCCCCCCACGCGCAAAAACATCTTCCTCCCCCATTCACCCCGCACCCGCGCCCCGCCGCCCTACCCTTCCTTCAGAATTTGCTTGTCGAAGGGGTTTAAACCCACGCCCTTTACCTGGGCCTCCGCTTCGATGCGGTACTCGGACTTCACGTTGCGTAAGCGGCGCGCGGCCCAGGCCAGTCCGCCAAAGACGACGTTGCGGCGGCCGAAGCGGTCTACCTCCGAGAGTACGGGCTGAAAAGTGATGCGAAAATTGACTTCCACGGGCACCCCCTCCCCGGGCACTTCGATCAGGTCGGTGATGAGATGGCGGCCTAGTTCGTACTCATCCACCAGGGTGCCCTCGTCCTTACCACGGGCGTACTTCTCCACCATGACGATCTTGATGGCCGTGACCGTCTGCGGGTTCTGACTCGTGAGCCGCACCGTACCGGCCAGACTACCCTGGCGGGGAGAAAAGTCGGGGGGCAGGAGTAATTCGAGTTTGACCCCCTCGATACCCAGCCATTGTTTTACCTTACCTAACATGCTACGAAGGTAGCGCCGGCCGGTGGTATCTTACCCGGTAACTCGACGAACGCACCAAATCCCATGGACCTACTCACCGATGACCAGATCCGCAACCTCGGCAACCTCGATCTGCTGGCCCGCCAGGTGGTGGAGGGCTTCATCATCGGACTGCACAAGTCGCCCTTTCACGGCTTCAGCGTGGAATTCGCCGAGCACCGCATCTACAACGCCGGGGAGCCGACGCGCAACATCGACTGGAAGGTCTTCGCCCGCACCGACAAGATGTACAGCAAACGCTACGAGGAAGAGACCAACCTGCGCTGCCAGATCGTCCTCGACAGCAGTTCCAGCATGTACTTCCCGGAAGTGGAGGGCCGGCGGGGCCCATCGGTTAACAAGATCCGCTTCGGGGCCCTGGCCGCCGCCAGCCTGATGAACCTGCTGCTGCGACAGCGCGATGCCTTCGGGCTGACCACCTTCCACGAATCGGTGGACATTCACACCCGCCCGCGCTCCAGTACCACCCACTACCGGCTCATGCTGACCTACCTGCAGCAGCTGATCGATACCCCCACCCACGACGTGAGGACGGCCGCCGCAACGGCACTACACCAGATTGCGGACAGTATTCACCGCCGCTCACTGGTCGTGATCTTCAGCGATATGTTCGAGCCCTCGCAGCGGGAAGATGAGCTGTTTTCCGCCCTGCAGCACCTGAAGCACGCCAAGCACGAAGTCATTCTTTTCCATACGGTAGACCAGCAGCGGGAGATCGACTTCGAGTTCGAGAACCGACCCTACGAATTCATCGACCTGGAAAGCGGACAGCGGGTGAAGGTGCAGGCCCAGCAGGTTAAGGAAGCCTACGTCAGCCAGATGGCCGACTACCAGGAACGGCTGCGCCTGAAGTGTCTGCAGTACAAGATCGACTACGTGGCTGCCGATATTCACGCTGGCTTCCGGCCCATTCTCCAGCAATACCTGGTGAAGCGGAAGCGGATGAATTAGTTCTGGGCATTCTCCGGGAAGGCCGTCTGCATCCGCCGCAGGAAAGTGGAAGCCGTGCCGGTAGTGACTTCCAGGATCTCGTAGGTCCGGCCATCGTCCATTTCCAGGACCATCTCTCGCGGATTGGTATCGCGGAACTCATCCATGAAGCGGGCATTGTTACTGACCACATTCAGGATACCGTCCTTGAAGCCGAAGAAATAATAAGATTCGCTGGGCGACTTGATGTATAAATAGAGCCGGTCTTCCCCACCGGTGGTCATCTTCACTTCCAGATAGCTGGCCACCCGCTTGCTGAACGGACGACCGCCGATGGTAGCCAGTCCGTTCATGGTTTCCGTACTGACGAAGGACTGATACTCCTGGTTCCACTGCATCTTGATGTCGGAAAAGAGGAAGGTGTGGCGGTTGATGGTCGGGGGGAGGTCCAGATTGCCGGTGGGAAGTCCAGCCAGTGCCGCTTCCCGTTCCGGGCCCTGGGGGAAGAGGGTTTCCACGCCCGCGGTGGTGAAGGGCACGGTGGCGTTGACGCCGAGCCCCGGTGCGGCGTAGCTGCCGGAGATCAGGTCCGTAGCCATGATCTCGATGAGGGGTTCGGGCAGGATCAGATCGATGGCGGCCATGATGTTTACGGTGGCCGGGGGGTAATTACTCACGACCGGGGCCGCGGAAGGATCGGTCGCTTCCTCCTCTTCCACCGGCAGGGGGGGCTGGGTTTCTTCTTCCAGCAAAAACATATTGTCGGTCAGGGTTTCCGCTTCGGCCGCCGTGGTGTCTGCGGCGGGGTCCGGGCTATCGTCTTCAATCGTTACCGAACTTCCCTCCGGGCTGTCCTCGACCTGCATCGCGGCAAATTGAGGCGGTAAGTCCATATCCACCGTACCGTAGCTGCGCATCCTGATATACTTCAGCCGGCCGCCAATGCCTAACTCACCCTCTCCGCTGAAGGTCCCCGCCCCGTGGTCGAAAGCCATCAGGTTACCCACCCTACGCACGTCCGGTTGCCGGATGCGTGCCGTGTCCCCGAAGTAAAAAATGTCGCGGTCCTCGTCGTAGACAAATGCGCCACTGGCGTCCAGGATCGGATGGTCGACCCGGCGGTGGGGAGCCTGCATCAGCCGGGGGTAAATGATCCGTTCCGGCTTACTGAGGTAGATTCCGGTATAGAGCGGTTTGTTGTCGATGCCTTTGATGTTCTCGGTGCTCAGAACGAGGTTATATTTATCTCCTTCACTGGCCACCGAAAACCAGTCGGCATTGGGTAGCCGGGGTGACTCGATCTTGGCGTAACCCTCGAAATCCAGGACCTGACTGCCCGCGTCCAGGTTAATGGTGCCGTAGAAACGGGTACGGTCGTCGATGAAGAAGGGGACATCCTCGGGTATTTCCCCTTCGGCGCGGGTGGCCGTTGCTTTCTCCGATCGCTTGCCCTCCCCTACCCGGGTACCCACGATGTTCTGCAGCTCGAATTCCTGCTCGTGGGGCCCGACGTTGTACTCGTAAAAGCCACTGGCGGTGTACTCCTTGCGGCCGGCGATGTCGACGGTGGCGCGGCGAATGACGTGGTATTCACTGGCCGTATCGGCCACGATAGTGGCATTCGTAAGCTGGCTGATCACCGCTCCGGGATTGATCGTGAGGGAGCTATCCGCGGGCAGGATTTTGGCATCGGCACTGACGATGAAGGGAACGCCACCCACCGTGAGTTCACCGCTGTTGCTATCGTATATGGCGCTTTTCGCGGCGAAGGACAGGGAGTCCTGATCGGGCTGGAGGCTGGTGAAGCGGTCCTTTCCCGGTTCGGTAGCGAAGGTGACCAACCCCTGGTCCATGTCCCAGGTGAGCCGGTCACTACTCGTTACATATTCCAGGTACGGCAGCTCCGTTTCGGTCGTGCTGTCGACCCGCGTGAAGGAGGCCGTCTGGGCGGCGAAGTCAACCGATCCATCCATACCGTTTGCCCGCACGGCCTGTTCATCGGGGTTCTCACGATCCTTGACCGCGATGGTGGCCGAGCGAGCGAGTACTCCGTCCGCCTGGAAGTTTAGCGTATCGCCGGTCAGCGCCCCCGCCGGCCAGTCCAGGGTGCCGTCGCCGCGCAGGTCTTCGGGGGTCAGGACGAGGCGTCCGTCGAACCGCCGGTTCTCGTCGCCGAACATTTCGAAATCCGTGCCTTCGTCCGGGCGTACAGAAAGACTATCGCCGTAGGGCTGGAAGGTTACCTGCACCCGTTGCCCGATTACGGCCGGCACGCTGCGCTCGGGCGTTACCGATCGCTCCAATCGGAAGCTTTCCGCGACGGTGGTGGTGCTGTCGACTCCGAAAACGATCTCCTCGCCTTCGATCTCCGCTTCCAGATAATCGAGTTTACCCCGCCCTTTCAGTCCCCCATTGTTCAGGGTGACCTGCCCCGTATAGCTGCCGCGGTCGCCGTAGGTACTGGCGCCCAGGCTGTCCGTTTCGCCGATGAATCCCAGGCTACCGTCCTCCTGCACGCTGAGCGTCTGCTGCATCCGGGGGAAAATACCGCCGCTTACCAGTTCCCCCTCCAGCCCGAGATCGCCCTCGGTCAGGCTGTCCAGGTTATTTAACGCGAAGGGGGCGAGCTCAAAGTAAAAACTGTCGCGGCTGTACAGGCTGTTCGTGTCCGCCTGGTCATAGTAGATGTAACTCGGTCCCCGGGTTTGCAGGGAGGGGAAGTAGCCGATGTCCTCCGATCCACTCTTATTCTTCGGGGCGTCGATCAGTACGTAGCCACTGACATTCTCCAGCCGGCTGGCGGTGGACAGGCGTCGGACCCCGTCCTCGATCACCCCACCCTCGGGCAGGAACAGGTCAATGTAGTCCACCGAGTCGAACTGAATGTAGTAGGGCTCGTACTTCAGGTGAAAATCGCTACCGGTCAGAATGGCGGCCCCGGCGTAGACCGTTCCCCCAAAGTCCAGGTTCCGGTCGCCCACGATGGATACCTGATCGGCGTAGGGACGAATAGCGATTTGCTTTTTGCTGTTCAGCGACAGGGGTTTGACGGCATCGACGCGGATCGTGCCCCCCTCCAAATCGATGAAGGCGTTTTCGACGGTGGTGCTGCTGACCAGGCGGAGTTTGTCGTAGTCTTTGGCCTCCCGGTGGGAGAGGACGTAGTGGTCGAGCTTGTCCTTGACCAGGATGGTGCCGGTGTCCGGATCGTACTGTAAAAACCCGCGGTCCTGCAGATCGAAGATGACCCCCTGAATGTCCGCCCCCGTCAGGTCGGGTCCGAAGCGGTAGGCCAGCCCTTCGATGTTGAAGGTATCGGTCTGCGTAGCCAGGCCGTGACGGTAATTGTAGATGACCTGCAGGGGGTTGAAGCCGGCCAGGGCCTGGATGCGGCTGTAGTCCCGCTCACTGTAGTATTCCTTGCTTTCCAGCACCACGTCCCCCTTCTCCTGAAAACTGACGGTCTTGCGCCCCACTACGGCACTGTCGCGGGCCAGGAAGACGGTGATGTTGTCGGCGTCGATGTTGAAGTTGTTGCCGCTGTGAAAGAATGGCGCACCGGCGGCGCTACTGCTGCTACGGAGCAGGGTGACCTCGCGGGCGGGTACGTCGACGTCAATGCTGACGCTGGGATGGTAGAGGCTATCCTCGCCGAAGTAGATCGCCAAGTCGACGCTTTGCCCCGTAATCCGCTCCTGGTGGGCGACGATGAACTGGGTGGATCGACCCCGAAGCTTGCGTTCGTCCTTGCCGTCCGCGATGTCGAGTTGCACCACGGCCCGACGCCCCTGCTGCCCCACTACGTATACCCGGGAGGCGCGTAACTCGAACTGCCCGCTGAGGGTCATGCCCTCCCCAACATTATCAATATCGACGTAGCCGTCGGAGCTCACGAACTCCGGGATATCACCGTTGACCCGCGGTCCACCGGACTGCAAGCGGTCCTTGAAGCTTCCGTACAGGATACGGTCGCCAAAGTAGTTCGGATACTGAAAGTGGGCGCTGTCGGACACGATCAGTTGCCGCGCCACGTCGAACTCGTAGTCGACCAGCCGCACGTAAATATCCGAGGGCAACCCCACTCGTTGCCAGTCGGTCTTGCCACCCTTACCCCGGGCGAGGCCACTACTCAGGTCGAGGATCACTTTGGTTTCGAGGATCATCAGGCTATCGCCCTTGGTGCTGCCCTTCAGGCGCTCGATCTCCTCCACGATCAGCAGGGGAACCCCTTCGTAGGCGAAGGTAGGCTTGCCACCCGCTACCTGCCAGCCATGAATACCGTCTTTTGCGTCCAGTCGACCGCGCTCAAGGTAGCTCAGGGCGTGTTCCATGACCTCGGTGGCGCTGGTCTTGCTGAAGGGGCGTTCGAGTAGCACGCTGTCAACCATGTCGTGGAATTGCCCGAATAAGGTCTGCCGCTCCTCCTCACTACCCGCCAGGTATTCGTGCACCAGCAGAAAGGGGGCCATGGTACGGTCCGCTCCTACCTTCTCGGCGGCCAGTCGGCTACTGCTCCGGGCAATACGCCGTTGCTGTTCGGTCGTAAGGCCGCCGCCGAACAGAATGCCGCTGAAGTCCGCATAAGCGTCGCGGGCCCGCTCGTTCTTGGTGGCGGTCATGAATTCATCCAGGGCCTCGTCAAATTCCTCCACCGTAGCCTCCTCCGGCAGACTGGCTAACTGACTGGTTCCAACGCCAGGGAAGCAGAACAGAAAGGCCGATAATAGGAGGTACCGCATGGTAAGAGGTTCAGTCACGGGTGAAAACAAAGGCACGCCAGTCTTCCCGGGCCCGGGTCTCCCGGTGGTCTAGTCCCAGCGTACGCATATGCGCAACGAGCAGGTCCGCATCGGGTTCGAGGATACCGCTGGCCAGCAATTTCCCGCCCGGGCGCAGTCGGTCGTACAACGCCGCCGCCGTTTCCAGTAGTACGTTGCGGTTGATGTTTGCCAGGATGAGGTCGTAACGCTGACCCTCGGGTACGACTTCCAGCGTCCCGTGCAGCAGTCGGTACAGACTCACACCGTTCAGTTCGCAGTTGTCCCGGGTATTTTCCGCGGCCGCCAGCTCGACATCGACGGCATCCACGTGCCGGGCACCGCACCGTTTAGCCAGGATGGACAGTACCCCGGTTCCGCTGCCGTAGTCCAGTACCCAGCCGGGAGCAGGACCCTCTCCGGCAAAGCCCTCCAGGATGAGCTCACACATCATGTGGGTGGTGGCGTGGTGTCCGGTGCCGAAGGCCATCTTGGGGTCGATGACCAGGTCATGCGGCATTTCGGGCAGGGGCTCGTGGAAGCTGGCCCGGATGTAGACCGCGTTGCCGATCCGAATGGGGCGAAAGTTGGACTCCCACTCTTCGTTCCAATTTCGGTCGGGTACCTTTTCCTGACTGAACTTCAGTGCGTAGCGAACCGAGAGTTCATTCAATCGTGCAAGGTGTTCCGCTGCCTGAATGGAATTCCCGTAGGCGTCCAGCCCGTGGTCCGTCTCTTCGAAGGCTTCAAGTCCGGCATCAGCGAGCAGGGCCAGTACGATATCGCGGTTTTCGGAGGGGCAATCGATGCGGTAGACGTGGTAGGCCATGGTATCATTGGTTTGGGCGGCGGTGCGCAGGTGCAAGGGTAACACTAGCCGTCGGCGGGGCGTTGGGAGCGGGAGCGCTACCCGCCCCGTCCGCCGGCGGGTAAAATGTCGAGGTATTGAGGTCTCAGTTAATGACCTAGCTTTGTCGCGTGAAGGTCCATCTATACGTCCAGGGGAAAACCAGCGAAGCCTATCTCCGTAGCGGAGAAGAAATATACCGTAAACGTCTGCAGCACTATTTGCCGATCGACTTTACGGTACTACCAGACATTCGGGGCGGGGGCAAGCTACCGGCCTCGCGGCTAAAGGAAGCCGAAGGCGAGCAGCTGCTTCGGCACTGTGATGCACGCGATCGCCTCCTGCTGCTGGACGAAGGTGGAAAGATGTTCAGCAGTACCGGTTTTTCCGATTACCTGCAGCGGCAACTACAGCGCCCCGAGCGCCGGCTCATATTCGCGATCGGTGGAGCCTTCGGCTTCAGCCAGACCGTTTACGATCGCGCGGACGGTAAGCTCAGCCTAAGCAAAATGACCTTCAGCCACCAGATGATCCGCCTGTTTTTCCTCGAACAACTCTACCGGGCCATGACCATCCTGCGGAACGAAAAGTACCACAACCCGTGAGCCGGCGCGTCGGGCTTGCCGAACGGGTGGATACCTTTATAGAAGGAGAGAAACTTCTCCGACCAGGTGACTGCGTATTGGTAGCGGTGAGCGGAGGGCTGGATAGCTGCGTCCTTCTTCACTATCTGGTCGGGGCGGGGTATTCGGTAGGCATCGCTCATTGCAACTACCGCCGTCGGGGCGAAGAATCGGATAAGGATGAGCAGTTCGTCCGGCAACTGTCCATCCGGTATGCTGCCGACTTTCATGTCGCCCATTTCTCCGGCAAGTATGAAACCCGACCTGGCTTTCCGGCTCGCAGTGACCGAACAGGGAATTTTCAAGCCCGCGCCAGACATTTTCGGTACAGGTATTGCAAGAAAATTTTGAATGAGTATCATTACGACCGGCTCGTCACCGCCCACCACCTGGATGATAACCTGGAAACCCTACTCATGAATCTTAGCCGGGGAAGCGGGTACCCCGGCCTGGCGGGAATTCCGGTGCGCGGTGATCTTCCCCTCGCCCGTCCCCTACTCTGCGTGGATCGCTCCGAAATTCTGGCCTACGCACGAGAGCATGACCTTGACTGGCGGGAGGACGAATCGAATGCATCGGATGACTATTTGCGTAATCGCATTCGGCATCACCTACTTCCCGTACTGAAGGAGACCCTAGCGCTTGGTCCGGATAATCTGGGTCGGAGTTTCGCGCTGCTGCGTGGTGGACGCCACTTTTACGAGCAGGGGCTTTCCCTTGAGAAGAACCCGGAACTACGGCGCCGAGGGAGCGAATGGCTACTGCATATCAGCCGCAGTTCGCTCACCCGCGATCAGCAATTCACGCTGCTGCGTCATCACCTGAGGCCGGGCTACCCCATAAGCGACGCGGACCTAGGCCACGTCCTGGGTATGACGGCCGGGGACCATTGGAGTCACAAAGGATTAAGAGTAAGAAGAACGGAGAATGAGTTGCTTTTCGAGCACGCTACGCCATGCTCGGGCGAGGAGGTCGTCATCTCGGATCTTCCCTACACCTATTCGATTGGGAACGAGCGTTATTACTTTTCCATCGTCGATCGACCGAATCGTCTTCGGCAACCGGGCGTCTGGCACCTTCGGGTTCCCGAATTCCCATTGCACCTGCGTCCGCGCAAAAATGGCGACCGTCTGCGACCACTCGGATTAGGGGGAAGCAAAAAGGTGAAAGACATGCTGATCGACGCAAAAATCCCGGTCTGGGAGCGGGAGAGACCGATGGTACTGACTGACGCAAAGCAGCGGATCCTGGCCCTACTCGACCACTGCATCGATCAGGATAGCGCACTCGGTCCGGAGGATAAGCGCGCATTGCGCATCCAGAAAACAGCGAGCCCCGCCTCCTGATCGGAAAGCGGGGCCCGGTGCGATTATACAATTGTCGACTTACTCGGGGATTTGATCCGGATCGAGGAGGTCGTAGAATTGGTTCAGGCGGGGCAGCAGGATGATGCGGGTGCGCCGGTTAATGGAGCGGTTCTCGGGGGTGTCGTTCTCCACCAGTTGGTTGTATTCACCGCGGCCGGCGGCAATCAGGCGGTTGGGATCGATCTGGTGCTCGTTCTCCAGCGCTTTCACGACGCTGGTGGCGCGCAGCACGCTAAGGTCCCAGTTATCCTTCACACAGGCCGAGTTGATGGGAACATTGTCGGTATAGCCTTCCACCATCAGGTCCAGGTTCGGACGGCTTTTGGCGATCTGGGCAATCTTCTGCAGTACTTCGTTCGCGCGGTCGGTGATCTTGTAGGAGCCACTCTGGTAGAGCATTTTATCCGACAGATTGATGTAGACGACGGTCTTGTCGACTTTGATGTCCACGTCCTGATCTTCGATGCCGTCACGCAGCACGCTCTTCAGGTTCACGGCCAGGGCCAGGTTGATGGAGTCGGCCTTTGACTTGGCCGCCTGCAGCAGGCGGATGTAGCGGTCCTTCCCTTCGAGTTGTTCCAGGGTTTTGCCGATGTTCTGGTTGGCGCCCTGGCTGAGTACGGTGAGGTCGCCTACCTGTTCGAGCTGCTTATCGCGTTGCTCGCGCAGATCCTGAATTTGCTCTTCGCGGATACGGACTTGGGTCTGGACGTTGTTGATCTGGCTTTCTAGCTGATCTTCCCTGCGTTCGCATTCAGCGAGTTGCTGGGCGTAGCGGTTCAGTTCCTGGTCGCGCTGGGCCAGTAGCTCGTCGCGGGAGGCCAGATCGCCCTGGAGACTTTCGTATTGTTTTTTGCTCACGCAGGACGATAGTCCGACAAGTAGCATGAGGAAGAAAAGGGAATTTCGCATGGTGGTATAAGGTTGATGTTCATCGCCGGCTATGATCCGGAGACGTAGTAAAACAGGGTGCCGGAAAGCATGTTCGGGCGGCACGGGTGTAGGGACAAGATTAGGAAATTCTTAACTAGGGCGGGCTACTTGACGAGGATCGTCGTTTGCCAGCTCCGCTGATCATCCTGTAGTTCGGCGACGTAAAAGCCCGCGGGTAGGTCATTCACGTCCAGGCTAACGGCGGCGGGGAATGAGGAGGCGGTATACCCTTCGGCCGGTACAATTCGGGTACCCCCGGCCGCATAAAGTGTAAGCCGGGGGATACCGGCGAATTCCCCGGTATCCGTCTGCAGGGTCAGACGGGTGACGGCGGGGTTGGGGTAAGCCACCAGACTTGATTCCGCGGCCGGTGTAGCGCAATCAACCAGCAACCGATCACCGGCCGCAGCCACGTCGATGACCCCGCCGGTTACGGTAATGTTCTCCAGGGCTTCGCTAGTCCGCACGCTGGTGAGAAGGGCCGATCGCACGCGAAGGGCCGCAGCGGGTGGGTCGGTGAGCGCCTGCTCGAGTAGCCGATCGCAGTCCAGGGCGTAGAGCAGGCCGATCGCTCCGGTCACGTAGGGGGCGGCGGCGCTGGTACTGCCGAAGGTGCCGTAGCGATTATCCGGCAGGGTGGTAAAACTTCCTTCCCCCGGCGCGCCGAGATCGACGCTCAGGCGACCGAAGCCGGCGGATGGGAACCGACGATCGTCCTGATCCAGGTTGGTAACCCCGATCAGAAATTCGCTCGGGCAATCCACCGGCATGTCACCGAAGTTCTCTACGTCCCGATCCACGTTGACGACGCTGGCCGCGGTGAGTATCCCTTCCTGACCGAGCCGGTCGTACATGGCTCCCCATACCGGAAAGTCGGTGCAGCTGGCCCCCTCCACCCCGAAGCTGGCGTTAGTGGCCACGACGAAGGCGCCCCGCTGCCCGCCGCTGCTACGGAATATCCGCCGCTGCTCCAGAATGTATTCGTAGGCCGCCACGACCTCGGCCACGGTTTCAATACTGAATAGCATGAGGCTGGCCTGCCAGTTGCTTCCCGCCACGCCGACACCGTTGTCGCCCCGGGCCCCTAGGATACCGGCCACCGAGGTGCCGTGGGTAGTGACGGGAAAAGCGGGTGATCCGGAGATGAAGTCCCAGCCGTGAAGGTCATCGATGAAGCCATTCCGGTCGTTGTCCACTCCGTCACCGGCTGTTTCACCCGGGTTGCGCCACAGGTTTGGCCGAAGGTCCTCGTGTTCCGCGTCGAAGCCGGAATCCAGGATGGCGGTGACGATCGGCGTCCCGCTAATGGTCTGCCCGCCGGTCGTCCTAAACCACATATCCTCGTAACCCGCCCGACGGTAATTTTCCTCCTGTTCGCCGTAACGGGGATCGTTCGGAGTAGCGCGAAACCGGACGCGGTAATTATACTGTACCGCAGCTATCCCTCGCAATTTACGCAAAGCAGAATGGGCGGTAACCGCCGTAGCAGAGTCGGGAAAAGTGAGGTGAAAGATATCCGCTCCCAGGCGAGCCACCCGGCAATCGCCGAAAGCGGTCCACGCATCCGGGTTGCTGTCGGACCAACGGGTTTGTACGATTAACTCCGCATCCAGACGCTGACCGACGGCGGCCGTCATCCATGCCAGGAAAAAAATTAGCCCGGTCAGCCCCCACCGCATCAGGCGATCTCCGAACTGCGTTCATCCCGCCGATCCAGGCGCTCGTACAGTATCCGGGCCCGGTAGCCCAGTCCGGCCATCCACATCCCGATCAGCGTCCAGCCGATGATGATGGGATAAAAGACCATCCGCATCGTGTTGTCGAGGTCCTCACCCCCCATGGCCGGATTGCCCTCCGCGCCGGGGTGCAGGCTGGTGGAGGAAAGGCGGGGAAGAATGTAGATCAGCGGGATGAGGCAGGCGAAGGCAAATACATTATACACCGCACCCAGCCGAGCCCGTTGCTCTCCATCCGAAAAGGCGGCACGTAGTACGAAGTAGCCCGCGTAGATCAACAGGGCGATCAGCGTGGTGAACTGTTTGATGTCCCAATTCCAATAACTGCCCCAGGTGTACTTCGCCCAAACGGCACCGGTCAGCAGTCCAAGCACCCCGAAGAGCATACCCACCCCGGTGAAGGCGACCGAGAAATGATCGAGCCGTTCCAACTTGGTGATCTCGTGCAACCGCAGCGGCTGATCGAGTAGCTGCCGCTCCCCCCGCTTCTTGTGGACCAGGAAGCGAATGGCATATACCACCGCGGTGATGAACAGGAACAACATGGCAAACCAGAGGCTGACGTGGAAGTAGGTATTGCGAATGGTTTCCCCGAGCAGCTTACGGAAGGGAAAGGTGACCGATTGATTGGGAATGAGGTCCCCGACCCCAATGGCTCCGTCGGTCCAACCAGCCGTACCGACCGCCGCGTCCTCATCCCGCCGTATCACCACGGCATCCGGATCGACGAAGGTGCCGGTGGCCGGTCCGCTGACGATGATGCTTAGGCGTTCCGCAGACCCCTCCCCCGCGGGCAGGGCGTCCGGCACGGTGAAGGTGAGGGTAGCGCGGCGGGAGTCGACCACCGCTACCCGGTCTGCTCGTAAAGCGTATTCCTGATCCAAAAACAGCCAGGCCCGTAGGGCTTCTCCGTCCTCGTCGAAACGGGTATTGTACCCCAGGATCGCGATGCGGGCGGTCTGCCCGGGGACGGCCGCCGCGGGCGTGGCGCTGAGCAAATTGGGCTTAAGGGGAACGAGCATGCCCGCCAGCAGGGCATAGACCACCACCACTACGGCCGCCACCTTCCACCACCAACTTCGCATCAGTCGCTCCATACCGCGAAGGTAAGGGCGGGTATCTCCGTAGACCATCCCCGGCGCGGACCAAAGCGCAGATTCGACATTTCCGTGAAGGTTCGCCTGGCAAACCAAGGGGCCCCCGGCGGGTTATATGGGCCCAACAGCACCCCTTACGCCATGGCCGCCGCCCTCGCCACCGGAACTATTCTGCTCGCCGAGCCCTTCATGCTGGACGAAAACTTCAAGCGGTCCACCGTTCTCCTGGTCGAACACAATGAGGAAGGCAGCCTGGGCTTTATCATGAACCGCCGCGTCGATATGCGGGTGGATGAGATGGTGAGCGATTTTCCGGAATTCGATGCCCCCCTCTACTTTGGCGGACCGGTAGGAACGGATACCATTCACTACCTCCACCGCCTGGGCGACCTCCTGGAAGGCAGTGATGAGATCTCCGATGGAATTTACTGGGGTGGCAATTACGAACAGCTGAAGGTGATGATCAATCAGCAGTTGGTCACTCCCCGCGACATCCGTTTCTTCGTGGGCTATAGCGGTTGGTCGGATCGCCAGCTCGACGAGGAACTGGCTAATGGCAGTTGGATCACCGCCCCGATGTTCCCCAATTACCTGTTCAAGACCCGCCCCGAGCGCCTGTGGTCGCAGGTGATGCAGAACAAGGGCAATGCCTTCGCGGTCATCGGGCAAATGCGCGAGGAGGCCCGGTACAACTAGCCGCCGCCGACCTATCTTTGGCGGATGGATCAGACCGCCGTTATCACCCTCCGCTCCATTCTGATGGAAGAAGGTCGGGTCTGCCTGCCCGGTCTGGGCACCCTGGTCGTCGATGAGCAACCGGCCACGGTCAGTCTGCTGGAAGGTGCCGCCCACCCTCCCACTGCCCGCCTGAGTTTTAACACGAACCTGATCACGGATGACGGACGCTTACGCGAGCGCCTCCCCCACCCCGCCGACGCGGCCGCCTTCCTGCGCCACCTGAGCGAACAGCTCGACCGCGGCCAGCCGGTGATCCTCGAAGGGATCGGCAAGCTGTATCGCCACACGACCGGGCAGTTGCGGTTTCAGTCGGCCGGCGACAATTTCAGCCGCGCGAACTACGGTTTGCCAGCCCTGGCGGTGACGCCCCTGGTCCGCACCGAGCCCCATCTTCAACCACCTCCCGCCAAAGCAACGAGCGGCCGCCGCAATTTGCCTAAACGCCAGCGAGAGAAGGATCGGGCCCGAAGTTGGTTTTGGTACGCGGGTGGAGTGGTCGCCGCCCTTATTCTTCTGTTCCTTGTTTTCCGGATAGGTGGGGCTATCGCCGGTTTCTTCGATTCCGATCCGGTGGCCGCGCTCCCGGTGCGCTCTACCCCAAACCTACCACCCATCGCACGTCCTGATCCTCCGATCGCAGCCGCCAGCGTGCGCCCCGATCCAGCCCCTTCCCTATCCGAAGTGCCACCATCCGCCGCGTCAGCCGAGCGGCACACGGCCATCATTGCCATCGGTCTCTACGGTCGGCAGCGCAATGTCAACAAGCAGCTGCGCCGACTGCGGGAGGCCGGCTACACTCCCCACACGGCAACGGAGGGCCGCAACACCCGGGTTGGCGTCGAAGTCAATTACCGCAGCGAAGACGCCCTCCTCGACACCCTGCAGGCCATTCGCGCCCGTTACACCGAGGATGCCTTCATCATGCTCGTTGACGGAGAAGAACAACGCTACCAATAAAAAAGCCCCGATCCAGTGAAGGACCGAGGCCAGTTGAACTTAGGAAGTTCGTGCCGGAGGGGGGAGTCGAACCCCCACGCTCGCAAAAGCACACGCCTCTGAAACGTGCGTGTCTACCAGTTTCACCACTCCGGCGTGGTTGTAAGGGGCGGCAAAGATAATATCCCCTCTCAAAATTCCTAATCCCTCGCAAATTTTTATCAATTCCAAGCGAAGCGAGCTACCACTGCAAATTCTCAATTCTCAATTCCCTATTCCCAATTAGGGCTGTACGAAGTTTTTGATTCGTCATATGGGGTGCTGCTGCACCGCTG
>CAZKPE010000071.1:0-5174 GCA_964554545.1 uncultured Lewinella sp.
CCGTCATCTCCCGCAGCATCCGCAGGCTGTGGGTAGCCGTCACGAAACCCTGGGCTGCGGCGGTGGGCTCGTCGAGGGTATCCCGCACGTTGGCCGCCTGCAGCTCAAGGATTTGCTTCAGCTGCCCCGGCTTGCGGGCCAGGGTGATCTTAATATCTTGCATGACGCTCGCCGGGGGTCCTACCCCTTCCGCTTCATCACCCGCTTCACGGCCTTCACTACATCGGAGGTATCGAGGCCATACTTGGTCAGCAGCTCGTCGGCGGTACCCGACTCCCCGAAGGTGTCGTCGGTAGCCACGTATTCCTGGGGGGTGGGGGCGTGCTTGCTCAGGCACTCGGCGATGGCGCTGCCCAGCCCGCCGTACTTATTGTGCTCCTCACAGGTAACTACGCAGCCGGTCTTTCTGGCGCTGGCCAGCACGGCCTCCTCGTCGAGCGGCTTGATGGTATGGATGTTGATCAGGTCGACGCTGACGCCTTCTTCCTCCAGTTGGCGCGCGGCCTCGACGGCTTTCCACACCAGGTGACCGGTAGCGAAGATGGTCACGTCGGACCCCTCGCTCAGAGGCAGTGCCTTTCCGATCTCGAAGGGGGCATCCTCGGGAATGAAGATGGGCCAGCCCGGGCGACCGAAGCGCAGGTACACCGGTCCGTGGTGCTCCACGATGGCCTGTACGGCGACCTTGGTCTGGTTGTAGTCGCAGGGGTTGATGACGGTCATGCCCGGTAGCATCCGCATCATCCCGATATCTTCCAATATTTGGTGGGTAGCCCCGTCTTCGCCCAGCGTCAGACCGGCATGACTGGCGCAGATCTTCACGTTCTTATCGCTGTAGGCGATCGACTGGCGGATCTGGTCGTACACCCGCCCCGTACTGAAGTTGGCGAAGGTCGTCGTCACGGGCACCTTCCCCGCCGTGGCCAGTCCGGCGGCAACGCCCATCATATTCGCTTCGGAAATCCCCATCTGCACGAAGCGGTCGGGGTAGGTCGTGATAAAGTCTTCCGACTTCATGGAGCCCCGCAGGTCGGCCGTCAGCATGATGACGTTGTCGTGCTGGTCGCCGGCGGCTTTGAGCCCGGCCCCGAAGCCGTCGCGGGTGGCCTTTTTACCGGTGGATTGTAGTTTATCTAGAGTTAGCATAGCTGATGTTTGAAAGATTGAGGGAGATGTTATTTGAGCTTATGGGAAGGTGTCGGGTGTCGGGTGTCAGTTGCCACCGGGACAAGCGTTGCATATGGGCGGGACCGCAAGCTGTTTTTTTCGACACCCGACACCTGACACCTGACACCTGCCACCCTATCATATCCCCTCCGCCGGAAAGTCCCCCAACGTCTCCTCCAGTTGCCCCAGCGCATTCTTAGCCTGCTCCTCGTTCGGGGCTTTGCCGTGCCAGTGGTGGGTACCGACCATAAAGTCTACACCCTGCCCCATCTCGGTGGCCATGACGATACAGGTGGGTTTACCGTTGCGCTTGCTTTGGGCTTTTTTCAGGGTCTGGACGACCTCTTCCATATTGTTGCCGTCCATCCGCATGATGTCCCAGCCGAAGGCGGCGTACTTGTCGGCAAAGCTGCCGAGCTCCAGCACCTCTTCGGTGGGCCCGTCGATCTGCTGCCCGTTGTCGTCGATGATGAGGACCAGATTTTCCAACTTGTTGTGGGGGGCGAAGAGGGCCGCTTCCCAGATCTGCCCTTCCTGCTGCTCGCCGTCGCCGGTCAGCACGAAGACCGTGCGGTCGTCCCCGTCCATCCGCTTGGCCAGCGCGATCCCGCAGGCGACGCTGACGCCCTGCCCCAGGGAGCCGGAGGCGATGCGCACCCCGGGTAGCCCCTCGTGGGTGGTCGGATGGCCCTGCAGCCGGCTATCGATGGCCCGGAAGGTCTTCAGCTCCTCCACCGGGAAGTAGCCGGAGCGAGCCAGTACGCTATAAAAGACCGGGCTGATGTGGCCGTTGGAAAGCAGGAATACGTCCTCCCCCTTCGCCTCCATACGGAAGGCGGGGTCGTGCTTCATCACCTCGAAGTAGAGGGCTACGAGTAAATCGGTATTGCCGAGAGCCCCGCCGGGGTGGCCGCTCTGACAGAGATAGACCTGACGAATAATGTCGCGCCTGACCTGGGAAGCGACGCGCTTGAGTTCCTGAATATCGGCCATGTAATGGTAGTTTGTGGGTTACGGTCAATACGATGCGTAGGCGAATGTAGTCATTACACCGCCCCTTCATGGTCTATTGAACCCAGCCTACCCCGATCGGTGCGAAAGCAACCGGAATATCCGAATACCTACAGGCTATCGATCCAATCCTTTACCTCCTGCTTGGTCTTGCCGAGCTTCGACTGCAGTTTGCCGTAAAATTCGTCTTCCTTGCCCTCCCGGTAGGTGAGGTCATCATCGGTCAGATCACCGTACTCCTGCTTGGCTTTTCCTTTGACCTGGTTCCAGTCTCCGCGAACTTTATCTCCTTGCGCACTCATGCTGAATGGGTTTTGTTGTTAGGAAAACGGCAACGTGAACAACGAAGTTCGTAACCAGGACGGACGCCCCCTCGCCCAACTCATCACGGTCTACCGTACCCACCGGGAGGAGTACCTGGAGTGGGCGGAGGCCAACGGCTATCCCGAAGAGGAGGCCCTGCTCAACTACCGCCGCGCCCTCATCGCCTGGTACGAGGGCCACATGGCGCAAGCTAACCACGACGGCGAGGTCTTCGCTTACCTGACCGCGGTAGCCGCTCACTACTTCGGTGGCCCCGCCCCGCCGGACCTGCCCCGCCCGGTGGTGCTCAGCGAGGAGGGAGACGAGCTCTTCCGCCGTTACCGCCGCATGGGGGAGTCCTGCCGGGAGCTGCTGCTACTGGCCGACTACCACAATCTATCCACCGAGGCCCTGATCCGGGTCCGCGAACCCGAGGTACCCGAGGCCCTGGCCATCGAACTTCAGGAATGTCGCGCCCGGCTCGTTGCCCTGCAACCCGATCGCGGCGATCTCTACCGGGCCGTCCTCACCGTAGCCGGCCGCCAGGATTTGATGGAAACGCTCACTCGTTTGCCGGAACAGCCTGCACCTGGGCCCCGCGCCCGTCTGCCCGATGACGATATCGAACTGGAGCCCGTCCGCCCCAAACGCCCCCTGGCCCTGCCCTCCTTCGGGCTCGTTTTCTCGGCCATTCTGTTCGGTATCTTGCTATGGTTGGCCTACGACACCTTCGGCCGTCCCGCTCCCGACCGGCTGGCTGACCGCTACTTCGAGCCCTACCCCAACATCTTCGCCACGACCGAACCGACTACGGAATACGACCGCGATCTGGCCCGCATCCTACAGGATTACGACCGGGGAGACTACCGCACGACCTACGACGAGTTGCTGCCCGCCGCCGGGGTGTATCCGGCTTCCCACCTCTACCTGGGGGTGTCCGCCCTGGCCCTGGACGACCCTATTCGAGCCCTGGATTGGCTGCAGCGCGTGCCCCCCGACAGCCCCTACCGTTCCGCCGCCGAGTGGTATACCGCCCTGGCGCAATTGGATTCGGGCGCGGACGCAGGTGCCGTGTCGATCCTAAATACCATCGCGAATAGCACCGGTCATCCGTACCGAAGTGCGGCTCGGCAACTTTTATCCGACCTTTGAGCCCCATGAAGCCTTCCCTCCCCAAGGGCACCCGCGATTTCCTTCCCGACGAGGTGCGCCGACGCGATTACATCTTCGACACCATCCGGACCTACTTCCGCCGCTACGGCTACCAGCCCATCGAAACCCCGATAATGGAAAACCTGAGTACCCTGACCGGCAAGTACGGAGAAGAAGGGGACCGCCTGCTCTTCAAGGTGCTCAACAACGGGGACTTCTTGCGCAAGGCCGACGCTAAAAAGCTGACCGAAAAGGATAGCGACGCCGTACTCCCCCAGATATCCAAACGCGGACTGCGCTACGACCTCACCGTCCCCTTCGCCCGCTACGTGGTCATGCACCAGAACGAGCTGGCCTTCCCCTTCAAGCGCTACGCCATCGCCCCCGTCTGGCGCGCCGACCGGCCGCAGAAGGGACGTTACAACGAGTTCTACCAGTGCGACGCCGACGTGGTGGGCTCCGACAGCCTGCTCTACGAAGCCGAGCTGACGCAGTTGCTGGATGACGTATTCACCGAGCTCGGCCTGAAGGTCATTATCCGCCTCAACAACCGGAAGATACTGGCCGGGCTGGCCGAGATCGCCGGTCACGCCGACCGCATGCTGGACATCACCATCGCCATCGACAAGCTCGATAAGATCGGGGCCGAGGGGGTGGAAAAAGAGTTGCGCGAACGGGGCGTCGGGGAAGAAGCCATCGCGGTGATCCGCCAGTTCCTCGGCGTCACGGGCCTGGAAAAAGTCGCCCCCCTCCTCAAAAAAAGCGAAGTCGGCCGTCGGGGCATCGCCGAGCTACAGGACGTCTTCGACACCGTCGGCACCACCACGAACCGGCTGGAGTTCGACGTCACCCTGGCCCGCGGGCTCAACTACTACACCGGCTGCATTTACGAGGTGGCCGTCGATACGGACGCGCATCCAACCATTCAGATGGGCAGCATCGCCGGGGGTGGCCGCTACGCCGACCTGACGGGCATCTTCGGGGGCCGCGATCTTTCGGGGGTGGGTATCAGCTTCGGGGCCGAGCGTATTTACGACGTCTTATTAGAGCTCGATCTCTTCCCCGACGATACCGCCCAAAACCTGGACTACCTGGCCGTCTGCCTGGACGAAGACACCCTCGCCCACGGCTACCAGCTCGTACAGCGCCTACGCCGGGCCGGTCGCAATGTCGATCTCTACCCCAGCGCCGCCAAACTCGGCAAAATGCTCAAGTACGCCGATCAGCGGGGCGTCCCGAAGGTGATCATCATCGGCAGCCGCGAAGCGGGGAGCGGGATATACAGCGTGAAGGATATGCGGACGGGGGAGCAGGTGGAGGTGGAGGGTGGGAGTCTTTAGTCGGAAGTCGGATAGTTGGAAGTATGAAGTGACTTCCTACTTCATACTTTCATACTTCATACTTCATACTTCATACTTCATACTACCTACTTCATACTTCATACTTCATACTACCTACTTCTAGACTTCATACTCCCATACTTCCTACTACTTCACTCCTTCCCCGCCACCTTCTTCCCCTCCAGCTCGATCATATCCTCG
>CAZKPE010000071.1:5274-16610 GCA_964554545.1 uncultured Lewinella sp.
ACTACTTCACTCCTTCCCCGCCACCTTCTTCCCCTCCAGCTCGATCATATCCTCGACGATGTTGACGGCTTCGCGGATGTAGACGTCCTTTTGCACGCTTTCCTTGAAGTCGTCGTTGCGGGCGGACTTGCTTTCGTCGGCCAGGATGGGTTCGAGATCGACTTCCAGATTCAGGACGCCGGGGTTGACCACGTCATCGAAGAGGTCGTCGTACATCTCGGCCTCGCTGCGGTTGGCCCGCTGGAGTTCCTCGAAGTCGGCTAGGGCCAGGGGATAGGTATTGCGATCGCGCTGCCGCTTCACCCGCTTGGCATTTTCCTCGATGCGGCCGAAGGTAGCGTTCTGGGCCACCCGATCGGCACTACGCTGCTGTAGCAGGTCGAGGTGACGGATACGGTAGATGTCCTGGCTGTAATTGGCCGGGTCGATCTCCGTCCAGGCCAGGGGGGCGTTTTGCTCCTTTTCGCCGGTTTTCAGCAGGGAGCGGCTGTCGGGCAGGATGATGTCGGGGGTGACGCCGCGCAACTGGGTAGAGCCGCCGTTGATACGGTAAAACTTCTGGGTGGTGAGCTTGGCGGTACCGAGGGGTTTTACCTCGTCGAAGCCGTTGATGGCGTCGTCCAGGTCCACGAAGCGTTGTACGGTGCCTTTACCGAAGGTCGAGGTGCTACCGACGATCACGGCCCGCTCGTAGTCCTGCAGCGCGGCCGCGAGGATTTCGCTGGCCGAAGCCGAGTACTGGTTCACCAGCACCACCAGGGGGCCGTCGTACTGCACGCGACGGTCCTTGTCGCGGAGCACTTCGGTCTTGGTGTTCCGGCCGGCTACCTGTACGACCGGGCCTTCGGGGATGAAGAAGCCCGTCATGTCGACCACGTCGCGGAGGGAGCCACCGCCATTGTTGCGCAAGTCGAGGATGATGCCGTCCACGTCCTGTGCCTTTAGTTTCTTCAGTTCGGCTTCTACATCTTTGGCGGAGAAGCGGCCGTTGCGGTCCTGAAAATTGGCGTAAAAGCTGGGCAGGTAGATGTAGCCGACCCGCTTGTCGTTGGTTTCCTCGTCGATGATGAGGGATTTGGCGTAGGTTTCGTCGATGATGATCACGTCGCGCTCGATCTCGATCTGCTCCACGGCGCCGTCGGGCTTTTTGACTTTGAGTTCGACCAGGGTGCCCTTCTTCCCCCTGATCTTATCGACCACGTCTTCCAGGGGCATGCCTTTCACGTCTACGAACTCGTTCTGATCTTCCTGGCGGACGCCCATGATCAGGTCGTCCTCCTTCAGTTCCTTACCCTTCCAGGCGGGGCCGCCGACGACTACCGAGGTCACTTTGGTGTACTCATCGTCGGTCTGGAGGGTGGCGCCGATCCCTTCGAGCTGGCCGCTGAAGCGAATGTCGAAAGACTCCTTGTCCTTGGGGCGGAAGTAGCTCGTATGGGGGTCGAAGACGGCCGTCAGGGCATTCAGGTACTGTCCGCGCTTCACGCTGGGCTTCATCTCCCGCATCCGCTTGTACCAGCCCTGGTAGCGTTCCAGCAGCTTGCCGCGGTATTCGGCTTCCTGTTCTTCCAGGCTGGGGTAGGTAGCACCGGTGGTGTCGCGCTCCATTTCCTCCCGCTTATTCACGATTTGGTTCAGTACGTCGCGCTTCAGGTAGTCGTGCCAGTACTGTCGCAGTTCGGCATCGTCGGCGGGCCAGTCGCTCGTGTCATCGCGGTCTACGAAGGTACCCGCCGCGTCGAGGTCGAAGGGCTCGGCCAGGATTTCCTCGTACCAGCTCTGGGTCTTGTCGAGCGCCGCATCCAGGCGTTGCTGGGCGGCATCGTAAAAGGTATACTTACCCTCCTTGCTCTGGTCGTCGATGCTTAGCCGGTAGGTATCCAGGGCCACGATGTCCTCCTGGGTGAAGAACAGCCGGGCCCCGTCGATGCCGTTGAGGTATTCCTGGTAGGCACGCTCGGAGAAGGCATCATCGATTTCCGTCGGCTGGTAGTGGTAGTAGCTCAGCGTACGCAGCATAGTCTGCATGATCACCGAGGGCGCATCCTCGGGGGGCACGTTCATTCCGGGCCGGACGGCGGCGATCAGGGCAAAGACCAGCAGGATAGCGGAAAAAAGCAGGGGGCCGCGCGACTTCATAGCGTTCATTTTGTTCCGTACCGGAATTCGACAGCACATCGGCTGCCGGTGGACGGGGGGGCGGTATATAAAGGTATGGCGACCGGCGGTGGTTTAGCGGCTGGCTACCGTTCCTCCCCTTTAACAGCAAATTAAGGACCTTTCGTTTCCGGTAATAACCGAATATGTGGGGAGCTCACTATTCTTCTGCGGTAAGCCCACCGTATTTTTGCCGCCATGCGCCTCTCCGTCATCGTTACCATTCTGAACGAGCGGGACAATATCCGTCCGCTCATTGACCGCATCCACGCGGCCCTCGGGGGGATGGACTACGAGATCATCTACGTGGATGACGGTAGTACCGACGGCTCCGTGGCTTTACTGCACGAACTGGACGATCCCCGCCTGGTGGTCGTCGAGCTGCGGAAGAACTACGGGCAGAGCCTGGCCCTAATGGCCGGTATCGACGCCGCCCGCGGCCGCTACATCGCCACCATGGACGGTGACCTGCAGAACGACCCCGCCGACCTGCCCGACATGTTGCGCCTGGTCGAAGAGGAGTGGGACCTGGTGGTGGGGGAGCGGGTGAACCGGCAGGATGGCACACTGCTCCGCAAGATTCCCAGCCGGATCGCCAACTGGATCATCCGCAACCTGAGTGGGGTCCATTTGCGGGATTACGGCTGCGCCCTCAAAGTCTTTCGAGCCGAAATTGCCCGCGATCTGGGAGTATACGGGGAACTGCACCGCTTCATCTCCGTGCTGGCCAGTCTGGAAGGAGCTCGCATCACCCAAATACCGGTACGCCACCATGCCCGGCAGTTTGGAGAGAGCAAGTATGGGCTCGGCCGCACCTTCAAGGTGGTCAGTGACCTGCTGCTGATGCTGTTTTTGAAAAAGTACTTACAGAAGCCTATGCACCTGTTTGCCCAGGCGGGGCTGGCGCTGTTCGGCATCGGGGTACTGATCAACTTGTATTTGCTGGCCCTCAAACTGCTGGGTCAGGATATTTGGGGAAAGCCCTTACTGATATTAGGTGCCCTGCTGGTACTGGCGGGCATCCAGTTAGTGACCGTCGGCATCATTGTAGAAGTACTAATGCGGACCTACTATGAAAGTCAGAACAAGCGGCCCTACCGGGTGCGCAACCTGCGGCGGGGTGGGAAACGGGAGTCCGTACCCCTAAAACTGCGCGAGAGCGTTGGCGTGCCACTGGGCGAAAAGTAGCTACTTTATTGCTTGCGGCCGAAGAGATCAGCCTGGTCGCCGCGTTTTGCCTTCTTGGGTGGTTTGGTGCTTTGGTCGAGGGCGTGGCAGCCGGATTTGCGGTTACAGGCAGCGGTAAATAGTAGCGTGAAAGCTAGTAAAATAAGGAGAATGGGATAAACACTGGACTTTTTCATACGTTTGTACCGCTAACTTGCTATTAAGTTAACCCATTAATTCGGGGTGGCCGTGTGTCTCCCCACTTATTAACCACAAAATCATTAGTGAAATGAACAAAGGAGAACTCGTATCGGCCATCGCCGAAAAAGCCGACCTCACCAAGGACCAGGCCGAAAGCGCCCTGAGCGCCACCCTGAGTGCCATCGAAGGTGCCCTGAAGGATGAAGACAGCGTAAGCCTCGTCGGCTTCGGCACCTTCTCGGTCAACCACCGCCCCGCCCGTGAGGGTCGCAACCCCCGCACGAACGAGACCATTCAGATCGCGGCCAAGAACGTCGTCAAGTTCAAGCCCGGTAAGAAACTGAGCGAGTCGGTCAACTAAGTACCGCCCCGCTCTCTTAGGCCCCCAAAGCCTAAGCGTAACGACCCGATCGGCAACCGCCGGCCGGGTCGTTTTCATTAACCACATCCCTACTATGACCTACCTCATCGTCGGCGGCAGCTCCGGAATCGGCCGCGCCCTGGTGGACGAGCTCCTCGCAGCCGGCCACACCCTCCACGTCTGGGCCCGCGAAGTCCGCGACCTGCCCGCCTCCGTCACCTTCACTAGCCTGGACGTCACCGATGAGTCGGCTGATCTGAGGTCCGCCGTCCCGGAGCAGGTCGACGGGCTCGCCTACTGTCCGGGCAGCATCGACTTGCGTAGCTTTCGCAGCCTGAAATCCGATGCCTTCCGCGAAGCCTTCGAACTCAACGTGGTCGGCGCGGTACGCTGCCTGCAGGCCGTGGAACGTAGCCTGAAAAAGAGCGGACAGGGTTCCATCGTTTTCTTCTCCACCGTTGCCGTGCAGCGCGGTATGCCCTTCCACGCTGCGGTTGCCGCCGCTAAGGGGGCCGTCGAAGGGCTGACGCGGAGCCTGGCCGCCGAGTATGCTCCGACCATCCGGGTGAATGCCATCGCACCATCCCTGACCGACACGCCCCTGGCCGAAAAGCTGCTGTCTTCGGACGACAAGCGGGAAGCCAGCGCCAAACGCCACCCCCTGAATCGCGTCGCGTCACCCCAGGAGATTGCCAGTATGGCCGCCTTCCTGCTGAGCGAGCGGGCGGCCTTCATGACCGGGCAGGTGGTGGGCATGGATGGCGGGTTAAGCGTAATTTAGGGGCGTGTATCCCCCAATCGTTTCCGTAACCGAGCTGCAGGAGCTGCTCTCCACCGATCCCCTCATCCTGGACTGCCGCTTCGATTTGTCAGACACCGAGGCCGGTCGGCGGGCGTACGGAGCAGGCCACATTCCCGGCGCGCACTACCTGCACCTGGATGCGGACCTCTCCGGACCGATCATCCCCGACCGGACGGGGCGTCACCCCCTACCCGATCGGGCCGTCTTCGCCGCCAAACTCGCTGGGCTGGGATTGACCGCCGACCGTACCGTCGTGGCCTACGACGACAAAGGAGGGGGCATTGCCGCCCGGGCCTGGTGGTTGCTGCGGGATTTGGGCCACGAAAAAGTGGCGGTACTCGATGGGGGACTTTCGGCCTGGCGGGCGGCCGACGGCCAGTTATCCAGATCCGCCGGTACCTGCGTCCCCGCCCCACCCCTCGACATTGCCGATGGGAGGCTACCCATCCATGATCGCGACGAAGTGGATAAACTAAGGGGCAAAGCCGGCTATACCCTCATTGACAGCCGCACCGCCGAGCGCTACCGGGGGGAACACGAGCCCATCGACCCGGTGGCGGGCCACATCCCGGGGGCGATCAACCTGCCGTGGCCGGAAAACCTGAGCGACGGGAAGCTCAAAAGCCGGGAGGAGCTGCGGGAACGCTTCGCCGGTCTACAAAACGAGCCGCAGCGGAATGTCTTCTACTGCGGCTCGGGGGTGACGGCCTGTCACAACACGTTGGCGTATTACTACGCCTTCGAACGGATGCCGGCGCTCTATCCCGGCAGTTGGAGTGAGTATCTACTACGAGAAAAGGGGTGAGGGGTAGGTGTTTTCGGCGACCAGCAGGGCGAAGGCTTCCTGTACCTTGGGCTTGTCTTCCTGGTAGGTGACGCCGTACCACTTATCGTCGGAGACCAGCACCTTCACGGTGGCCGAGCCGTCCTTGATCATATTATCGACGACCTCGGGGATGAGGTACTCGGCGCGGGGGTTGTCCTTATTCTCGCGGGCGAAGCGGTGAAAACCCTGCTCGATACGGTCGAAGATGGCGGGGTGGAAGCCCCAGAAATTCATGGACACCACGTCTTCGTCGGCCAGTTCGTATTGGTGGCCGTCCTCGCCCAGGTAGCGGACTTTGTTGTCCTCGCCCCGCTGGATCTTAAGGCGCTCATTGACGTCCTTGAGCAGGTAGTCTTCGGCCACCACGGCCACGCCGCGGTTGACGGTACCGTGATCGGAGAGCGTGCGGTGCAGCACGTAGCCACACATGGCGAAGTGGTCGGGGGCGGCATCGGCTACCAGGAAGGAGGCCATTTTTTGGAAACCCTTGACTCCGTAGTAGTCGTCAGCGTTGATGACGGCGAAGGGTTCGTCCACCACATCTTTGGCTACGAGCATGGCGTGGGTGGTGCCCCAGGGCTTTTCGCGCTTACTGTGGTCGACGTCGTCGGGCACGAAACTATCCATGCCCTGGAAGGCGTATTCTACCTTGATCTTATCGCCGAACTTGCCGTCGAATTTTTCGCGGAAGGGCTCCTCGATGTCTTTGCGGATCACGAAGACCACTTTGCCGAAGCCGGCGCGGATGGCGTCGTAGATGGAGTATTCGATGATGCCCTCTTCACTGGGGCCGACGCCGTCGATCTGCTTGAGCCCGCCGTAGCGGCTGCCCATACCGGCGGCAAGAATGACTAGGGTGGGTTTGGTCACTGCCATAAACTACTGGATGTTTTTGCCTATAGGAGCGGCTAGGGCCGCCGTTTGTTTATGCGGGAAGAACGAAATCGTCCGGCTTCCCGCCAGGCCAGGTAGTAGGCCAGGGCGTAGGCGCCCGCCAAACTCAGTAGCCCGACAATAAAGACCGTGGCGCTGATGGCCGCCGCCAGCCCCGACAGGTGGGGGTAGAAATTCTGGATGACCAGCAGGTTCACCGTCACCACCCCGGCCGTCAGCAACATGCAAAGAATGCAGGCGGCCCGCCCCCACTGCAGCAGTTGGGTGCGCTGGCGAAAGAGAGTGGTGCGTAGAAAACGAACGGAGATGTCCTGCTCGGGTCGCATCCGGATGAGCTCCCGCAGCACGTGCTCGGCCGTGGCGTACTCCTGTATGCGAAAGGCACTGGCCGCCTTGCGGAATAGCTGATAGTGAAAAATCTCCTCCTCCCGTCCCGGTACGTGGCGGATGTCGTGGCGAATACTGGCGTCGATGACCAGGTCGACCATCAGCTGGTGCTCGCGGTAGGCCCCGGTTTCGAATAGCGCATCCACATAGCTGACGGTCAGCTCGAAGTGCTCCAAAACGTCCAGTCGCCCGATCTCCTGCTCCCGCTCCTCGTATACGCGGATGATGCGGTGGTAGTCCTTGGGGTCTACGGCACGCAGCTCGCGGTATAACTGGGAATAGTGGCGGGGCATGAAAATTGAGAATCTAGAATTTGTAATTTGAAATTGCCTGCATCTCAGGCAGGGTAATCAAAACGTAATCGGGTAAATGAGGTTTTCGGAATGCCCACCTATTCCGGCTTAACCCTCTCCCCCGTGGTTCATCACCCTGCACAGCAGACTCGACCGCGCAGCGGAATCCGTGCAAATCCGTGCCCAGCGCGAAGCGCGATCCGTGCAATCCGTGATGAATTTCTAACGACCGCAGGGAGCAAAGCCGTAACTCCCAAATTCTCAATCCCCATTTCCTCCTACCTTTAGCCCCATGCCCGCCCCCCGACGCAGCACCACCCAGTGGGTCCCCTTCGTGATCGTCTCCCTGCTCACCCTCGGCTTTATGGTCTGGGCTATGCGGCAGTGCAGTGCCAACGACGGCGATTACGCTATGATCGAGGAGCGCACCACCCGCGAAGATTACCTGGAACGGCGCGACAGTATCCTGCGCGACAGCATCCGCAAGCTACAGGCCACCCGGGTGCAGCTGGACCCCGCCGACGCCCTGCTCACGGATGCCGAACGGGAAGCCCTGGCCCGGGAAGCCGCCCTGCTCCGGGCCCGCACCCAACCCCTGCCCGGTGACAGTACGGTATACGTGCCGGGGCGGCCGACCCAACTGGTGGTACAAAAGGAAACGACCCTCTACAGTACCATCGACGGGCTGAACGTGCGCACCCGCCCCGGCCTCGGTAACCCCGTCATCGGCCGCCTGAAGCTCTACGAGCCCGTCGCCTTCGCCAACGAGGTTACCGATTCCCTCTACCGGATCGACCTGGGGGAGGTCACGCCCACGGCCCCCTGGGTGAAGATCCGACTGGCTGACGGTCGCCTCGGCTGGGTATACGGAGCCGGCGTCGACTACTACAAGTACCGCCTGGAGGGGGTCATTAACTAAGCCCCCCATGAAACTAGCCCAACCCACCACCGCCGCCGCCCTGGCCCGGCAACTGAACGCCCGGTTAATCGGGGACGGGGAGATCGAGGTGACCGGCCTCAACGAAATTCACCACGTGGTGCCCGGCGACCTCTGCTTTGTCGATCACCCGAAGTACTACGCTAAAACGCTGGCCTCCGCGGCTTCCGTCATTCTGATCGACCGGGAGCAGGCCTGTCCGGAGGGGAAGGCCTTGCTGCTCCACCCTGAGCCCTTCGTGGCCTACAACGGGCTGGTGTGGCGGGCGCGGCCGCAGGTGCCGTATCTTCCGGTAAACGAGGAGGCTGCCGTCGGGGAAGGGACGGTCATCGGCCCCGGAGTCAGGCTAGGGAAGGGGGTAAGGATCGGCCAAGACTGCCTACTGCAGCCTAACTGCACGATCGGCGACGGCTGCATACTCGGCGACCGGGTGACGGTGAGTGCCGGAGCGGTAATCGGCGGGGAGGCCTTCTACTTTAAACGGACGGCGGAAGGCTATGCAAGCTTACGCAGCGGAGGCAGCGTTCACCTGCAGGACGACGTTCTCGTCGGGCCCTGCTGTACCATTGCCCGGGGGGTATCGACCACGACGGTGATCGGCCGGGGCAGCAAACTCGACGCCCAGGTACAGATCGGCCACGACTGCCGCATCGGAGCCCACGTGCTGATGGCCGCCCAGGTCGGGGTGGCGGGCAACTGCGTGATCGGAGACTGGTGCATCCTGCAGGGGCAGGTGGGGATTGCCCAAAACATCACCATCGGAGAACGGGTGACCGTATTAGCTCAGAGCGGAATAGGGAATGACCTGGAGGCCGGGAAGACCTACTTCGGGAGCCCGGCCCAGGAGTCACGTAAGGCCTTTCGGGAGCTGGTTAAACTACGTCGGCTATAGCGTAGTTTTTATTTTTTGGTATGGCGGAAGTACTCGACATCACGGTAGCGGAGCAGCAAGCGATACAGACGGCCTACACCGAGCTGATCGCCAGCCTGCGCACCCCCTTCTCCGAAGAGGACCGGGAGCAGATGGACCGCGCCTTCGAGCTGGCTAACTTCAGCCACCGCCACCAGCGCCGGCGCACGCACGAGCCCTACATCCTCCACCCCATTGCCGTGGCCCGTATCTGTGCCGAGGAGATCGGTCTGGGCCCGACCGCGATCTGCGCGGCCCTGCTGCATGACGTCGTCGAGGATACGCCGGTTACGTTAGAGGAGATTCACCATCGCTTCGGCGAGCGGATCGCCCAGATGGTGGGCGGGTTGACCAAACTGGATAGTGCCTACCAGTCGGAAAGCAAGCAGGCCGAGAACTTCAAGAAGGTACTCTCCACTCTGATCATCGACGTGCGCATTGTGCTCATCAAGATGGCCGACCGCCTGCACAATATGCGCACCATCACGGCCATGCCCGAGCACAAACAGCTCAAGATCGCCGCCGAAACGAGCTACATCTACGCCCCCCTGGCCCACCGGCTCGGACTGTACAACTTCCGCTCCGAGTTCCTGGACCTGTGTATGAAGGTGCTCGAGCGCGACGAGTACAATGCCGTGGCCCGCAAGCTGCGAGAAACCAAGTCGAGCCGGGAAAAATACATCGAGAGCTTCATCGCCCCCCTGCGCGAAAAGCTGGACGAACTGGGCTACCCCTACCGCATCTTCGGCCGGCCGAAGTCGATCTACAGCATCGCGAATAAGATCAAGAAGAAGCAGGTCCCCTTCGAGCAGATTTACGACCTCTTCGCGGTGCGCGTCATCCTGAACGTGCCCCGGGAGAAGGAGAAACTGGCCGCCTGGGCCGTCTATAGCACCATTACCGATGCCTACCAGGCCGTGCCCTCCCGACTGAAGGACTGGATCACCATCCCCAAGTCGAACGGCTACGAGAGTCTGCACACCACGGTGGTCGGCCCCGGTGCCCGCTTCGTGGAAGTACAGATCCGGAGCGAACGGATGAACGAGATCGCCGAGCGGGGCTTCGCCGCCCACTGGAAGTATAAGGGCGTAAGTAACCAGCGGGACGTCTACGAGCAGTGGTTCGAAAGCGTACGCGACATCCTCGAGAACCCGAACAGCGATACCGTCCAGTTCCTGGGGGACTTCCGCGACAACAGCTTCTTCAATGAGGAGGTCTACGTCTACACCCCGAACGGCGACATGAAGGCCCTGCCCAAGGGAGCCACGGCTCTCGATTTTGCCTTCAGCGTGCACAGTATGGTCGGCTACCACTGCCAGAGCGTGCTCTGCGATGAGCGGATCGTGCCCCTGAGCTACGAACTCCGTAACGGCGACCGCCTCAAGGTCAACACCAACCCCAATCAAAAGCCGAACCCGAACTGGCTGGACATGGTCAAGACCGGGAAGGCCAAGGCCAAAATCCGTCAGGCGCTGAAGGAGGAAAAGCGCAAGGCCGGGGAAATGGCCCGGGAAGCCCTGCTGCGCAAACTCAAAAACCTGCGCGTGGAGGACGATAAAGCCGCCATCGAAACCCTGGCCCGTCACTGGACGGACAATAGCCACGTCGATCTTTTTTACGAGATCGGCCAGGAAAACCTGAGTATCGCCCAGGTACTCCGCCCCTTCGTCGTGGAGCATGGAAAGTTGGTGATTCCCCCTGCACCTGCGTCCCCGCCCCAGGAAAAAGAACCCGACAGCAAGAGCCGCCGCAACACGGCCAATAGGGTCAAGGGGCATACCCGCCTGCTCATCAACGGTGAGCCCGGCGACCAGCTGGAGTACACCATGGCCAGCTGCTGCAACCCCGTGCAGGGCGACCAGGTATTTGCCTACCTCACCTCGAACGCCGGGCTGAAGATCCACCGCGTCATCTGTCCGAACGCGGAGAACCTGATGGCCAACTACGACTACCGCATCATGAAGGCCGAGTGGGTCAGCACCACCGAGCACAGCTTCGTGGCCGAGCTCAAGCTGACGGGGCGCGACGCCGGCAAGGGGGTGATCGAGACCATCAGCCACGAGATCGCCGAGATGGACCTGGACATCCGCAGCTTCCACATCGCCGCCGAGAGCGGGGCCTTCACGGCCACCGTCAGCCTGCTGGTGCGCAACACCGATCAGCTGCGGCTGGCGACGCGCGCACTGCAAAACTTAGACAACGTCTCAACCGTTTCCCGGGTAGAATAAGTCAAGCGGCGCCCCTTTCATGCAGAGCAACCCCACCACCGATATCGAGCAGATCAAGGAAATCTTCGCCGAGCACCTGCGCGAGCGCAAGGCCCGGCGGACGCCCGAGCGCTTCGCCATCCTGGAGGAGATCTACAGCCGCGACGACCACTTCGACGCCGAGTCGCTCTACA
>CAZKPE010000072.1:0-13221 GCA_964554545.1 uncultured Lewinella sp.
ACCGGGAAGACTACGAAGCCCGCCGCGAAGAAATGCTCGCCGAGCGCAACGCCCTCATCCAGGCCAGCCTGGACGATAAGAAAAAAGGGAAGAAGACCCAGCCCGCCCGGGGCACCAAGCGCCGCCTGCTCCACTGCGATAGCCTGACCCACGAAAACCACGAAACCCACTAGCCATGACCACCTCCATTTTTCGCTCGTTTCTGCTATTGGTTTTCGTGCTGGCCGGCACCTGCGTCCGCGCCCAGAACCCTACGCCCGCCGCCGAGCAGTCCGGGCCCATCGCCATAACTAATGCTACTATCCACGTGGGTGATGGAACGGTTTCGGAGAACGCCACCCTGCTGCTGCGTGATGGTCGCATCGAAGCGGTCGGTTCCGAGATTACCGTCCCCGCTGGCTACGAGACGGTAGATGCTACCGGCAAGGAAGTGTACCCCGGCCTGATCGCCCTCAACAGCCAACTAGGCCTGACCGAGATCGGGGCCGTGCGCGCCACGAACGATCAGCGGGAAGTCGGGGTGTTCAATCCGAACGCCCGCGCCCTGATCGCCTTCAATACCGACTCCCAGGTCATCCCCACGGTGAGAAGCCGCGGCGTGCTGATCGCCCAGACCACCCCCGAGGGCAGTCTGGTCAGCGGCCGCAGCAGCATGGTGCAACTAGATGGCTGGAACTACGAGGATGCCGCCGTGCGCGCCGACGACGGGCTGCACGTGAACTGGCCGAACCGCTACCGCTATAACTGGATGACCGGTGCCCTGACGGAAAGCGAGGGCTACGCCGAGCGCGTCCGGGAACTGGAATTGTTCCTGCAACAGGCCGCGGCCTACTGCAACCGTCCGGAAGGGGAAGGCGACCGACTGCTTAAACTGGAAGCCTTCTGTGAGGCCGTAAGCGGGGATGCGAACGCCTACCTGCACGCCGATGAGGCCCGCGATATTCAAGCGGGCGTTTTGCTGCTGAAGGAGATGGGTGCCCGCCCGGTGGTGGTCGGGGGCTACCAGGCCTACCTGATCGCCGACTTCCTGAAGCGGGAGGAGGTGCCCGTTATTCTCAGCAGTACCCAGGCGCTGCCCGACCGGCCCGGGGATGCCATCGACCAGCCCTACCGCAACCCGGCCCTGCTGGCGGAAGCCGGGGTGGAATTCGCCATCAGCCACGAGGGCTACTGGCAGCAGCGCAATCTGCCCTTCGTGGCCGGGCAGGCCGTCGGCTTCGGGCTCGATTACGAGAAGGCCATCGAGGCCCTCACCCTGGCCCCGGCCCGAATCACGGGCATCGACAAGGACTACGGCAGCCTGGAGGCCGGCAAGTCGGCCACCTTTATCATCGTCAGCGGTGACGTGCTCGATATGCGGACCAGCCGGGTGGAGCGGGCCTTCATCGATGGCCGCGACGTGAACCTGGACAACAAGCAGGCCGAGCTGTACCGCAAGTTCGACGAGAAGTACCAGCGGGCGCGGAAGTGAGGGAACTTAATCCCTCACCACCACGAGCCGGCCGGCCCACCTGCCGCCGCTGTCGTCACTGACCTGCACGAGATATATGCCGCTGGGTAAAGCGGTAGTCGGTAGCGGGAAGGGGGAATCGGCGACCAGGTCGCTTTGCTGGCGGTGCTGTACCTGCCCCCGGGCATTTATCAGCGTAATGCTGGCATTTCGTAGGGTGACGGGGGAGAGCAGGTAGGCTACTTCGGTTCCTACGGGGTTGGGGAAGAGGCTGATGGGTAGCGTCTGTCTGTCGATGTCGCGGGTACTCACCGTACCCAGGGTTACCGAGAGTTCGGGGACGGGGGGCTTCCGTTCGCGGTTGCCGACGCTGTCCTGGGCGACTACGTAGAACTCGTAGGTGACGTTGCGGTCGAGTATGAGTTCCGAGCTACCCCCCTTCAGCAACGGATAGACGGCCATGGACCAGGGCTCGCCGGCGCGGCGGGCGTGGAGGTAGTAGTCCTTCAGCCCGCTGGCCTCGTCGTCCCCGAAGTAGGTTACCGTTACCGTTGTATCGTCGACCTGGGTGAAGTCGGCGTTCAGGCGGGAAGCGGGCGGTGCTTCGTCGATGACGTTCGACCAGGTGTTGGTGAAGATGGGGTCGTTCTCGTCGAAGAAGATCAGGGCCTGGGCGCTAAGGGTGTCGCCGTCCGTTGCATCCGTCCGCAGACGAGTGGTGAAGTAAACGCCGCCCTCGCCTTCGGGGGCATTGACGTTGGGGGGCAGGAAGCCGGCATCCGCGTCCTCGGTGAGTTCCATGGTGCCGGGGTCGAGGGAGGTGAACTGCCAGCTGAAGTCTCCGGTCACGGTATCCAGCTTTGCATTTACCCGTACGATTAGGTTCTGGGCGGGGCGGAGGTCCAGGTCGGCGAAATATTCGGTACGGTCTCCTTCCATCGCATACATCTTGTCACCAATGTAGACATTTCCGATCGCGGTACTGGAGAGATCGAAGATGGCGGGGTCGAGCCTGGTTTCCACCCGCACGATCTGGGCGGCGGCCTCGGCGGTATCCACGTTCTCGAAGGTGATGAGGTAGTTCAGGGGTTCGTCGAGCCGCAGGTAGCGTTCCGACCCGACACCGGCATTGCCGTAGATGGCGTTGGGATCGAAGGAGCGGATGGAGGTGACCGGCTTCTTTTTGATCTTCTTCGGTCGGGTGCTGCAGGCGTCACCGGGGTCCTCACCCAGGGCATCTTCGATCTCTCCCCGGGCGTAATTGATGCCCTTCTTGGTGACGTAGGTCTCGAGATCGGAGTAAAATTCCTGCATTTCCGCTTCGGTCACGGCAACGCCCTGGGCGTCCAGTTTTTTCCTTAGCGCGGCCAGCTGGGCTTTGGTCTTGGCCTTTCCCTTGCTTTTCTTTAATCGGCCCTTTCCGGTTCGGTCCAGTATGGATTCCACCTTGGTGATCTTCTTACTGGTCCGCTTCATGTAAGCCCGGCCCTGCTCGGCGGCGTGCCGGGCATTATTACTGTGCTTGGCGGAAGGAATGAAGTTTCCACTGAATTCTATCGAGGCGTCCACGAGCTTTTCCTGGTAAAATTCGGCGTTCGCGTTGTTCTGGCCATATACCGCGTCTACGAGTTCGGTTGCGATTATCTGGGTGCCGATATCGAAGTAGCCGACTGTCTTCCCCAATACCTTAAACGCGGGGATCCCGGTCAGTTCCAAAAGGGCGGCAGCTTCCAGGGCGGCCTGTTTGGTAGCGTCCAGTTGCTTGCCGGTAGGAGGGTTATTGCGCCAGGTCTCGGGCCAGGCGTAGGTGGTCAGGGCTACTTCCTGACTGGAGGTACTGCGTAGACGGAAGTGAAAGGGGACGGTACTCTGCGGCAAGATCACCGGGACGTAAATGAGGTAGAGGGTACCCTTCAGTGGCTGACCGTAGAGGGTATCGATGGTGATTCCCCGCTCGGGGCCGAGTTGCTCGCTGAGCAGATTATAATCGGCGAAAACGGTATCCACATTCGGGTCGAAAGTACCGTCGAAGAATTCCTCGTTGAAGTCGTCGCGATTGATCTCGAGCATGTCCCATACGTCTCCCTTGATCAGGAGCTGACCGCTGCGTCGCTTGATCACTTCGTCTAGGTTCGTTTCGACTCCGTCCGGGATCACCACGCCCGCGATTACCCCATTGGCCAGCCGCGCCCGGTCGTTGGTGATGTTGAGGGTGTAGTTCGTCCAGCGGTTGGTCCGGATACGGCTCGGGCCCACGGCGTCGACTTCGATGTCAAAGCCGGGGGTATCGGCGAAGATCTCGAATCCATCCGGGTAATCGTAGGTCTCCCCGGAGGCGAGGCTCACCCGCAGGTCGTACAGCCCCGTTTCCAAACCGTCGAATTCGAATAGCGCGGTAAGCTCCACGTCTTCCGGAATCAGCACCTGCTGGGGTCTGACTACCGTGCTGCCTTTGGTTAGCGTGACTTGAGTTTCCTCATCGAATCCGGCACCGAACAGGCGCAAGCCAAAGCGTCCGAAATCCTCGGCCTTGCCCGCCCGTTTCGGCGAATAGGACTCCACCCCATTGACGGCTATACGCTCGGTAGTGACGACCGTTTCGTTGCAGGCGGTATTCGTTGCCTCCAGGATGACTTCGTACACCCCGATGGGAAACTCTCGCAGCGGGTAGCGCGCCGAAGAGGTGGTGCCGTCGTCGAAATCCCACTCGATCGTCTCGGCCCGGCGGCTGTTGGCCACGAAGGCGAAGCGGTTGCCGAAGCGGCTGTATTCGATGGAGGCCTGGGGTTGCTGGGCGGTCACCTCGAAGTCGATACCGTAGGCGAAGGCGAAGGTGGAGTACAGCCGCAGGTAGAGGGTTTGCCGGTCCACGCAGTTGACCTGGAAGGTTCGGTTGAAGCGGCCGGTCTCCACATTAAACATATTGAAGGTCTGGAGCAGGCGGCCGTTTTCCCCGAGCACGTAGAGGTAGAGGTCGGCCCCGGCGTTATTACTGGCGTTCTCGCCCTCGAGGTTTATGGTGAAGCTGGCCAGCTCTTCGTTTACGAACCGAAAATAGTCGTCGCGGTCCTGCGTGCGGTCGGTGAAGCCTACCCTGCCGCTGACTCCCCCCCCGGTACCGATGGGTGTAGCCTCGGCAAGTGTATTGTTCGGTTCGGTATCGGCCGCGAAGGCGGGGCGGATCAGATCGTACTGCAGCTGATAGCCGAAGCAGAAGGTGGAATAGACCCGGAAGTAGACCGTATCCCGGGCGCGGCCGTAGGCGATGAGGGTGTCCGTCCGGACGGCATCCGTGGGCTGGTTGAAATTGTTTGAGCTGGTGAGCAGACGTCCGGCTCCGTCGTAGATATAGGCCGTCGCGTCGGCACCCGCATTGTTGCTGGTGTTGCGGTAGGTGACCGCCAGGCGGACGGCCCCGTCGTCCGGCAGCACGGCGTACCAGTAGTCATCGCGGTCCTGGGTGGTAGCGGCCAGATAGCCGATGCGGCCGTCGGTAAGCTTATCGAAGGCGATCGGGGCGGCCGTAGCCAGGCTGTTGTTCACTTCCGGGTCGGGGCCGGTGGGGGGCTCCAGCAACTGATAGTCGATTCGGTAGCCGAAACCGAAGGTGGAGTAGACGCGGAAGTACACCGTATCGCGGGCGCGGCAGTAGGCGCTCAGGTTTAGATCGAAGTCGCCTTCGGTAGCCAGATTGAAGAGGGACTGGCTCGTTAGCAAGGTGCCATCGCCGTCGTAAATGTATGCGGTTACATCCGCTCCGCTGTTGTTGCTGGTGTTGATGAAGTTCAGATTGAGGCGCACGGTGCCGTCGTCGGGCAGGATGGCCTGCCAGTAGTCGTCGCGGTCCTGGGAGGTGGCATCGAGGTAGCCAATACGGCCCTGTTCTTCCGTAGCTACGTCAATGGCGGAGGCCGTAGCCAGGGTGTTGTTGCTTTCCGGGTCCGGTGCGGTGGGCGGCGGCAGAAGCTCGTAGGAAATACGGTAGCCGAAACTGAAGGTGGAATACAGACGGAAGTAGACCGTATCGCGGGCCTGCCCGTAGGCATAAAGGGTCTGGGTGCGTTCGACGTCGGTCGGTTGGTTGAAGTTATTCAGGCTGGTCAGCAGGGTGCCGTCGCCGTCGTAGATATAGGCCGTTGCGTCGGCTCCCGCGTTCCCGCTTTCGTTGATGTAGGTGATGGTGAGTTTGACCGTACCGTCGTCCGGCAACACGGCCCGGAAGTAATCGTCGCGGTCCTGCCCGGCCCCGGCGGTGAAGCCGACCCGCCCCTCGGTGACGCTTTGGTGGGCAATCGGGGCGGCGGAGGCAAAGTCGTCGTTGGGTTCTTCGTCGGTGCCGGTTTCGGGTTCGAGCAGGTCGACCCGGAGGCTGTAGCCGAAGCAAAAGGTGGTGTACAGCCGCACGTAGATATCATCCTGCGCCCGCCCGGTGGCGAAGAGCGTGTCCGTGCGGCTTCCGTCGGCGGCTACGTTGAAGGTGCCGCTGGAGCGCAGGAGCCGCTCGTTGCCGTCGTAGATGTAGGCCGTGGCATCGGCCCCGCCGTTGTTGCTGGTGTTGAAGTAGGTGACGATCAGCCGGATGGTGCCGTCGTCATCGAGGGTGGTGCGGAAATAGTCGTCGCGATCCTGGGTGGTGGCGTCCAAATACCCGAGCCGTCCTTCCGTTTCCTCGGCCAGGTCGATGGCCGCGGCGGTGGCGAATGTGTTGTTGTCTTCTTCGTCGGCGTTCGTGGGTGGGGGGTCGACCGCGTAGCGGATGCGGTAGCCGAAGCTGAAGGTCGAATAGATCCGGAAGTATACCTCATCGCGGGCCCGGCAGTAGGCATTTAGCTCGACCGTCCGTTCCTCGCCCGCCGGAACGTTGAAGGCCGACTGGCTGGCCAGTAGGGTTCCATCGCCGTCGTAAATGTATACGGTCGCGTCGGCCCCGCTATTGTTGCTGCTATTCAGGAGGGTGACCGCTAGCTCTACGGTACCATCGTCGGGCGGGGTGGTCAGCCAGTAGTCGTCGCGGTCCTGCTGCCCGCCGGTGACGTAGCCGATCCGCCCGTCGGCCGGCCGGTCGTGTGCCAGGGCGGAAGCGTCCGCGAGGGTGTTGTTCGTCTCCCCGTCGGCGTCGGTCGGTGCCGGGATCAGCTCGTAGCGGACGGAATAGTCGAAGCAGAAGGTGGAGTAGAGGCGGAAATACACGAGACCCTCTGCCCGCCCGTAGACCGTCAGGGTATCGGTGACGGTGGCGCCGATGGCGACGTTGAACCGGGGGGTGCTCGTCAGCAGCGTTCCGTTGCCATCGTAGATATAGGCGGTGGCGTCCGCTCCGGCGTTTCCGCTCCGGTTCGTGTAGCTGACGATGAGGCGGAGGGTACCGTCGTCGCTGAGTTCCGCCTGGAAGTAATCGTCGCGGTCGGCGGCTCCCTGGCAACCCAACTGTCCGGCCAGGTTGGCGGTAGTCAGGGGGTCGGCCGATTCGAAGGTATTGTTGGGCTCGCTTTCCGACTGGGCAAAAGCAGTGGAAGTAACGAACAGCAGCAGAAAAATGGAGAAGAGCGTAGACGTGTGTGGCATAGTGTGTGGGGATGTACTTGCCCTACTCTGTCGGTGGGTCGCAAAAGGTCATCCGGGACGGCTCATATTTTTACCCATCCACCCTGCACCTGCGTCCGCGCCCACAATTCCTTACTTTTCCTGCGAATGTCAGAATGTGAATGACCGATCGGGAGATTTACGAGGGGATCGCGCGTAGTGACCGGACCGTACTGCGACAGGTCTACCAGCGGTACTTTCGGGGCGTAGACCGCTACGTCAGGGAGCACGGCGGCGGGCAGGAGGATGCGCTGGACGTGTTCCAGGATAGCGTGGTGGCCCTTTACCTCCAGGTACAGAAGGGTACATTTCAGCTGCGGGAAGACGGTCATCTGGGCACCTATTTGCTGGCCATCGGGAAGAACGTCTGGCGCGCCAAGTGGCGGAAGAGGGGCAAATTGCCGGTCGTGGCACTGGAGGACAATGTGGCGGTACCGGAAGCGGAGGCCGATGATGCCCTGAACGAACGGGTAGACGGGCTGCGGGCGGCCTTCGACGCGCTCGGTCCCAAATGCCGGCGGTTGCTGCGGCTGTACTACTACGAAAAATTATCGCTGCGTAGGATCGCCGAATTGATGACCATTACCGAAAAAACGGCAAAGAACAGCAAGTACCGCTGCATGCAAACGCTGAGAAGCAAGCTAAAACCCACCCATGACTGAGGAGCGATTCGACCGGATCGAGGCCCACCTCGACGGCGAGATCACCTTCGCCGAGCTGGCCGCCGAACTAAAGGCGGCGGACGGGGAAGAGCTGCGCATGGAGGTCGAAAGCGCGCGGGCGGCCCGGATGGCAGTCTTCGCGGCGGGAGCCCGGGAGGACCTGGCCGTACTGCACCGACGGGAAACCACCCCGGCCAAAGTGAGGCGCTTCCCCCCCTGGTGGGCGATCGCGGCGGCGGTACTGCTGCTGGTAGTGGCGGTAACGTGGTGGCTCCTGCCGACGGAGAACGCGAACGGGCGCTACGCCGACTACCTCTACGCCGACCCGGGGTTGCCCGTAGTCATGGGGACGCTGGACGACCCCGCCTTCGCCGAGGCCATGACCCGCTTCAAGCAGGAAGACTACCGGGCCGCCGCTGCCGGTTTTCGGGTCCTGGCGGAAGAACAGGTCGCGAACGATACCATCAGCTACTACTACGGTATCAGCACGTTGCTGGCGGGGGAGCCGGCCGCGGCGGTCACTCCCCTGGAGGCGGTGGCCCGTGATGAGACTTCTCTCTTTCGGGAAAAGGCCGAATGGATGCTGGCTTTGGTCTACCTGGAAGCGGAGCGGGTAGCGGAGGCCCGGGAGGTACTCACCGACATTCGGGACAGACCCGGCCACCGCTTCCGCGAGCGGGCGGCCGAGCTGATCGGTGAATTGGGCGAGCAAGATTGAGCTGCGATGCGACCACTCCTCCTCTGGTCCGGTCTTCTCCTCGCCGCCCTGCTTCACGGGCAAACGGGGGAAGAGTGGCTCGCCGGCGGAGATACCCACTACGACGCGGACCGCCTGGATTCCGCCCACCACTACTACAGCCGGGCCCTCGCGATCGATACCCCCGAAATCCAGCTGCGTGCCTACACCTCGCTGATCAAACTGGCCATCAACGAAACGGACTACGGAACGGCGGACAGCCTGGCGGGCGTTGCCGATGCGCTACTCGGCCAGTCCGTGAGCCCCGCTTCCCGCCGCAAGTACGAGCGCATGAAGGCCAACGGGATGTCGCGCGACGGCCGTTACCGGGAAGCCCTCGATCTGCTGGCGCGCGTGGCAGGGGAGCAAATGCGCGCGGACGAGCCCGCCGCCGCCGAATCACTCATGGACATCGCCCTGACCTACAAGCGGATGCGGCTGCCGGATTCGGCCCTGATCCACGCCGATCGCGCCCACGACTACTATCGCCAAGTGGCCGATACGAACGATCTAAAATTCGGCTACTTCTACGATCAGCTCGGCGCGGTCTACTACGGGGCCAGCCGGCTGCCGGAAGCGAAGTACTTCTACGAACGGGGCATCGAGGTGCTGCGCCGGCACGGGGAAACCTCCTCCATGCGGATGGGACTGCTGTACAACAACCTCGCTAACGTCTACGCCGACGAGGGCCGCTTCGCCGAAACCTTCGCGCTACGGGAAAAGGCACTCGACATATCCGAAAAACTCGGTGCCCGGGAGAACTACGGCATGGGGCTGTTCAATCTCGGCGTGAACCACTACATGGTCGGCAACTTCGGCGCGGCCAGTCAGTACGTGGAGCAGTCCATCAGAATCCGGGAGGAGCTGCTGGGCGAGGATCACCCCGCCCTCGCGAATTCCTACCAGGCACGCGCCATTTTGCTGGGCCTGAGCGGCGACAACCGGGGGGCCATCCGCTCTTATCGACAGCTGATCGCCCGGGCGCGGGAGACCTTCGGTACCGATAATGAGATCGTAGCCGGCTACTTCGACGAGATCGGGCTGGCCTACTTCAACCTCGGGCAAATCGACTCGGCCATCCACTATCACCGGCGGGCGATCGAGACCTTCCGGGCAAACAGCCGCGAGGGGACGGACGGACTGGCCATCGCCCGGTACAACCACTCCGCCGCCCTCGCCGAAGCCGGCCGCCCCGCGGAGGCCCTCGCGGAGATCCAGGCCAGCCGTGCCCTACTCGACCGCCTGGGGTACGCCGACGGTGACCTCTACGGCCGGGTACGGGCGAGCTACGCCATGCGGTTGGCGGAGGCCGGCCGGTTTGCCATGGCCGAGAAACAAATTGCGGAGACGCTGGCCACCATTCGCCGGGAAGGGGCGTACGAACTGGGCACCACCGCCCCAGACGTGCTCGGGCTGCTGGCCGATGCCGCGTACGTGCTCTACGCCGCCGATCCATCGGACGAGCACCTGGAGCTATTCCGGCGGCTCGAATCCGACTTCGTGGAAACGGCCGAGCGCACCCGTATGCAGTTTTACGACCCGTACACCAAGGGCTTACTGAACGACCGGGCCGAGCAATTCTTGCGCCAGACCATCAGTCGGTATTTCGAGCTGTATGTCCAGACGAGCCGTCCGGAATTTCTGGAGCGCATCTACGAATTGTCCGAGTATGGCAAGGCTTCCGCCATTCGCGATCAATTACGAACCGGAGCGGGCAGTTTCGGCGGGGTGCCGGACAGCGTTCCGGCCGAACTGGCCCGCTACCAACAACGGATCGAGTCGCTCTATTACCAGTTGGAGGATGCCCCGGAGGGCCGGCGGGACAGTCTCGACCGGGCCCTGTTTCGGACGCGGCTGGCCTACGATAGCCTGAATTTGCGGGTGGCGGCGGACTATCCAGATTATTACGCGCTATTCGGCGGGCAGGAGCTGGGGGCGCGGACGCAGGTGCAGTCAATTGCTCCGAATTCAAATGAAAGCCACCTCATCTATTTACTGGGGGCGGACGGCTACTACGCCCTCATCGTGCATTCCGGCACCATGCAGGCCGTGTTTTGCGGTGCCCGGGAGGAGGTAGATGGCCTGATCGCCGATTGGAGAGCGGACATCGCCTCGGTCCTCACCGATCACCACCTGGCCTCGGGCAACCGACTGTACCGAAAGCTGTGGGCACCCGTGGCGGCCTACCTGGCCGGCGATCGGGTCCGGATCATCCCGGATGGGGCGATCCATTCGGTGGCCTTTGATGCGCTCAGTGCTTCCGCCACCGAGGACCGATACCTGCTGTACGACTACACTATTTCTTACGCCCACTCTCTGACGCTATACGATCGACAGTCGGCCCAACGGCTACCCGGCGGCGAGGGGGGTATCCTGAGCATAGCACCCGGCTTCGGTCCGGAGAGTGGCTCCCCATCGGCCGTCAGTCAACCCTTCGCACTGGGGCTGGCCAGGCGGCTGAAAAACACCTACGTAGGTCAGGCCCTGCTGGGTTGGGAGGCCACAGAAACCAACGTACGCTCGGCTACGGATGAAGGAAGCGTACTGCTGTTCGCTACCCACGGAACGGTGAACCGGGAGATGCCGCTACAGTCCGGTATCCAACTCACTGGGGTAGCAGAAGGCGGTTCGGACGATGGCTTCTGGTCCATCGCCGAGATCTTCAGCAGCCGGCTGTCCGCGGACCTCTCTATCCTGGGCATCTGCGAGAGCGGCATCGGCCGGCTGACCCCCGGGGAGGGGATGCTTTCGGTGGCCTACGCCTTCAGCTACGCCGGCTGCGCGAGTACGGTCAACACCCTCTGGCCAGTAGACGATCGGGCGAACGCCGAACTGACCGAGGCTTTTCTGTCCAATTTGGCCGAAGGGACGGAGCGGTCCGCCGCCCTGCGCGACGCTAAACTGGGCTACCTGGAGCATGCGGGGCAGGAGCTCCGTCATCCGTACTACTGGGGCGCACTGGTCATACAGGGGCGCGACGGGCCGGTCGACATTCGGCGAAAACGGAAATGGCAATGGTGGGCGATCGCGATCGCCATTTCGGCCGTTCTTGCCTTTGCGTTCACCCCTTCACCTGCGCGCCGCCGCCCCCGGGCAGACAAGGAGCCGGATTTAGTCGAATAATGATGCCCGCCCGGCCTACGGCTGCTAGTTTTGGGGACCATAATTCCCCGCCGCCGTGTTACAGCCTATTCTCCACTCCCGCTTTCTCTTCTACTGGGTCATCGCACTGGTACTCCCGACGACGGTTTCGGCCCAGACCCTCACCGGCCGCATCACCGACGAAGCGACCGGCGAGCCCCTGCCCTACGCCTCCATCTACGTGCAGGAGACGGGCAAGGGGGCCACGACCAATCTGGAGGGGCGCTACGAGGTGCCGCTGCGGGCGGGGAACAATACGGTCGTATTTCAGTACCTGGGCTACCAGACCCGGGTGGAGCGGATCAGCAGCGGTCGGGGCAGTATGGACGTGCAATTGCGTACCGAAGCCCTGGACCTGCAGGAAGTCGAGGTGCTCAGCGGCGCGGAGGACCTCAGTTACAGCGTCATCCGCCGGGCCATCGCCAAGGCCGACTTCCACCGCAACCAGCTCGACCGCTACAGCGCCGACGTCTACCTGAAGGGAAAGGGGAAGGTGGAAAAGATACCCGGCATACTGAAAAAACTGGCCCCCAAGGAAGATCGGGAAGAGATTGACGAGGTGGTCGGCAAAAACTTCACCAGCGAGACGACGAGCCGGATCGTGTACGAAAGACCCAATACCTTCCGGGAGGAGGTCATCTCGAAGTATGTCGTCGGGGAGGAGAACTTCTCGGTCAGCGGCTACGTCTTCTCCAGCTTCTACGAGCCGGAGGTGGCCGAGGTCGTGAGCCCGCTTTCCCCCCGCTCCTTCGCTTACTACAAATTCGAGCACGAGGGGGTGTTCGTCGACCAGGGGGAGCTGATCAATAAGATCCGGGTCATACCACGCAGCCGGGGGGAGGATGTTTTCGAGGGCTTCGTCTACATCGTACAGGACGACTGGTCGCTGCACAGCCTCGATCTGCGCACCTACAAGATGGGCTTTACCGTCGACGTGCGCATCAACTACAACGAGGTCGAAGACCACATCTGGCTACCCACCACGACGGCCATCGAGGGCTTCGGCGGGCTGCTGGGCATTAAACTGCGCGTCAGCTACATCGCCTCGGCCAGCAACTACGACATCACCCTGAATCCCGAACTCGGCGGCTACGTGGAGGTGATCGACGAAAAGACCAATCCGGACGTAGCCGCGGCCACCCGCAAAGAGAACAAGGTAGCCGGCTACGAAAGCACCCTGGCCGAAGGCGGCGAACTGACCCGCAAGGAACTCCGCAAACTCATGCGGGAATACGAAAAAGAGGAGCGGGAAGAACAGGAGGAGCCGGAGGTCATCGGCAACTACACCTTTATCGACGACAGCGTGAAGACCATCACCGACAGCGCCGCCTGGGAGGCCGTCCGCCCCATCCCCCTGACCACCGAGGAGATCGAAGGCTACAAATACCAGGACAGCCTGGCCCGAGTCGCCAAACTGGACTCGATCGCCGAAGCCCGCGGCGACGACAGCCCCCGGGATTCAGGAAGCAACAAGAAAAAGAATAAACCCCTGCCCCGCTGGCTCCGCTGGGACGTCACCCCGGAGGGCGGCTTCAACCCCGTGGAGGGCTATGCGATCGGGGCGGAATTGCAGAAATCCCTGCGCGTCAAGCGAATCAAAGACGACACCACCACCTACAAGCAAAAGATCGGGGAATTCAGCCTCCGCG
>CAZKPE010000072.1:13321-16498 GCA_964554545.1 uncultured Lewinella sp.
TTCCTGAGCGGCTCGCTGACCTACGAAGATCGGCGAACGGTTTTCAACACGACCAACCGCCGCTGGGGTGGGGAGGAAGAGTTCGCCTACGTGCCCAACAATCCCTTCAACGAGGAGCTCGGACGGGTAGACGAAGTCCGCAACGCTGCGCTGGTAGAGGTATCCGGGGAGTTCCGCCCGGGGCTGAAGTACGTCATCCGCAACGGGCGGAAAAGTATGGTGGACAACTCCGCCCCGACCTACGGGGTACGGGTGAAAACGGGACTGCCCTCCATTGGCGAGAGTGCGTCCGACTTCACCCTGCTGGAGGGAAGTTTCCGCCACCGTTTTCCGGCGGGCCGGAAGGGGGACGTGCACCTGCTGGTGCGTGGTGGGGGCTTCGTCAGTAAGGGCTACGTCGACTTCCCCGACTACCGCCACTTCGCCACTTCCGAGATCATCCTGACGCGCCTGGACCCCATCGGCAGCTACCGCCTGCTGCCCTACTACCGCAACAGTACCGCCGAGGAGTACCTGGAATTTTACGGGCATTACCAGTTCCGCAAGTTCCTGCTCACCCAGATCTGGCAACTGCACCTGATGGGGCTGAAGGAGGACCTCTTCGTCAACTACCTGCATACACCCACGTCCGATCACTACACCGAGGTGGGCTACAGTCTGGATAATATCTTCCGGATCGCGCGGCTGGAGTTCGTGACCAGTTTCCGGGACGGGGCCTACGAGGACTTCGGGGTGCGGATCAGTTTGACGACTACCTTCTTTGGGGAGGAATAAGTTCACCGCGGACGACGCAAAGGCATGCGCGGAGGATAACACAGAGACGTCTCTGCGCATACCTCTGCGCATACCTCCGTTACCTCTGCGGTGACCGCCCCCTCAAACCGCCAGAAAATCCCGCAGAATCCGCTCCCCCACCAGCGCCGACTTCTCCGGGTGGAACTGCGCCGCATAGAAATTACCCCGCCGCATCATCGCCGCGAAATCCGTTCCGCAGTAGCGGGTTGTGGCCACCGTGTCCGGCCCCGGCTCCACGTAGTAGCTGTGTACGTAGTAGCAGTAGCCGCCGTCCACTTGTCGGCTGACCCAGTCGTTCCCCTCGCTCAGCCGTAGGTCGTTCCACCCCATGTGGGGCACCTTTTCCCCCCGCTCGGGTACGAAACGGCGCACCCGTTCCGGAAAAATGCCCAGGCAGTCCACGTTTCCTTCCTCCGAGTGGCTGCAGAGCAGTTGCATCCCCACGCAGATCCCGAAGACGGGCTGGGTCAGCGAGCGGATCACGTCGGCCAGTCCGCTGTCGTTGAGGTGGGCCATCGCGGAAGCGGCGGCGCCTACGCCGGGGAAAATCACCTTCTCGGCGGCCCGTATCTGGGCGGGGTCGGCCGTCAGCTTATGCTCCACCCCGATCCGTTCGAGGGCGTAGAGGACCGAGCGGATGTTTCCGGCATTGTAGTCGATGATGGCAACCATGAGGCAAAGGTAAGCGGGGACGGGCGGCGGGGCGCGGGTGCGGGCTGAATTCGGTTTTGGAAGCTTGCGGCCATAGCGAACAACGGCGGGTGCAGTACCTTGGGGACCTTACTGACTCATTCCCATTATGCGACCCCTACTCTTCGCCGGCCTGGCCCTGATCGCCCTGAGCAGCCATGATATGTACCTCAAGCTCGACGGCTACTTCCTGAAGCCCGAGTCGGTGGCCACCATCCAGCTTTTCAACGGCACCTTCGCCCGTAGCGATAACACGATCGACCGGAACCGGATGCTCGACGTCAGCCTGGTCGGCGGGGGCAGCCGAATGCAGGTCGACACTAACCAGTGGACCGAAATCGGCGAAACCACTGTCCTCAATCTGATGACGGGTGCCCCGGGAACGTACGTCGCCGGCGTCTCCACCCGCGCCCGCAATATCGCCATGGACGCCGATGCCTTCAACAACTACCTGGAGCACGATGGGGTGGTCGACATGCTCGCCGAGCGCCGCAGTACCGGTAAGGATAAGGACGACGCCGTCGAGAAGTACGCCAAGCACGTCAAGACTATTTTCCAGGTCGGCAGCGAGAAAACGGACGACTGGAAAACGGTACTCGGCTACCCCATCGAGTTCGTGCCCCTGAGCAACCCCTATGCCCTGCACCGGGGGGATGAGTTCAGCGTACGGTTACTGCTGAACGGGGAGCCGCTGGCCGGACAATTGGTCCTGATCGATTCCGAAGGCGGCGACCACGGTCATAGCCATAGCCACGACGGGGAGACGGATCACGACCATGGCGAGGGGGCGGAAGACCATACGCATACCGACGGTACCGAAGCACGCACCGACGAGGACGGCGTCCTCACCTTTGAGATCACGAACGACGGCGACTGGTTCCTGCGCACCATCTACATGACCGAAACGGAGGAAGAGGGGCTCACCCACGAATCTAACTGGACGACCCTGACCTTCGGCGTCGACCACGAGCAGGAGCATAGCCACGACCACGAGGAGGCGCACGCCGAGGGACATGATCACGAGCACGCGGGCGGCATTCCCGGCTACGCATACTGGATCGGCAGTCTGCTACTGGTGGGGGCGCTTTTCATGTACTTCAGCCGGAAGGGCTAGTGGGGCGGTACGGATGCGTTGTAGCATTATTGCTTAGTTCGGCCCTACTGGCGGCTCACGGGGTAAGCGAGGGTGACCAGCAGACCCTGAGCGAGGGCGGCCTGCTGGCCTACATCTGGGTGGGGGCCAAACATATGGTCACGGGCTACGATCACCTGCTGTTTCTGGTAGGGGTGATCTTTTACCTGAGTGGCTTCCGGGACATCCTGAAGTTCGTCAGCGTCTTCACCCTCGGTCACAGCATCACGCTGATCGGTGCGACCTACCTCGGCATTCGCGCCGACGAGCACCTGATCGACGCCGTTATTGCACTAAGCGTGCTGTATAAGGGCTTTGAGAACCTGGGCGGCTTCCGTAAGGTGTTTGGGGTCGAGTCACCGAATCTGCTCGCCATGGTCTTTTTATTCGGGCTGATTCATGGCTTCGGGCTGAGTACGCGCCTGCAGTCCTTCGACCTGGGGGCGGGGCAGTTTCTGGCCAAGATCGTCAGCTTCAACGTCGGGGTGGAGCTGGGGCAGATCGCGGCGCTCATCCCCATCGTCTTCGTCATCGAGCGCTGGCGGGGGCGGGAGAGCTTT
>CAZKPE010000073.1:0-16445 GCA_964554545.1 uncultured Lewinella sp.
GGGGTGTCGGGGTGTCGGACTAGGTAGCGATAAGATTTCTCGCAAAGGTATACACGTTCCCAGCTACGCCAAGGTCGAGGGCTTCCTGCCCGACACCCGACACCCGACACCCGACACCTAAGCAACAGCCGACGGCGCGCAGGTGCAAGCCTTTCCAAAAACTATCCAAATCCTTACTTCCCGGTCCGCTGGTTATTTGCGACCTTTGCCAGCCTGAAAACCACGGGGCCCCCGGCGGGTCCACAACACAGGGGAATGCGTCTGCTAAATTTCTTTAAACAAGAGCTGGCTATCGATCTTGGTACGGCTAACACACTCATTATTCAGGACGGCGAGGTGGTGGTCGATGAGCCCTCCATTGTAGCCATTGACCGAAAATCGGAAGAAACCATCGCCGTGGGAAGGCGGGCCATGCAGATGCACGAAAAGACCCACGAGAACATCCAGACCGTGCGCCCCCTCAAGGACGGGGTGATCGCCGACTTCCGGGCCGCCGAACAGATGATCAAGGGACTGATCGAGATGATCGGCCCGCGCCGCGCCTTTTTTTCCCACTTGAAAATGGTGATCTGCATCCCCTCGGGCATTACCGAAGTCGAAAAGCGGGCCGTCTTCGAAAGCGCCGCCCGCGTCGATGCCAAGGAAACCTACCTGATCTACGAACCCATGGCCGCCGCCCTGGGTATCGGGCTCGACGTGGAGGAACCCGTTGGCAACATGATCATCGACATTGGGGGCGGCACTACCGAGATCGCCGTCATCGCCCTATCGGGGATCGTGAGCGACCAGTCCATTCGCATCGCCGGTGACGAGTTGACCGAGAACATCGTTAACTACATGCGCAAGACCCACAACATCCTGATCGGGGAGCGCACCGCCGAGCAGATCAAGATCCACGTCGGCAGCGCCCTGCCCGAACTGGAAAATCCGCCGGCCGACTTCAGCGTCAACGGCCGTGACTTGCTCAACGGCATCCCCCGCCAGATCACCGTGACATACCAGGAGATCGCCGGGGCCCTCGACGAGGCCGTCGCCCAGATCGAGGACGCCGTCATCCGCGCACTCGAGACCATCCCACCGGAACTGGCGAGCGACATCTACAGCACCGGTCTTTACCTTACCGGCGGCGGGGCCATGTTGCGGGGGCTCGACAAACGGCTGAGCCGGAAAACACAGCTCCCCGTCCACATCGCCGACGACCCGCTGACGGCCGTGGTCCGTGGCACGAGCAAGGCCCTACAGGACACCCGCCGCTATAAGGCCATTCTGGTCCCCGCCAGCAGCATCAGCTAGGTGGGCCGCCTGCTCGGCATACTACTGCGGAGCGGAGGGCTATTCACCTTCGTGCTACTCGAGTTGGTGAGCCTCTACCTGCTGGTCCACCATAATGATGCCCAGCGCACCATTTGGCTAGAGACCAAGACGGTTTACGGGAGCTACGTCACCGAGCAAATCAACGAGCGGCTGGCCTTTCTGGATGTAGCCCGGGAAAATGAGCTACTCCGTCGAGAGAACGCCGCCCTCCTCTCCCGCATCCCGGCGGCCGCCTACCCCACCCTAGCCGACACCGCTAGCGTAATAGACAGCGCCCACCAGCAGCGGTATACCTTTCTGGCCAGCCGCGTCGTCAATAAATCACCTTACGGCCCCTACAATACGATGGTCATTGACCGCGGCGAAAATCTTGGCGTACAGCGGGGGCAGGGTGTCCTGGCCGATGGTGGCCTGCTCGGGGTGGTGAGTGAGGTCGGGTCCCGTTACGCCCGGGTAATCAGCATCCTACACCTCGACACCCGAATAAGCGCCGGACTCGACAACCGCGCCTTCGGTACCCTCCGGTGGGATGGCCGGGACCCACGGCGGGTCACCATCACCGATATGCCGGATTACGTGCCCATCGGTGCCAATGACACCATCTTTACCACCGGCTATTCCAATGTTTTTCCTACGGGTTTACCCATCGGCACCGTCGAGCGCAGTGAGGCGTTGCCGGGGACGGGTAGCCAGAACCTGACAGTCGTCTTGCTGAACGACCCCCTGCTGGCGACCAATGGCTACGTCGTTCAGGACCTCTTCAAGGAAGAACTGGATGCGCTAAACCGGGTACGATGACGGCTCAGACAATACTTAACAATGTGGTACGCTTTTTCCTGCTTGCCGCCCTACAGGTGATCGTATTTAACCAGATCAGCTGGGGCTGGGGGGGGCGGGCCCTGCTTTTTGTTTTCGTTTATCCGCTTTTCGTCGCACTGCTGCCCCTGCGGATGCCCCGGCCGGCCGTTATCCTGGTCGCATTTTTACTCGGGTTCGCCATCGACATCTTCAGTGAGACGCTCGGACTACACGCCGGAGCGCTCACCTTCACCGCTTACTGCCGGCCCTTCATTTTATCGCTGCTTCAGCCGCGTGATGGCTACCCAATTAAGGCCAATCCCGTGCGTTCCGACCTGGGTACGGCCTGGCTCGTGGGATACCTGGCTGGTATGCTTTGCGTTCACCTGCTGGCATTTTTCCTGCTGCAGACCTTTTCACTGTACTTTGCGGGGGAGATACTGACCAAAACCCTGCTCACCCTACCGGCCAGCCTGGTGTTCATGGTGACCGCCATGCTCATCATAGATCCCAAATCCTGACTGCCGTGGCAACGAAACATACCGACATCCGCGCGCTCTGTATTCGGGCCCTGTTCGTTTTGATCACCGTCATGCTGGTGGGTAAGGCTTTTCACCTGCAGGTCATCAGTAATACCTGGCGTGCGCGAGCCGATGGTGTCGGGAGTAGTCAGATCGAGCAGTACCCCGCCCGCGGGCTGATGCTGGACCGCGACGGCAAGTTACTGACGATCAATGAGCCAATCTACCAGATCGAGCTGACCTACAATCAATTCGCTCGCCAGGCCGCGACCTTTGACACGACGCGATTCTGTGAGCTGCTGGGCATCACCCGGGATTACTTCACGGAAGCGATCCCGGACAAGTGGGGTGGGCGCTTCAGTCCATCCAAGCCGTTCACCTTTCTGGCTAATGTATCGCCGGCCGTATACGCCACCTTCCAGGAAAACCTCTTTCAGTTTCCCGGCTTTTCAGCCAAGCTCCGTTCCTCCCGTAACTACCCCCAACCCGTTGCCGCCCACCTGCTGGGCTACATGGGGGAGGTCAGTCAGCGTACCATCGACCGGGGGGAAGGCCGCTACCACACCGGAGACTACCACGGGATTTCCGGGCTGGAGTACCAGTACGAATCGAGCCTGCGGGGGGAAAAAGGCCGAAAACTGGTTTACCGGGATCGACTCGGCCGGGAGGCAGGTGAGGTGCTGGAGGGCAAACTGGACGTAGACGCAACCGTGGGCACCGACCTGGTGACGACCATCGACCTGGACCTGCAGGCATACGGCGAGCTCTTGATGGCCAACAAGATCGGATCCATCGTCGCACTGGAGCCCAGCACCGGAGAAGTGCTGTCCATGATCTCCGCCCCAACCTACGACCCCCGTAATCTTCGGATCGGAAGGAACCGTGGGCGCACCTTCATTCGACTGCAGCGGGATACGCTCCAGCCCTTGCTTAACCGGGCCATCAACGGCAAGTACCCGCCGGGCTCCCCCTTCAAAACCCTGGTCGCCCTGATCGGCCTGGAAACCGGGACACTTACTCCGGATCGCACCATCGGCTGCTCCGGGGGATTCGTCAGCGGCGGTCGGGTACTACTGGGTTGCCACGGCCACGCCACCTGCCGGACCGTTGAGGACGCGATCGCCCAGAGTTGCAATGCTTACTTCGTGACCGCCTGGCTGGAAAACATCAACCGCTACGGCGGGCTAACCCCTACCCGTGGCCTCGATGAATTTAACGATTACCTCTATCAGTTCGGGCTGGGGAGCAAACTGGGAATCGATTTCCCTGGCGAGATTGCCGGAAATATCCCGACGTCGGCATACTACACCAAGCGATTCGCCGAAGATCAATTCTGGCGTGCCATCTGGATCCGCTCCCTCGCTATCGGACAGGGGGAATACGAATTTACCGCCCTGCAAACGGCCAACCTGGCCGCCGCCATCGCCAACCGGGGCCACTGGTACACCCCCCACCTCGTCCGCGAGGTACAGGAGGGCAACGAGGGAGAAGTGCGCCCTATCACCCCCCAGCGCCACGATATCGACATCGACCGCGACCACTTCGAGACCGTCGTACGGGGGATGCGCAAAACCGTCACGGAGGGCACGGCCCGGGTGGCGAACGTACCGGGGATCGACATTTGCGGTAAGACCGGAACCATCCAGAATTCCCACGGCGATCACAGCAGTTTTGTCGCCTTCGCACCGGCCGACGATCCCAAGATCGCCATCATGGTCTACGTGGAAAACGGCGGTTTTGGTGGATCGGTGGCCGCCCCCATCGCCAGCCTGATGATCGAGCGCTACCTCAACGGGGAGATTGCCGACAACCGCAAGTGGGTCGAGCAGCGGATGCTGGACAAGGACATGACGCGCCGCGGGGAAAGTACCATTCGCGTCCGCTAACTCAGGCAATTTTTCACTACCTGACCGAACGTCTGCCATTTGCATTACGTTACACTAACGTAAGCCCACTGGCTTGTGGGTAACTACGTATTACATTTATTCAAATTTAAGGATTTTCCTTAACCAAAATCATTTTCATGGATACCACCAGCAATGCACAAACCAAAGGTCTGAACAAGCTCATTACCACCCTCTACGACGGAGAGAACGGGTATAAGGAAGCCGCCGAGGAAGTCGATAGCGTCAGCCTGGCCACCAAGTTCCGCGAGCTGAGCCAGCAACGCTACAATTTCGGCCACGAAATCAAGCCCTTCATTACGCAACTGGGAGGAGAAGTCGATAAAGGAGGAAGCACCGGAGCCGCCCTGCACCGTGCCTGGATCGACATCAAGTCCGCCCTGGCCAGCCAGGACGAAGCCGCCGTACTCAAAGAGTGCATCCGTGGCGACGAGAATGCCATTGAGACCTACCGCGACGTGCTTAATGACACCAGTTTCACCAGCGACGCCCGCCAGGTGATCACCCGTCAGTTGACTACTTTCGAGCGCACCGTGGCTGAGCTGAAGCAACTCGCCCGGACCTACGAAAACGCCTGAGCACCCGCTTAGACGCTCACTAACCGGCAACAAGCCCCTGCACCCTTAGACGGTGACAGGGGCTTGTTCTATCCGGGCAGCCTCGCGGGAAACATATCTATATTTGATCCTCATTGCACCTGCGTCCGCGCCCAAACCTCATCGCGGCGTACAACGCCTCGACCGCCGCCTGCTCATGCTTGAAGCCCTACAGATTTACAAAAATTATGGCAGCTTAGCGGTTTTGCGTGGCGTGGATTTACGGATCGAAGCCGCCGAGATCGTCAGTATAGTCGGAAAGAGCGGCGCCGGAAAGAGTACCCTGTTACACATTCTCGGCACGCTGGACCGGCCCGATCGGGGGAACCTGCGCATCGCCGGGGAAAATGTATTCGGGCTGGGCAACCGCCAGCTGGCCGCCTTCCGGAATCAGCGCATCGGCTTCATCTTCCAGTTTCACCACCTGCTTCCCGAATTTACGGCTCTGGAAAATGTCTGCATCCCCGCCCACATTGGCAAACGGGACGCGGTGAAAAGCCGGCACCGGGGCCGGGAATTGCTCGACTATCTGGGGCTGAGCGAACGGATGACCCACAAACCGGCCCAGCTAAGTGGGGGCGAACAACAGCGGGTGGCCGTGGCCCGCGCCTTGATGAACGAGCCGGCCATCGTGTTTGCCGACGAGCCGAGTGGCAACCTGGATTCCACGAGTTCCCGCGAATTGCACGACTTGTTGTTTCGTCTGCGGACCGACTTCGGGCAAAGCTTCATCATCGTGACCCACAACGAGGAGCTGGCGCGGATGAGCGATCGCCGCCTGGAAATGATCGACGGAATCTTAGTCTGAGCATGAAAAAAGCCACCTCCCCCCGCGAACGCGATGAAATAACCCCCGGCGAGGGCGGCATTCGCTTGTGGTTCCGGGAGTTTATGGACCTGCGGGAGGGAAGCGACCGAAGCGGTGCCCGGGAGTCAATCGTGAACGGCAACCTGATGCGGGGTAGCAACGCCTGGATGCTGGTCTGCTCCATCATGATCGCCAGCCTGGGGCTGAACCTGAACAGTGGGGCCGTTATCATCGGCGCCATGTTGATCTCGCCGCTGATGAATCCCATTCTCGGCGTCGGCCTGGCCGTGGGTACCAACGACCGCGATATGCTCTGGTCGGCCCTGAAAAACTTCGGCGTGGCTATCGCCATCGCCCTGATCACCTCATCGGTTTACTTCGCCTTCACCCCCCTCGACACCTTCACCCCGGAGATGCGGGCGCGTACCGAACCCACCATACTGGACGGTCTCATCGCCGTTTTTGGCGGGCTGGCGGGTATCATTTCGGTCACCCGGGCCGACAAGACCAGCGCGATGCCGGGGGTGGCCATTGCCACCGCTCTGATGCCGCCCCTTTGCGTGGCTGGCTACGGGCTGACGGAAGGGGTAAGTACCGGCGACTTCGGGACATTCTGGCGATCCTTCTACCTGTTCTTCCTCAACAGCTTCTTCATTGCGGCCACCGCTTACCTGATCATTCGCCTGCTTCGCTTTCCCTTCCGCAAGTACATGAACCAGCAGGAAAATCAACGCAGCCAGTTGATCGTCGGACTGATCAGCGTGCTCATGATCCTGCCCGGCTACTTCATCCTGACCGACGTCATCGCCCGTCAACGGGATGAGCGCGCAGTGGATCGATTCGTAGCCACCTATTTTCCGGCCAGTGCCAGCTCGTCCATCCTCGACCGCCGCGATCCCCAGGAGCCGCGTTTGATCTTCCCCGTCATCGATCGACTGGTGCCGACCGACAGCCTGTCAATCTACAGCGAGATGCTGCAGCTGCCGCCCTATAACGTGCGTGGCGCCCGGGTGGTGGTAGACACGAGCTTCAGTCCGGCCGAGATCGCCGGCATCAAGGGCGAACTCGCGACCCTGGACGAGATCAACGGCCGGCTACAGACGCTGGAGCAGGCCGAGGTCAGCCGACAACAACAGCAGCAAGTGCTGCAAGACGAATTGGCCGACTACCGCATGGACTCCAGTGACTTCGTCAACTTCTCTCGCCAGTTGATGGTGGCCTTCCCCCGCATCGAGGGGGTACGGCTAGGGCGGGCGCAGAGTATGCGGCGGTTCGGCCCCGACGACGAGGCGCCCTACAGCAGTGGTATCCCCCTGGTGGCCGTGCGGGAAACGGAGGTCATCGTGCCCGAAGCGGAAGACCGGCGCTTACGTGATTTTCTCAAGCTCCAACTCCGGGCCGACTCCGTCGTACTGATCAAAGAGCGGTAAACACCGTCACCCATCCGGGGTTGATGCGAATATGGACGACGAAGTAAAGGACCTGACGACCGTCTTTACCAACTGGTGGGAAGGCTTTTTGGAGGCCATCCCGGGTCTCCTCATCGCGTTGATCATTCTGGTGGTCGGCATCTTCGTGGCCCGGGCCGTCGCCCGCTTCTTCGGGGCCAAGATTTTTGCCCGGATGGACGACCCCCTCATGGGGCGCTTCCTGGTCAGTTCGCTCCGTATTCTTATCACCGTAGGCGCGATCATGCTAGCCCTGCGCGCGGCCGGGTTAAGTGGGGTGGCTGGCGCACTCTTCGGGGCCCTGGGAGCGAGCGCCGTCATCCTGGGCTTCGCCTTCCGCGACATTGGCGAGAATTTCATCTCCGGCATCATCCTGGCCTTCAACCGCCCCTTCGAGGTCAACGATACCATTCTGGTGGTCGATCACTTCGGCAAGGTGAAAAGCCTCCAATTTCGTTATACCCACATTAAGACCTTCGACGGAAAGGATGTGTACATCCCCAATTCAGACGTACTCACCCAGCCCGTGCAGAACTTCACGGCCGACGGCTTCATCCGTTACGACTTTGTCGTCGGCATAGCCTACGAGGACGACATCGAGGGGGCCAAGCAAGTCATTCAGGGAGTGCTCGATCGCCACCACCTCGTCATCTCCGATGAGGACCACGTTAACTTCGTGGCCGAGGACGAGCTGGCGGCCAGTACCGTCAATCTCAAGGTGTACTTCTGGGTCAATACCAAGGACTTTCGCTCCGGTGCCCTAAAGGTCCGCGGCGAGGTCATCCGGGACATCAAGAACGCCATCGATGCCAACGACTACAACCTGCCGGCCGACATCACCGAGATCAAGCTCTACGGCAGCGAGCGCGATATCCCCGTCCGGGTGGAGTTCGACGATACCCCCAATTCGGAGGCGGAAAATCTCTGGCCGAGGCCGAAGAAAACGGATTCGGGCGGGGACGCAGGTGCGAGCTAGGCCAGAAAAAAGCCGCGCTCCCCTGGGGAAGCGCGGCTACGGTAATTGGTTAATGCGGGTATAAAATTTAGGAATAGGCGCTCCTACCCTCGGGGAAGGGAATGGTCAGTTCCTGACCGGGGTAAATTTTATTCGGGTCATCGAGCTTATCGGTGTTGGCGGCGAAGATCTTCTTGTAGGCCATCGGGTCGTTGAGGTACTCCTTGGCGATCTTGCTCAGGCTGTCCCCTTTCTCGACAGTGTGTTTGGCGTAGTAGCTGTGGTTGCTGACCTTAATGTCCGCCTCAATGTCGCGGGGATTCTCCCCACCGACGCGCTTGATCTCGTCCCACATCAGGTCTTTCTGCCGCAGGGTTTCCACCGTACCGCCCACCCGGAGCTTGCCGTCCGCCTCTTCGACGTAACCGTCCCGGGCGTTGAAATCTTCCCCCATTCGGAGGACGCTGCGGTATTTATCCTGTAAACTCATAGATAAGTGATTGGTACACCCCGACCAACCGCCGCCCCGCTCAGTTGTTTGCCAGGTCGATGATCTTTTCCACCTCCCAGTTGGCGCGCAGTGGTTCGATCTCGAAACGCCGTACGACCTCCGGCGACTGGCCGAAGCGCAGATCCCCACTATCGTAGCGGCCGTTATGGTTGCTGTCGTAGATCAGCTCCAACCGGTAGGTTGCCGGAGCCAGCCCCAGGTAGGTGACCGTATACGCGAAGCGTTTGTCGATGAAGCGGCGGGTACCCGTAATGACCTCGCCTTCCTCATTGATCAATTGCATTATGTAGTTTGCCGTACCGATGAGGTTCTCCAGCCTGATGGTCAGGGTACCGAAGTCCTCCACCGGGGCGACTCCAAGAATTTGCGTCAGGGTATCGATATTGCTCAGTCCGTACCAGTCGGTGACCGCCCCGGGCAGTATGTCCAGTCGGTAGGCGGTGCGTGAGGCGAAGTTCCCACGCAAAATCAGTTCCGCCGGCCCCACGGTATCGGCTGCCAGCGTGAAGGGTACCGGCTCGGGCAGGGTATCGGCAAAGAGCTGGACGGCCGAACGGTCGAAGGTATCCACCGGCCGGTTAAACACCAGGCGGATACCATTGACCGGATTCTCCCTTTTGCGACTGGCGCTCCCGATCAAACCGAGGGGAGGCAAATCTCCGGTGACGGCCTCTTCCCCGGTCACCACCAGGGTATCGGTGAACGTACTGTCGCGACCGATAATGAGGGTATCCGGGGTAGCCGAGCGGTAAAACAGGCGGAGGGTATCCCCGATATCGCTGCGCACGTAGTCGGTGTCCGTGTAGAGATCCACGTTTGCCGCCGGTTGATTAAGAGCGATTTTGACCGTTCCGTACACTTCCAGCACGGCATCCGCGATACGGGGGGGCACGGGGACCGGAGACAGCCGCACCACCCCCAGTTCGTTCTCGGTATCGGCTACGTACACAATACTATCCACGAAGCCGGCCCCCAGTGGAGGAAAAACCCCGTCGTAGTCCGCGAAGTAGTTCCGGGCTCCGGGGTTGCGCTGCAAGGCCACCACCCGGTAAGGTCCGGGCTTGACGTTGCTGATCTCGAAATTGCCCTCTTCATCGGTACGGGCGAAGTAGGTCGGATTCTCAGTAAAGACGGCCGTGTCCGCCAGGTTGGCATATAGCGTGAGGGCCGCCGCCTCAATGGGTTCGCCGGTATAGGCATCAACGACCGTTCCGGTGACTGATGCCGTATCCAGTTCCGGCCCGGTAGCAAAGACGAAGCGTAGGTTCTCGGTGGGGTTGCCCTCATTGAGGTCTTTGATGGCCGTACCGATGTTGATCACGTAAGTGACGCTGTCCAGGTAGTCGACGCCTTCGAGCGGAATAACGAGGGTTCGCCTTTCCAGTACCGGCTGATGCTCTCCGCTCAGGTCCAGCGGCGGGGAACTGAGGATCGGTTCCTGGAAGTCGAGCTCGACCCATTCGTCAAAGGTCAGTTCGACCCGTTCCGGCCGAAAGTTGGTCTGGTAATTGGGTGTACTCTCACCCGCAACCAGCACGGGCCCGATGCTATCCACCGGTCCCCCCCGTGGCGGGCTCGGGGTCGCGCAACTGTGCAGGGCCAGCAACTGGGTGAGCAGGACGGCTACCATGGCGAGCAATCCGAGTAGGAAGCGTAGGTTAGTTCCCCCCATCAGCGGACCACTTGGATAGTGCCCCGCTCAATTTCTCGCCGTCCGTTCCGGAAGTCCACGTCCATCACCCAGACGTAGGTACCGGCCAGAGCGAACTGCCCCTCCCCTACCCGACCGTCCCAACCTGACTGGGGCGTATTGGTCGGCATTTCGGTGGCCTCGAAGACCAGTCCCCCCCAGCGATCGAAGACCCGGAAACTGTGGATGAACAGGATGTCCCCGTTGTCTTGGGGGAAGAATCGGTCGTTCAGGCCGTCGCCGTTCGGGCTGAAGGCGGTAGGCAGATAATATTCCCGACAGCTACGAAGGTCGATACGGATCTCATCGCGGATGACCTCGCAGGGGTGCTCGAGATAAAAGCCGTAGCTCCCGACCTCGAATAGGCCGATCGAGTCGAAGGGCGTCCCGTCGGCCAAAAAGGCCCGCCCTTCGGGAAACAGCCCGTAAACCTTGTACCTATCCCCCAAACACAGGGTGGTGTCCGGCGGGCCGACGTCGAAATCAGGAACGTTAAACGCATTCACCACGATCCGATCCGACGCCGTACAGATAATGTCGGTGCGGGTAGCGGTGACATCGTAGGTGCCCGGCCGGTCGATCAGTACCCGGGGACCACTCAGGGCAGGGTCCGACCAGGCATAGGTCGCTGTCGGTACGCTGACATCGACCGCCAGCGGCTCACCGGGACAGATGGTCGTATCCGGCCCCAGGTTGACGAAGGCGCTATCGCCCGCCACCCGGACGGTGACCCGGTCGGTAACGGGGATGTCGCAGTCGTCAAAGAGCTTGACCGTGTAGGTTGTAGTACTGTCCGGGCTGGCCTCGACGCTGGCGGCGGTGGTACTGTTCAGCCCCGCCGCCGGGCTCCATTCGTAGCGGGTGGCCCCGGTGAGGTCGAGCAGGGCCTTGCCGCCCGGGCAGACCGTTACGTCATTTAGTTGCCTTTGAAAGGAATTGAAGCGGAAGCAGACTTCTTGTACGTTGGTCGCGCCCCCGGTAGCTCCCGCGAAGCCGTAATAGACGAAAGGGTCTCCGCGAAAGATGGTATTGATGATATCGCCGGTATACTCCAGCCGCAGCTCACAATCGAAATACACGCGCATCGTCTGGCGGTCCGCATCCCAGGTCACCCGCAGGGGGAGGTAGCCACAAGTTTCCATGTTGCCGCTGTTGGCGCGTGCCTGCACGGGTCCGGCGAGGTTATCGGCACCGCTGTGGGTGACCTGGCCGTTAGCCATGATGGCTACGTGATCGAAAACGGGGTCTTGGCGATTGGTGTTTTGCCAGGTATCGAACTCAACGCCGAGGGCCGGACGCACGCCGCCTATCCCGAGGCCCTCTCCCGGTTCCCCCACCGTGGCGCTGACCGGCTGCAAGCCGAAGACGATACCATCCGCCCCGCTGTCATCCTTACAGCCGAAGTACATATCCATGACCAGGTCGAAGTCGTTGCGCAGATCAATCTTTTCGGGGTACCAGATACTTCCAACCTCGAAAGTCTCCCGGTCGGGCGTCAGCCGAAAGCAACTGTCGTTCAGTTGGGTGGCGTCCCCATTCAGGAAAAAATCCCGATCCTGCCCGAATAGCGGAAGGCCGAAAACAACGAATAGGACGAGCAGCAATCGCATGGCGCGAAGGTACCGTTTACCGTTTACCCGTTTCCCCTGCACCTGCGTCCGCGCCCGAAATCGTATCGACGGTTGCCAAAACGGCGTAGTATCCGGTGGTGATCAGGCAGACCGACCGCCAGAGGGGGCTCGACTCGGGATAGTACCAGACGTTCATGACCGCCGCCACGAGGAAGAGCACCGTTGCGACCAAAGTAGCCACCCACCAACGCCCTCCCCGGCTCGGATAAGCAAACAGAACGGGAACGAAGTGCAGGACGGTAAAGAGAATCACCAGGGCCACGGTCAGCCAGGCCGCCACCTCCGGCAGGACGAAAATCAGGATGTACACCACCATATTCCAGAGCACCGGGAAGCCCACGAAGTGCTTCCCGTCCGCGCTGACCATCCCCTCAATGCCGTAGTAGAGGGCCGCCGACATCAGCATACAGCAGCAGCAGAACAGCCGCAGCCCGTAGCCCAGCTCACTGGCCTCGAAGAACAGGAAGGCCGGCAGGATGGCGTAGGAGAAAAAGTCGATCACGTAGTCGATCGTCTTGCCGCTGACGCCGGGCAGCACCTCCCCCACGCGGGCCAGGCGGGCGAAGGTGCCGTCGATGCCATCGATAACCAGGGCAACCAGGATCCAGAGCATGGCCAGGCGGAACTCCCCATCGTGGGTGGCGATCAGCCCCATGAAGGCCGCCAGCAGTCCGGAAGCGGTAAAGGCATGAACGGACCAGGCGGCTACTTTTGACATGCCGGTCAAGATAGGGCCCGCGTCGCTTTGCGGGCCGCCTTCCGCTGCCGTTTGGCCTCCTTCTTTTCCGCCTTGCGTCGCTCCTTCTCGCTCATGCGGTAGCCCACGATGTGGAGATCGCTCTTTTCGCGGAGCACGATGGCGGCGGCCACCGAGGTCACCAGTGGCCCCAGAATGGTACCGAACAGCGGCACCTTGAGCATGAGGAAGAGGGGTAGTCCGAGCCCGATACAGATACCGACGTAATTGCGCCAGAGGTGCCGGAGGCTTTGCCGGATAGTGAGGTCGAATTGCTCGTTATAGTTATCGGCAATGGCGTAGCCCAGGATAGCGGACTGCACCAGCAGGGCGAAGGCCCCATATGAGAAGTCGGGAAGCAGGCCGCCCCCCAGCCCAAGTAGCGTCTCCTGCAGGATCACGGCCATGACCGAGACCTTGATCATCCGGATCTGCGCCTGAAGGAAGGGCTTGAACTTGTGGGCCGCTTCCACGTCCTTGCCCAGCACCACCCGCAGGGTCTGGCGGATGAAGTGATAGATGACGACCTCCAGCAGAACGAGCACAACCCAGTTCAGCACGCCGTCGGACAAGCTCTCGTAAGCGTCATTGAATAACCGCAACAGCAGACTGTCGGAGCCGATGGCCATGGCGTAAAGCGGGTCTTCGGTGTGCTGCTCGAACCAGTCGACGACCTCGCTGATCATGAACAGCCCGACGAGGACGCCCACGATCACCAGGGCGCGGGACACCCAGCCGTACTGCCGCAGCCCCACCCACAATCGGTGATTGCGCATGAAGCGCCACGCCCGGGGGAAGGTCATCAGGGTGTAGAAAAACTCGTGGACGCCGTACTTGAATCTGGTCAGGCGATCACGCTCCATCAGCTACCGGATTGCGCCCGGCAGCGGGCCAGTTCTTCGCGCAGGCGATCGTTCTCGGCCCGCAGCTCCTGCACGTTCTCAAAGGTGGCGGGGGCATCGCGGGCCCGTTCCGGGGTGGACTCCGATCGTTCCACTTCCTCGGTACGCGGCTCGTTCATGCCCAGCCAGCCCTTCACGTTGGCCACCGGGTCTTCCCCATTGTAGTAGGAAGCGGCGAAGTAGATCACCGGCAGGGCGATCAGAAGAAAGAGAAGGAGGCGACTAAAGCCGGTCAGTTTGGTCTTAGGCATGGATCAATAATTTCTGACAAAATAAGGCGGCGCGGACGCAGGTGCAATCGGGATGGACGGGGGAAGGGGGATTATCGACGACCGGGAAATCCCCTTCCTTCATCAGTGAACCCATCAGGGCGGGAAAAGGTACCCCAACTACCTATCTTGTTCCACAAAAGCGCCCCATTGCCTACCCAAGCCTTTATTTACGACGTGCTGCGCAGCCCCCGGGGCCGGGCCGCCCACCCGGCCGACCTTTACGAGGTCAAGCCCATTGAACTACTGGCCCAGTGCCTGCGGGCGTTTCAGCGGCGGACGGGGCGGGAGGAGCTGCCGGCCGACATCGACGACCTCATCATCGGCTGCAATACGCCGGCCGGTGACCAAGGCTACAATATCGCCCGGGCGGCCCTGCTCTACGCGGGCTGGACCATGGCCCGCGGGGGGCTGCAGATCAATCGCTTCAACACCAGTGGACTGGAGGCCATCAACCTGGCCGCGGCCCGTATCAATGCCGGCTACGGGGAACTGATGATCGCCGGCGGATTGGAGGTGATGTCGCGGGTGCCGACCTACCTGAACAGCGGGCCGATGATGAATGACCCGGCCACGGTGATCAACAGCCACTACATCCCGCAGGGCGTGGCGGCCGACCTGGTGGCCAGTACCCACGGCCTGAGCCGTTCGGAGCTGGATGCCTTTGCGCTCGAAAGCCACGCCAAGGCCGTAGCCGCCCGCGAGGCCGGACACTTCGGGGCCAGCCTGGAAGTGATCACCGACCAGAACGGCCTGCCCATTCTACGGGAGGACGGCCTCCCTGACCCGGAGCTGACCGCCGAGAAACTCGCCGGCCTCCCTCCCCGTTTCGCTGAAATGGGCCTGGCCGGCTTCGACGAAATGGCCCTCCACCGCTTCCCGCTGGTCGACCACGTCGATCACGAGCATACGCAGGGCAACACCAGCGCGGCGGCCGATGGCTGTGCGCTCTGTCTGCTCGGCAACCGCAAGGCCGGCGAAAAACAGGGGCTGCGCCCCCGGGCCCGCATCCGCTCGGTGGCCATGTCGGCCGTCGACGCCACCCTGCTGACCGGTGGGGTCAACGCCAGCGAACTCGCCCTGGAACAGGCCGGGTTACAAAGGGGCGACATCGACCTTTGGGAATTCAACGAGAGTTTCGCCGCCCCGGCCATTCGCTTCCGCCACCGCCTCGATCTGGACCCCGACACCTTCAACGTACTCGGGGGCAGTATCGCACTGGGCGAGCCCCTCGGCGCCGTTGGGGGCATGATGCTCTGCCAGGTCCTTGACGAACTGGAGCGCCGCGAGCTCACCTTCGGCAGCCTGACCATCGACGCCGGCACCGGACTGGCCGTATCCACCATCATCGAACGACTATGATCCAGTACCGCAAAGACACCGACCACATCGCCACGCTGATCCTGGACATGTCGGGCCGCAGCGGGAATTTGCTGAACCACGAGATCGTGGCCGCCTTCGCTCCGGTTATCGAGCACCTAAAGCGCGAAAAGGCGGCAGGCAAACTCAATGGGGTCATCATCACCTCCGCGAAAAAGGACTTTCTGGAAAGTGGCGACCTGGACTATCTCTACCGCCTCGAGGACCCGGCCAAAGCCTTCGCCGCCGCCGAACAGTTGAAAGCTTTCCTGCGCGACCTGGAGGTACCCGGGGTTCCGGTCGCCGCCGCCATCAACGGTGATGCCCTGGGCACGGGTTTCGAACTCACCCTAGCCTGCCATTACCGTATCGCGCTACGCGACCGGTCTATCCGCCTCGGCCACCCGGAGGTCAAGATCGGCCTGATCCCCAGTGGGGGCGCGATCATTCGCCTCATGTGGTTGCTGGGCATCGAACGGGCCTATCCCCTGTTGCTGGAAGGCAGACGGTATAGCCCGCGGGAGGCCCTGAAGGTCGGCCTACTCGATGACCTGGCCGAAAATCAGGAGGAAATGCTGGCCCGGGCCAAACGCTGGCTACTGGAGCATCACGATGTCCGGCGGACCTGGGACGATCCCGACGGCAGTATTCCCGGCGGAACGGCGGCGGACCCGAACCTGGGCCACCGCATTCGGCTGCTGACGGCCCGGCTATCCGCCCACACGAACGATCTCTACCCGGCCAAACGCGCCATCATCGATCTGCTTGCCGAGGGCAGCAAGCTGGACTTTGCTACTGCCTACCGGCTCGACAGCCGCTACTACGCCAGGGTAGCTACCGACCCGGTGACGAAAAACATGATCTCCACCTTCTGGTTCGACAAGCAGGCCGTGCGAAGCGGCACGGGCCGGCCCAAAGGATTCGGAAAATTCAGGCCCAAACAGATCGGCATCATCGGGGCCGGTCAGATGGGGAGCGGGATCGCCTTCCGCTGCCTGCGCAA
>CAZKPE010000074.1:0-8535 GCA_964554545.1 uncultured Lewinella sp.
TGTTGTAGGCCTGGGCCGCATCCTGCCAGATCTTGTTGGCGTCGAATTTGTCCAGGCTGGTGTTGATGACGGGGGCGAACTCCGCCGTTAGGGCATCGTAGGTCGACCGCTGCAGGTACTGGGTCGCGGCGTTGTTGTCTCCTCTCAGGATACCGACCGCGTCCTGAATGGTCATCTGGCGGATCGCGTTCACGAAGATGGGGGCGGCTTTCGTGGCGGCATCCTCGGCCCCCTGGTTGATCTTTTTCAGGATGATCTCCTCCAGGTTACTGAAGCCGGGAACGGCCTGCAGACGGTCGGTGACCTTACGGGCTTCTTCGGGGAGGAGGATGCGGTAGGTCAGATCGTCGAAGTAACCGCCGGGGCGGGACAGCTCCTCCGCCCCCTCCCGGGCACCGATGCGTAGGGCTTCCTTGAGCCCGTTGGCAATCTCCGTTGACGTCAGCCCCCCGTTCAGGACCGTATTCAGCGTCTGGTTGATTTGTTGGCTGGTACAACTGACTAGAAAAAGGGGGAGCAACAACATCAGAAGGTGGGGGCGGCGCATGGGGGGAGTTTGGTGAGGGGCTTACCGTACTAGAAGCCGCTTGCCCTACGCGAGGTTTGCTAACCGGGCATTTAGCCCAATCCAAACTCGGAGAGATCGAACTCATCGGGGTCCTCGAAGGTGTGCTGACCCATGGCGTCCGGCAGGGCGGGCTGGCCGCCGCTTCCGCCCAGTTCGAGTTCGACGAAGGCCGCCCCTACCCGCCCGCCGAGGGGAGGAGTCAGTTTGCGCAGTTTGATCCGAACGGCGGTCACGCCATCGAACTGGTTCATGATGCGGCTCCCCATCCGGTAGGCCAGAGTTTCCAGTAGCTGCGTAGGCTTCTTCATCTCGGCCTGTAGCAGATAGTAGATGGTAGCGTAGTTCACCGTTCCCCCCAGGTCGTCTCCCTGGGCGGCGGTTAGCACGTTGGTATCCACCGCCACGTCGATGCTGAATTCATTGCCCATCAGCTGCTCCTCCTCAAAAAAGCCGTGGGGAGCGTGAAAGCGGACGTCCTCCAGTCCGATCGTCGCGATCACTGGTCGGTCAGTACTTCGAGTAGTTCGCGGGCCTCCCGCTGGCTGGCGTGCCCCTCCGTTTCGGCGATGGCCCGTAACTGCTCGGTGGCCGCGGCCAGGTCGTTCACGCCCAGGCGGGCGGCGGCGGCGTAGTAGGCGGATTCTTCGGCCAAGCTAAAATCGGACGTAGCGGCCAGCCGGTCGAAAAGATCGCGGGCATCCCCGTAGGCCTGCACCTGAAGGAGGGTCTGGGCGTAGTAGAAGGCGTCTACCGGGTCCTCCGCGCCGACTTGCATGAACAAGTCCCGGGCTTCCGTGAAATTCTCGGCGTCATAGGCGGCATAGGCCGCCGCGCGGGTTTCATCGTCCGCTGCTCCCCGGGTCGTACCGGAGGTGATATTATCGTACGCCTCTACTTCCGCCAGGGCAAGTTGGGCGGGGGTGCCGACGGGGCGCAGCAGGAAGTAGCCCGCCACGAAGAGCAGCAGGGCGGCGGCCGCGGCGTAGGCGAACCAGCGTTGACGACCGGCTTTGCGTCGTTTTAGCGGTACGACCTTCGCTTCCGGGGCCGGGGAGGCTATGCGGCCAGCCCCCATTTGGGCCTCGACCCGCCGTAGCCGGTCTTTCAGCTGTAGTTCTTCCCGAAGCTCGATGGCGTTCAGGGCAAGGCGGGTGGCTTCCATATCCTGGGCGAGTTGTGGGTCTTCGGAAAGCTCCCGTTCGAATGCCTCGGGATCATCCGAGCGACCCCGGAGGTAGTCGTCGATGCGGTTTTGCTGGTCTTCGGTGTCCATGTTGGGTTAAGGTTTGAGCAACTTCTTCAACTCGTTAAGGCAACGCATTTTTTTGATCCGGGTCGCGCCGTCCGAGGGCAGATTCAGGTTTTGGGTGATGCTCTCGATGGGGTAATGGTGGTAGTAGTATAACGTCAGGACCTCGCGGCAGGTATCGCCGAGGCGATTCATGGCATCCAGCAGTAGCTGACGGTTGTGCTCGTGCTCGAAGCGGTCGACCAGGCTCCAGTCAAGCTCGTCGGCCACCTGCACGCCCTCTTCGTGGTCGGTAGGCTGCTCCCGTTGCCGTCGTTGATTGCGGCGGTATACGAGCCGTTTGCCGATGCTGAAGAGATAGGTGCGAATCGAACAGGTGAGCTCGTGCAAGCGCCCGCTGACAATGTTCTTATAGAAGGCGATGACGGCATCCTGAAAGCAGTCCGCGGCGTCCTCTTCGGTAGCGTACAGTTGTCGTTGGGCATAGTTGACGAAGGCATCGCGGTGGGCCCGGTAGAGCTCGTCGATGAGTTCGTACCGTCCGCTCTTGATGGACTCGAAGAGTGCTGCATCTCCGTGAGTCGTCTGCATGAGTTGCCGTTGCGTGAAGAAGGGTTACTCTCAAATGTAGCGGTTTACTTTGCGAATTCCCATTTACCAGGGTATCGCTCTTCTATGCCGCCGTAATCCTGAATGTTACGCAGGCTGCTCTTTTTTCTGTCGCGCCCGGCGTTGCTGGTTCGATCCGACTTCGGTGGGGCGTGGGAAAAACCCTAATTTAGCCCCTCCCAATCCAGATATATGCTTCTTCCGATCCGCCGCTGTAGCTTGATGTTCCTGTTTTTAGCGGCCCTTCCCCTGTCGGGCCAGCAGACTGAAGGCATGGCGAGTTACTACGCCGATCGCTTCCACAACCTGCCGACCAGTACGGGGGAAACCTACGATAAACAAGCCCTCACCGCGGCGAGCAAGGAGTACCCCTACGGCACGATCCTGGAAGTGACGGAGGTGGTCAGCGGAAAAAAAGTGAAGGTGCGGGTCAACGATTGCGGCCCCCACCACCCCGACCGGATCATCGACCTCAGCCGCGCCGCCGCCACCAAGATCGGATTACTCCGTAAGGGCACCGCCCGCGTCCGGCTACGGGTGGTGAAGTCCAGCGACCTCGGCCCCACCTGCGAGCGGGGGGCGTGGGTACAGACGGAAGGGGAAAACGAAGAAGGCGTCACCCGCGTGGAGGTGCCGACCACCGCAAAGGGGAAGCCGGTGAAGGTCAAAAAGAAGGACTTCGCCCCCGATGCCATGCTCTTCGGGGTACAGGTCGGGGCCTTTGGCAATGCAGATAACGCCACCGCGATGGTCGAGCGCCTCCGGGCCGCCGGTTTCACGGACGCCTGGTCCGCCAAGGTCGGGCGAATTAACCGCGTCTTCACCGGGAAATACTACTTCCAGGATGAGGCCGAAGTGCTGAAGCGGAAAGTGCGGCAGGCGGGATTCAACGGGGCCGCCGTCCGCCGCGTGCAGTAGCGCGGCCCTACTCCGCGCTCACCGCGTTCCCCCAGGCGACCAGCAGAACGCCACCAATACTGAGCAGGGCACCGACTACCTTCTGCCAGTTCAGGGCGTTCTCCTCCACACCCAGCCAGGCGAAGTGGGCCAGGGCGATCGACACGACGACCTGCCCGGCCACCCCGGCCACGAAGTAGCGGTCGGGGCCGAGCTCCTCGATCAGGTAAATGGAAAGCAGCACCCCGCACGCTCCGGCGATGCCGGTTAGCAGCCCCCACCAGGGCACCCCCTCCCACCGCAGGAGCTGACTCGGGGATTCCCGGTATAAGAAGTACAGCACGGTACAGAAAAATGCCACTGAGAAGTAGGCGAGATTCGCCTGCGCGGAAGAGCCGGCCCGCTCCGCCACCAGGGTGTTCACGGTTAGGTAGGTACTCACGAGGGCACCCGTACCGAAGGCGGCCAGCAGGTAGAAGACTTGTTGCATACCTCCACCAACCCAGACCGCCGCCGCCTTTGTTCAGCCCCTAGCTACGCATCGCCTCTACGGGGTCCATGCGGGCGGCGAGCAGGGCCGGTACCAATCCCGCCAGGATACCTACCACCGCTGACAGTATGACCCCCGTAATGGCGTAGGTGACGCTCAGGTAGATCTGAAAGCCCGGCAGAAAACCGTTCAGAATGGTCGTGATGCCCACCACCATCGCCAGTCCCATGAGTCCGCCGATCACGCACAGGATGATCGATTCGGTAAGGAACTCCAGCAAGATAATGTACTGCCGCGCCCCCAGGGCTTTCTTCACGCCGATCAGTCCGGTACGCTCCTTCACGCTCACGAACATGATGTTGGCCACGCTGATCGCGCCGACCAGGATGGAGAAGCCCCCAATCACGAAGCCGATGATGTTCAGGACCCCGAAGATATTCCCCAGGGCATCGGCCGTCATACTCAGTTCGTTCAGGGCGAAGTTGTCGTCTTCCCGTGGCCTCAGCTCCCGGCTGTTGCGCATGATACCACGGATATCGTCGATCAGCTGGGGCACCTCCACCCCCTCCCGGGCCTTCACGCCCACGGTACCGCCGAATCTGCGGCGGGTCTTCAGATTCACGAATCGGCTGGCGTTATTGTAGCCGACCATGATGGCATTGTCGAAGTCAAGCGGGTTGATCAGATCATCGCCCGAGGGGGCCAGCGTACCGATCACCTGATACTTCCGCCCCTGTATCTTGACATCCTTTCCGATCGGGTCGATCGAGCCGAATAACTCTTCGACCATCACATGGCCGAGAATGATCTTGTCGGAGCCGGTACGGTACTCCGCCGCCGACCAGTAGCGTCCCCGGTTGATGTCCAGGTTGAACAGCCGGTTGATCTCGAAGGTCGCCACGAAGAGGTAGCCCCCCTCCACGGCCTTCTCGTTGTACTTGACGGTGCGGGTGCCGGGCACGGTCCAGTAGGCCACGGTGCTTGCCGTCACCAATTTATCGCGCAGGGCCTCGTAGTCGTCGTTGTCGGGGAAGGGGCGCTGGATGTAGTCCCACCAGTCATCGCTGTTATCCTTCCAGGGCCACTTATCCACGTAGACCACGTCGTTGCCCAGCTTAGCCAGACTACCAGACACGCTGGTTTGCAGGGAGTCCACGGCCGAAAGCACCCCGATGATACAGAAGATACCGATCGAGATGCCGAGCAGCGAAAGGAAGGTGCGCAGTTTATTGCCGGTCAGTTGCTGCCAGGCCTGCCGGAGGCTTTCCCCCAGTACCCGTGTAATGATCATGGTTTGCGTGCTTAGGCGACAAAGGTAGGGGTGGGCGCGGCCGCGGGTGCCATGTTTTCGACGAACGGAAGGAGCGGGCGCTGCGCGCGGTGGATGGGCTGTCGCCCGGGATGGAGGCCGCTACGCGGATGGACCGCTGCCCTGCCCGTACGGCTCCATCCGCGCAGCGGCCTCCATCCCCGCCGTAGGCGACCACCGCGCGCAGCGCATCCACTTTTTTCTTACCTTTGCCCGCTATTTTGAGCCATTTTTGACTAAACCTAAGGTACGGCATGAGGACGAAACTATCGCAATTCAAGTTTGAACTGAACGAAAAACTGATCGCACGCACCCCCACGAAGCGGCGCGACGATAGCCGTCTGATGGTCGTTCACCGCGACAGCGGCCAGATCGAGCATAAGCAATTTTCCGACTTACTGGACTACTACAGCGAGGGTGATACGCTCGTGTTTAACAATACGAAGGTCTTTCCGGCCCGACTGTACGGACTGAAAGAAAAGACCCAGGCCCGCATCGAGGTCTTCCTGCTGCGCGAACTGAACAGCCAGGCCCGACTCTGGGACGTGCTCGTGGACCCCGCCCGCAAAATCCGCGTCGGCAATAAGCTCTACTTCAACGACAAGCGGGGCAACAACCGCCTGGTCGCCGAGGTCGTCGATAATACCACGAGCCGGGGCCGGACGATCCGCTTTCTCTACGATGGGCCCAACGATGAATTCACGAAGGAGCTCCACTCCCTGGGCAATACCCCCCTGCCGAAGCTACTGGAACGGGAGGCCGACAGCCGCGACGCCGAGCGTTACCAGACCGTCTTCGCCAAGGAGGTCGGTGCCGTTGCCGCCCCCACCGCCGGGCTTCACTTCAGCCGGGAAACGCTGATGCGCATGGAACTGGCCGGCATCAAGAAGGCCGAGATCACCCTGCACCTGGGGTTGGGCACCTTCCGCGACATCGAGGTGGAAGACCTGAGCAAGCATAAGATGGACGCCGAGTACTTCCGCATCGAGCAGCCGGCCGTGGATACGGTGAACGCCACGAAGAAGGACGGCGGGCTGGTCTGTGCCGTGGGTACCACCAGTCTGCGGGCCGTGGAGAACAGTGTCAGCGCCGAGCGACTGCTGGCTACGAACGAGGGCTGGACGAATAAATTCATCTTCCCCCCCTACGATTTCCACATCCCCGACCACCTGCTGACGAACTTTCACCTGCCAAAGAGTAGCCTGTTCATTACGACCTGCGCCTTCGGGGGCATCGAGCTTATCCTGGAAGCCTATGCCCAGGCCCAGAAGGAGAAGTATAAGTTCTTTGCTTATGGGGATTGTATGTTGGTGCTGTAAGTGCGTCGCACCGGTTCACCGCAGAGAGCGCGGAGGGATGCGCGGAGGTAGCGCAGAGTAGGTAAACCTCCGCGACTCCTCCGCGAATACCTCTGCGTTAGCTGAAAGCGCTCTGCGGTGAACCGGTGAACCCATCCCTCATTGCACCCGCGCCCCGCCGCCCTACACCACCTCCCCCTCCTCATTGAAGTCGCTCAGCGCGATCAGCCCTACGAAGGTCAGCAGCCCGTTGAAGGCCAGGATGAGGAAGCCGAACTCGAAGCCGTTGAGGAGTACGGCCGAGTAGCGATCCACCAGGATGGAGATGATGGGAGCCGCCAGACACACGATCAGCAGGGCCGGTACCCGCCGGTTCCCGATGAGAATGACCTCCCGCACGTGAAATTTGGTCAGTAGCCCGAAGGCGAATAAACCCAGTAAGGGACCGTAGGTATAGCCCGCCGCCTTAAACAAGCTTGTGATCACCGCCTCGTCGTTGATCAGCTCGAAGATCATAATAACCAGGAAGAGCAGGACCGAAAAGCCGGAGTGCACCAGCAGCCGCTTACGGTGATGCCCCTCCTGCTGATCTTCACCCATACCGAGGAAGTCGACGCAGAAGGAGGTGGTCAGGGCCGTCAGCGCGCTATCGGCACTGGAGTAGGCCGCCGCCACGATGCCCAGTACGAAGAGCACCCCGGCCACCGGTGGCAGATTGGTGAGGGCAATGGTGGGGTAGAGCAGATCGGTGCGTTCGGGGATGGCCAATCCTACATTGCTCGCATAGATGTACAGCAAGGCACCGAGACTGAGGAAGAGCAGATTGGCGAAAATCAGCACGATGCTGAAGGAGAGCATGTTCTTCTGTGCGTCCCGGTAATTGGGCATGCTGAGGTTCTTCTGCATCATGTCCTGGTCCAGGCCGGTCATCACGATGGTGATGAGGGCGCCGCTGAGGAACTGTTTGAAGAAGTTGTTCGGGTCGCTCCACCCCCCCTCGAAGAAGAACCACTGGCTGTAGTCACTCTGACGGACCAGCTCCACCGCCCCGCCCAGCCCAACGTCGAGGGCATCGCCGATGTAGTAGACCGTCATGCCCGCCGCCAGCAGCATACAGACGGTCTGTAGCGTATCAGTGACGATGATCGTCTTGATGCCGCCCCGGAAGGTGTAGAGCCAAATTAAAACGATGGTAGACGCTACCGTCACCGAAAAAGGGATGCCGGCCGGCGCGGCAACAAATTCTTGTAACACGATCGCCACCAGGAACATGCGGAAGGCCGCCCCGATGGTACGGGACAAAATGAAGTAGAAAGCCCCGATCTTGTAGCCGTGATACCCAATGCGGCTACGCAGGTACTCGTAGATGCTGGTGAGCCCCATGCGGTAGTACAGCGGCAGCAGCACCAGGGCGATGAACAGGTAGCCCACCAGGTAGCCCATGACCACCTGCATGTAGCTGAAGGCCTGATTGACGCCGTCGCCCCCCACGGCCCCCGGTACGCTGATGAAGGTGACCCCCGAGAGGCTGGAGCCCACCATACCGATCGCGACCAACGGCCAGGGCGATTTGCGCCCCCCCACGAAGAAGTCGGAATTGCTGCTCTCCCCCCGGCTGGTCAGGAAGGAAACCAGGATGAGGACCGCGAAGTACACGGCCACGATTCCGAGGATGGCGAGGGGGGAAAGGGAGGGATTCATGCGGCGAGGGGCCGCAATGTAGGGGTAAACAACTAATTCAGCTTCGCCAGCTCGTCTTTCAGGGTCTGGGGGCTCTGTACGCCGGCGGCCCGGAATTTAAGCTCGCCCCGCTGGAAGATCATGGTGGTGGGCATGGCCTGCACGCCGAGTTTCTGGGTGATCTCGGGGTTGCGGTCTACGTCGATCTTCACCAGCCGCATACTATCGCCCAGCTCCTCCTTGAGTTGCTTCAGGATGGGGCTGTAGGCGTGGCAGGGTCCGCACCAGGTAGCGTAGAAATCGATCAGGACGGGCTTTTCGCCGTTGATGAGGTCGTGGAAGGAGGTGGAGGCCATGGTGCTTTTTATTTGAGATAACCCCTCTGGCCGTTGGGTGGTTTGGCCCCGCAGCCGTTGGTTCAGAACCGCCCAACGG
>CAZKPE010000074.1:8635-16378 GCA_964554545.1 uncultured Lewinella sp.
AGGGGGTTGCCCTTCGCCGTTTCCACGCTGTTGCGCAGGTTTTCCGCCGATCGCTCCCCGAAGCCTTCCAGTTCGGCGATCCGCTCGTAGGGCAGGCGGTACACATCGACAATGGTGCGCAGGTAGCCTAACTCGTAGAATTGCTCGACGTAGCGCCGGCCCATTCCGTCGATGTCCATGGCCACCTTCGAGACGTGGTGGATGATCCGCTGCAGGTTCTGGGCGCCGCACACGCAGACGGGGCACCGCCAGGCGGCCTCCCCCCCGGCGCGTACCAGGGCGACCTCCTCGTCGGTATCGTTGACGGGGCAGGTCCGCGGCCACTCGATGGGGGTTTCACTTCCGCCCCGCAGTTCTTCCAGGGGCTTGACGATGTAAGGGATGACGTCACCGGCCCGCTCCAGCAGAACGTGGTCGCCCAGTCGCAGGTCCTTTTCACGAATGAAGTCCTCATTGTGCAGACTCACGCTGCTGATCATGACGCCGGCCAGGGCGACCGGCTCGGTCTTGGCCACGGGGGTGATGGTCCCGATCTTGCCAACCTGGTATTCCACGTTCAGCAGGCGGGTCGTGGCCTGGCGGGCGGCGAATTTGTAGGCGATCGCCCAGCGGGGGTGATGGCTGGTGTAGCCGGCCCGCTCCTGCAGTTCGAGCTCGTCCACCTTCACGACCATGCCGTCGATCTCGTAGGGATATTCTTCCCGCCGATCCTCCCACTGTGCGCAGAAGTCCGCGGCCCCGACGATATCGGTCGCCTGGCTGCGCTCCCGGCCCATCTCCGGCACCTTAAAGCCCAGCTCACCCAGCACGTCCAACGCCCGCGTATGGGTGCCCAAAGCCTGCACGGCATCCTTACCCTCCGCGTCGGCCCCGTAGCCAAAGCTGTAGATGAAGGCTTCCAGCTTGCGCTCGGCGGCCTCGGCGGGGGACTTCATCCGCAGGCCCCCGGTGGCGGTATTGCGCGGGTTAGCGAAAAGCGGCAAGCCGGCGGCGGACCGGTCGGCGTTGATTTGGGCAAAGCGGTCCTTACGGATGATCACTTCCCCCCGGAGCTCGACCCGCTGGAGACCGAACTTACTGAATTCAGCCGTCAGCGGGACGGAGCGGATCACGCGGGCATTGTGGGTGATCTCCTCGCCCAGCACGCCGTTACCCCGAGTGGCGGCCCGCACCAGTTTATCATCTTCGTAGACCAGGGCGATGGTTCCCCCGTCGAACTTCGGCTCCACGGCGTAGGCCAGAGGGGCCGCCTCGTCCATGTTCAGCATCCGCTTCACCTGCCGGTCGAACTCCGCCAGATCTTCGGCATTGTAGCCGTTGCCCAAGCTGAGCATGGGCGTGAGATGGGGCACGGACTGAAAATCACCCGAGAGATCGCTGCCTACCCGCTGGCTCGGGCTGTCGGCGGTTACCAGGTCGGGGTTTTCTTCCTCCAAATCGAGGAGCATCCGGTAGAGCCGGTCGTATTCGGCATCCGAGAGCAGGGGATCGTCCTGCACGTAGTAGCGCCACTCGTGGAAGCGGAGGAGGGCGCGTAGTTCAGGCAGTGCGCTCGCGGCGGGGTCGTGGGCTCCTGACTTGAGCCACTCGCGGGAGCGATCGAACAGCTCGCGTTGTTCTTGCTGATCGTACATAGGGGTTATGGGTCTTCTTCCGGGCGGTCTTCCCCGCTCTCGGGTAGGGTGATGAGCACTTCTTCGATCCGCCGTTTACTGGCCGCCATAATCTGAAAGCGGTAGCCGGCGTGGGCGATCTCTTCCCCGGTCTCGGGTAGGTGGCCGAGTAATTCCAACAGCAACCCAGCCAGGGTTTCGGCCTCTCCCTTCACGACGGAGAAGGTGGCGGTATCCAGGTCGAGTACCCGGTATACGTCGTTGAGGGTAGTCTTGCCGGGAAATACGTAGTTGAGCTCGTCAATCCGCTGGTACTGGATAGACTCATCCTCGTCGAACTCGTCGTGGATGTCGCCGATGACTTCTTCCAGGACGTCCTCCAGGGTCACGATCCCTTCGCTGCCGCCGTACTCGTCCACGACGATCGCCAGGTGCATCTTTTCGGTCTGAAATTCCTTCAGCAGGTCGCTGATCTTCTTATTCTCGGGGACGAACAGGATGTCCTCCCGCACCAGGTCGGTCCAGGCGAAGTGCGCCGGCTCGTGGCGGTGACCGAGCAGGTCCTTGACGTACAGCAGCCCCTTCACCTTATCGAAATCCTCCTCGTAAACGGGGATGCGACTGTAGCTCGATTCCCGCACGACGGCGACCAGCTCCTGGTAATCAATCCGGGAGTCTACCGCCACTACGTCGCTGCGCGAGCGCATGATCTGCCGTACGGTCTTATTATTGAACTTGACGATCCGCTTGAGGATGTCCACGTCCTGCCGCTGTACCTCCTCCCCCAGTTCGTCGGTGCTGACGGTTAGGTCGATGGCCTCGTCGATGTCTTCCTGGCTGGCGGCGGCGGCATCGAGGGTATGGTGCTCCAGCCGCCGCTCGATGAAGGACGCTCCCTGCACCAGACTGGAACTGAGGGGATGAAAGGCCCGCAGCATTACGCCGATCGGCCGGGCCATACGGGTAGCCAGCTCGACCTTATTGTAGCTGGCGTAGACCTTCGGCGCCACCTCACCGAACAAGACCAGCAGAAAGGTCACCCCGATCACGGTGATGCCGAAGCTGATGGCGGAGGCCAGGCCGGTTTCCGAAAAGCCCGCCAGGAAGCCCGCCTGTTCCTGCAGCGTGGCCGCCCAGGTCACGAACATCGCCTCCGGGAATACCATCCGCAGAATAATCTCCGACACTAACACGATCGCGATATTGATGAAGTTGTTGGCGATCAGGATGGTAGCCAGCAACATCCGTGGTTGCTCCCGCAGTTCGGTGAGCAAGTCTCGGGCGGGGTGGTTCTCCTGCTCCAGGGTCTCGTAATCGTTAGCCGTCAGGGAAAAGAAAGCGACTTCCGAGCCCGACACCAGGCCGGAAAGGACTAACAGCCCGGCAATGGCCGCCAAACCCAACCATAGCTCTACTCCCGTACTGACCAGCAGCGGCAGATAGGCATAGGCTAAATGAGGTTCGGGAAGGTCCAACGTACGGTTTCGGTCTTTGCTAAAGATAAGGCCTATCTAAAAGGGCAGGTCTTCCTCCGGCTCCATTCCCGTGCCGGCTTCCGGGGTGCTATCGGGCTTATCCCGACGCCCGTCCAGCGCCCGCATCATGGCCCCGACCACTTCGGTGGTCCGTCGCGTGTTGCCCTCCTTATCCTCCCATTTCCGGTGGGTAAGTTTCCCCTCCAGGTAGACCAGCGATCCTTTTCGGAGGTCCCGCTGCGCCCGTTCGGCCAGGTGGCGCCAGACGACCACATCGTGCCATTGTGTTTCCTCCTGCCATTCCCCGGCCCGGTCCTTGTAATTTTCGGAGGTGGCCAGGCTGAATTTAGCGACCATGCTGCCCGAACTCAGGGTGCGGATTTCGGGGTCTCCTCCCAGGCGACCGACGAGGGTTACGCGATTGATCATGCGTTCGTTTACTTTTCCGCAAAGCTACCCACTGACGCGGCTACAAGTCGAGGGTCAGCGATTTATCTTCCCGGAACCGGAGCAGCAGGCGGGGCAGGGCATATTTTCCCAGTTCGCTCTCCCCGACCAGGAGCAGGTCTTCGGCGGGCGGGGCGGACAGTTCCGCCCAGTCAAATACATGAAACATTGCCCGGATCCGCTGATGGGAGAGCTGGTGGCGGTACAACGTGCTGCTGCGCACGTAGCCGAGCCGGTCTGCCGGGAGCCAATCGGGCCACTCCTCTAATCGGGGGAGGGCGGCGGCGCGCAGGTGCGGAGTGGGAACCTCGATTAAAGGATACTCGAACAAATCCTGCCAGATATCCTTGTCCCGTCGCTGGCGGATCAGTACCTCGCCGTTGTCGTTCCGCAGGACCAGATAGTGAAAGTGGCGATCCCTCACCTTCGGTTTGTTCTTTTTGGTGGGTAGTTCAGCTACCCGGCCCGTTTGGTAAGCCAAGCAGCCAACAGCGAGCGGGCAGGTCAGGCAGTCTGGCGACCGTGGGGTGCATATCAGTGCCCCGAAGTCCATGATGGCCTGATTGAAGCGGGCGGGGTCGGCATCTCCCAGGGCGCGGTCGGCGAGTTCCTGAAAATGCCTTCGGCCGGGGCTGCCCTCCGTAGCGTGTTCGTCCCCGGCGTAGCGACTCAGTACGCGGAAAACGTTGCCATCCAGCACGGCGATCCGCTCCCCATAGGCAAAAGAGGCGATTGCGGCGGCGGTGTACGGTCCAACACCGGGCAGACGCAGGAGATCGGCGTAGGTTGCCGGGAAGCTGCCTCCGAAGTCGGAGACCACCATCCGGGCGGCGCGTAGCAGATTGCGGGCCCGACTGTAGTAGCCGAGTCCTTCCCAAAGTTTCATGACCCGGTCATCCTTGGCGGCGGCTAGCCGGTCCACCGTCGGAAATGCCGCGACGAAGCGTTCGAAGTAGGGCATTCCCTGTTCTACCCGGGTTTGTTGCAGGATGATCTCGCTTAGCCAGATGCGGTAGGGGTCAGGCTCCTCCTTCCAGGGCATAGGCCGGCGCTCGGGCCGGTACCAGCTCAGCAGGCGCTTGCGGAATAGCGTCCAGTCGGTGTCGGGCATACCCTATGGTAAAAAAGCGGCCCCGCACAAAGTTGTACGGGGCCAGTGGTCGTTTCCCGGGGTTAACGAAAGGGTAAACACTATGTACTACATCTTCTCGCGAAGCCGGCCGTACTGTCGGGCGATCTGGCTTTTGAGGTCCTTGCGGGCGAAGAAGATGCGACTCTTGACCGTACCGAGTGGCAGCATCAGGTGGTCGGCGATCTCCTGGTACTTGAATCCCTGGTAGTGCATCAGGAAGGGAATACGCGTCGAGTCGTCCAACTCGTCGATCATCTCAGTAAGCTCCTTGATCAGCATGTTGCTGTCCGCATCGTTCTCGATGGCGTGGGAACCGGAGTTCAGGTAATACAGGTTGTCCGTATTGTCCATGATGGTGTTGGCCTTCATCTTCTTGCGGTAATTGTTGATGAAGATGTTCTTCATGATGGTGAAGAGCCAGGCCTTCAGATTGGTACCCTGACGAAACTTGTCGCGGTTCGTGATGGCCCGGAAGGCCGTCTCCTGATACAGGTCCTTAGCGTCGTCCGAGTTCTTGGTGAGGTTGTAAGCGAAGGAATGAAGCAGGGTCGACTGCTGGTCGAATTGGCGGAAAAAGTCAATTTGCGTCATGGTTTCGCTGGTTTGTGGAACTAAAATTACGGAACACCTCCATATAAAGCAATGTTTGCTTCGGCCAGTGCTCGACGATCTCCAGCTTTGCTACGAAGGATAGACTGTATAGGACTGAAAATGAGTGTATTAGCCAGTTAACAGCTGAAATCGACCAAACAAAATTTTCAAAAAAAAATGAAAACTAAGGTGTAGATACAAGAAACCCCGCTTCCGATTACCGAAAGCGGGGTCTCCGAGTGGGAACCGGGCAGTCCTATTCTTCCACGTAGCGGACGTCGTCGAATTCTGCGGCCAGCACCTTGAGGACGTTCATGATCGTCTCCTCTTCGAGGTCGGTACGGCGGACGAGGTCTTCCGGGCTGGTTTCAATCACCGAGCGGGCGGTATCCAGACCGATGCCCTTGAGGGCATCGATAACCCAGCCGTCGATCTCGTCGCCGAACTCGTCCAGGTCGACATCGTCGATCTCGACCTCGTTGTTGCGGTATACATCGATCTCGAAGTCCACCAGCCTGCTGGCGAGTTTGATATTGGTACCCCCCTTACCGATGGCCAGGCTGACTTGGTCGGGTTCGAGGAAAACCTTGGCGCGGCGACTCTCCATATCCAGTTCGATGTTCGTCACGCGGGCGGGCGTAAGCGAACGCTGGATGTAGAGGTTGGTATTGTTCGTGTAGGGAATAACGTCGATGTTCTCCTGGTTGAGCTCGCGCACAATGCCGTGGATACGCGATCCCTTCATCCCTACGCAGGCACCAACGGGGTCGATTCGGTCGTCGTAGCTCTCCACGCTGACCTTGGCCCGTTCGCCCGGGATACGGACGATCCCCTTGATCGTGATGAGTCCGTCTTCGATTTCAGGCACTTCCTGCTCCATCAGTTTGGCCAGGAAGCGTTCGTCGGTGCGGCTGACGATGACCACGGGGTTGTTGTTCCGCATCTCGACCTCCCTGATGACTCCGCGGACCATGTCGCCTTTACGGAAGTAGTCTCCGCGGATGGTTTCGGTGCGGGGCATGACCAGTTCGCGGCCGTTGGCGTCGTCGATGACGAGGACTTCCCGCTTCAGGATTTGCTGTACTTCGCAGAGGACAAGCTCGCCCACCCGTTCGGTGTAGCTACGGTAGATCTCGTCCTTCTCCAGGTCCATGATGCGGCTGATCAGGGTCTGGCGGGCGGCCATGATACTGCGGCGACCGAAGTCGTTGAGGAACAGTTGCTCGTAGCACTCCTCGCCGATCTCGTAGTCCTCGTCGATAGCAATGGCCTCGGAAAAGGAGATTTGCGAGAGTTCGTCGGTCACTTCCCCGTCCGGTACGATCTCGCGGACACGCCAGAGTTCGAGGTCGCCCTTATTGGCGTTGACGATGATGTCGAAGTTCTCGTCGGTGGTGAACTTCTTCTTGATGAGGGTGCGGAATACGTCTTCGAGTACCCGCACCATGGTGGGGCTGTCGATGCTCTTGCCGGAGCTGAACTCCTTGAAGGTCTCTACGAGGTTCATCATGGTTAGAAAGATATTTTTACAATGGCTTTTTTAATGGCATCGGCGGCGATGGTGACATCTTCCACCACCGTCTTTTTACGCTTGCCTTCCTTTATGCGCCGTTTCGCTTCGAGGACGATCTCAGCGGGGCTGGCGGCTTTTAGTTGCCCGCTGTAGGTGTCGCCATCGGTCGTGGTCACCTCCAGGGTCCGGCCCACGTTTTTGACGTACTGCCGGTGATACTTCAGGGGACGGTCGACGCCGGGGCTGCTCACATTGAGGATGTACTCCTCGCCCAGGGGCTTTTCCTCGTCCAGGTATCCCTCCAGGTAGCGGCTGATACGCTGGCACTTAGTGAAGGTCATTCCGCTGTCGCTGTCCACGAATACCTCAACCGTCTTATTGGAGTGGTTGATTTCGACGACGTAACAATCCGAGAACTCTTCTTCCGCGACAAAGTAATCTTCCAGTAAGTTAGCGATTGTAGCTTCCATAGTCAACATTGCACCTGCCCCGATAGCTATCGGAGCAAAAAAAGAGGGAATCTCGCGATTCCCTCTCCTGCTTTTTACGGCCTTGTCAGGCAAAGATAACGCTTTGCCGGTAATTCGGTTTACGTCAGTCCATTTGCGGGAGGATGACCTTATCTACCAAGTGAATTACGCCGTTCGTACCCTGAATGTCAGTGGTCACGAAATTGACCTGGACACTGTCCGGAGTGATGATAACCGGCGGCAGATCGTTATCCTCATCATCCTTTCCGATGCTAATGGTGAAGGGGGGATCGGCAAACGTTCCGCTGGTAACGACATCCATACTGTCCATCAACATAGAGGACTGCACGTTGCTGCCCACCACCACGTGGTAGAGAAGGATTTGCGTGAGCGTATCCTGGTCGAGGGCCATGACGACACTGTCGATTTCGGCGAAGGCGGCGTTGACGGGGGCGAAAACGGTGTAGGGGCCGTCCAGCATCAGCGTCTGTACCAGATTGGC
>CAZKPE010000075.1:0-15964 GCA_964554545.1 uncultured Lewinella sp.
TTTATTTGGGTAGAGTGGGATTGGTACAATAGCATCCCGAATAAAAAGTCGCTGCGCGATAAGCTTGTCCGAAGACACTTCGCTAGTTGCGGAACAAAGCCGGTGCTCATGATGGGGGTGGTACTACCGAACCGGACGTTCGGGTGGGTCCCCTTTCTACAACGTACGCACCGATCCCGGCTCCAGGCCTTCGAACGCTTTATGAAAAAACCGCTGGTCTTCTACCGCCCCGTATACCTGGACGGTCCGAATATCTGGATCGGTAAGTTGGACAATAGCTGGTGGTATTTTATCTGATCACCCACAAACCAACCCCGCCCAGTACCCAGGGTGCCGCCACCGATCGCCCAGCTCCCCGCTAGCGCACTGCCGCTGGGCCGCCGCCAGGGCCGCCGCCGGGCTTGCCCCCGTCAACAGTTCGTCGTAGAAGGTCTCCAGGATGGCGGCCGTAGCCGGGGCCGGGATGTCGTAGAGGGAGGCCACCACGTCCGCCACCCCCGCCCGGTGAAAACTGCGCCGGATGCTATAGGTGCCCTCGCGCCGATTCGCGTACCCCCGGGCGGTGGAGCAGGCCGCCAGTACGACCAGGCGGGCCGGTAGGATCTGCTGGCCGATGAAGATGCCGTTCAGACTGTCCGTCGCGTTCAGGTAGAGGTAGTTCTCCCCTAACTGGTGGGGATCGCCCGCGGCGTGGACGGAGAGTTGCAACCAATCGTACTGCCCCGCCCGGCGAAGGAGACTGGCGGGGGTGGACGCGCTCCCGTAGTAGTGGTCGCCGGGTAGGCGCTCCAGGAGCCGTTGGTTGAGCGAGGAGAAATAGTTCTGTAGCCCGGGGTGGGTCCACAGCCCGATCCGCGGCGTGGCGGGCGAACGCTCCCGTAAGCGGGCTAGCTGACGCTCGCTGCGCCAGCTCGCTACGTAGCGGATACGGTGATGGAACAGCAGGTAGGGTAGGGTAGCCTCTCCGGATACGCTATCGGTCAGCAGGGCCGCGAGGGGCAGGTCGATCAGGGCGGGGCTCGGGGCGATGAGCAATTCCTTACGCTTATCCAGTCGTTCCCGGATCGGACCGAACAGTTCCCGAAAGATGCCGTAGGAAAGCCCCCGGGCGTCGGGAAGCGTTTTCCCCCCTCGATTGCTCAGGTAGCTTTGAAATTGGCGGATCTTCGGGAAAACGGACAGGGTGTCGATCCGGTAAACGGCACTGCCCGCCCGGTCGACGTACAGCGCGATCAGTAGGTCGCCCGCCTCCGCGAATTGCAGGAAGGCCTGTCCCTCCTCCAGTTCGCCGCCGATACCCTCGAGCGTAGGTACCGTAGGGGAAGGAAGCATCGCCGACTTGTCCGCTATCAGCCGTTCGCGCTGGCGCATCAGCCGGCTCTCGGCCAGCGTTGCTTCGGCGTATTGCGCGAGTTGTTCCCGTGGTAAGTGCAACTCCTCCAGGAACCTGTCCTCCCACTGGGCGATCCGAACCTGCAGTTCCCGGAGTTGGCGCTCGGGCCCCCGGTCCCCTTCCCGCGATGCCGCCCGCTCGGCGTCCAGCAGTTCGCGGGTCAGCAGGACGGTCTGCCCGAACTCCATCGCCCGCAGCACTCCCTCCCGGTAGCGCGCCTCGCCGGTTGCCTCCGCCCGTTCGGCCGCCGTGAGCAGGGCGGTGGTGATGAGTCGGTCGCCGATGTCCAGGTTCTTATTCAGGACGGCCTGCTGTCGGTGTTCCCGGAAGGTTTGTTCGTAGCCCTCCAGGGCGGCCTGGGTGTAGCGATAGGCCCGATCGGCATGGGTTTCCGCCCCCTCCGCCCGGTGCCACTGCCGGTAAATTTCCGCGATGGCCGACATAAAGTAGGTACAGTTCGCGCTACGGGTGCACCGCAGGAGATTATCGCCCTCACCGGCCCGCACGCCCGGGGGGCAGCAGGCCTGTTCTTCCACCGCCGCGAGATTGTACCGCAGGGCAGCCGGAAAGTCCCCCCGTCGGAGGTGTATACCCTTCAGGAAGAAGTTCGCCTCGTCGCGTGGCCGCTTCCGAAAGTGATCCGCGTCGGTCAGCACCCGCTTGTAATAATGCTCCACGCTATCGGTCTGCGAGCGTGTAAAGTGGAAGTACCCCCGCAGCCGCTCCCCCTCCAAGCCCCGTGGCACGGTCACCTGCCGCAGGTCGTCGATGCCGGTACGGAAGCGTACGATAGCCAAGTGGGCCAGGAAAACGTTTTCCCAGGCCGAACCGTGTGCCGCGGCGATCCGCACCGCCCGTTCGAGCTGCCCGATAGCCTCCGCGTACACCCGCCGCCGCAGGTCTTCGTCATCGGATTGATCGGCGTACTTCTTCGTTGCCCGCGCTCCGATGTAGAGTAGCTGGGCGTAGAGCATCCCGTGCTCCTCACCCACCGCTTCCACTAGGCGTCGGCCGTACTGGGTAAGCATCTGCATATTCACCCAGGCGTAGTCCTCGAAGCCGTTAACGCCACGGCACAGCATTTGGCGCGCACGCAGGTGGGGAGTGGACCGGGAACTCAAAAGATCCTCCGCCGCTTGGGTATAATAGTCGATGGAGTCGATGTACACCTCCCGGGCGTGGTGCAGGAGGGCCAGGTACTGGTAGAGTTCGGCCCGTTGCTCGGTGTCGGTTGCTTCCGAAGATGTGGCAACGAGGCGGCGACTTCGATCCAGGGCATCTTGTAGCCGGAAGTCGGCGTAGTCCCGTGCCAAGCTGTCTAGGGCCAGCCGTAGCCGGACTTTGTCCGGGGAGGGGGGAAGCCCGGAAACCTCCCGATCCGAACAATTTGTAAAGAGAAGTACCGCTGGTACCGCAAAGAGGATGGATCGGAGCACGGGCAGGGAATTCCTGACTAAGCTACCGCTTTTCCGAATGGCCTACACCTGCCTTCACCCCGACCTTCTCGTGTGGACCGGGAAATTTCAAGACTGGAAATGCCCTACCTTTGCGCCTTTAACCCATACCTCCCTCATCCATGCCCACCCCCACCGGCGCCTTCGACAAACTCTGGAAACTCATCGGCCTGCGCTACAAGAGCCACCCCTGGCACGGCATCGAGATCGGTAGCCGCGCCCCCCGGGTGGTGAGTGCCTTCATCGAGGTCATCCCCTCGGATACGGTGAAGTACGAGGTGGATAAGAAGTCGGGCTACCTGATCATCGACCGGCCGCAGAAGTTCTCCAATATCGTGCCGGCGCTCTACGGCTTCATCCCCCAGACCTACTGCAAGGAGCGGGTGGCGGCCTTCTGCATGGACAAATGCGACCGCCAGGACATCGTCGGCGACGACGACCCCCTGGATATCTGCGTCATCACGGAGCGGGAGGTGACTCACGGCAACATCATCGTGAAGGCCCGCCCCATCGGCGGATTCCGGATGCTCGACGGCGGGGAGGCCGACGATAAGATCATCAGCGTACTCGATAACGACGAGGTCTACGGCCACTGGGACGATATCGACGACGTGCCCGACGCCATCCTGAACCGGCTGCGGCACTACTTCCTGACCTATAAGCAGCTACCGGGCAAGGAATCCACGGTCGAGATCACCCACACCTACGGGCGGGAGGAGGCCCAGGAGGTCGTCCGCCGCAGTCAGGAAGATTACGCCGCCGTCTACGGCAACCTGGAGGCGGTGATGAGCACCACCCTGGCCGAAGCCATGGCTATCGGACAGCGGCAACAGCAGATCCTGGATAGCCTCTAGCCCCCCCAGTCGGTGGGCAACTTCCAGACGGTGGGGGCGGAACGGGGGAGGGGGCGCTCGGCCGGATCTATGCCTTCGGGTTTCAAGCCGTGGAATACGCGACGGTCCCCGGTGAGGCGGTCGCGGAGGATCAGCCGGTTGGCATTCAATTCGATCAAGTCGTATTCCAGGTAAAAGTCATTCCCCCGGCGGTAGCGTGCGGGTAGGCGGCGCTGGCCGAGGAAGTAGTCGACGGAGAGCGTCAGCCGGGTGGCGGTACTGTCGAGCCGGTAGCGGCCCAGGAGGTAGCGGCCGCGTTTTTCGCCTTCCCCGTAGTCGAATTCGAAGGTGCCGTCGTGGGTGAAGCGGAGGGTAAGCTGTTCCGCTTCCTCCATCCAGTCGCGGGAAAGGAGCAGGGAATCCGGCTGAGCGGAGAGTAGGCTGAGAGGTAGTAGAAGAAGAACGAATAGGCAGACGTGCGTCATACTTATCCAACAACAGCGGAGGGGACGGGATGTGGGCCGCCCTGTTTGTTAACGCAATTTTTAGCCCTCCGGCCACCAACGCGCATACATGTTCCGCCGTCTTTTCAGGTTGCGAGGGATGCTCCCACCTGCGCCCCCGCACTAACCCAAAATCGACCATCATGCGTACCCTGTTCGGATTTCTCCTTTGCTCCTTCCTGCTGTTCACCTGCTCGGAGGAGGAAGATTTCGCCTTCGACCCGGCCTGTGGCCCCCCGATCCAGATCGTGGATGTGCTGGTCGTGGCGGAGGTAGATACTTTCGATCTCATCGAAGCGACGGTCACGGACCGCTGCCTGACCGTTACCATCGGGTCATCCGGATGCGGCACCGAGGGCTGGAGCCTGGACCTGGTCACCCTGGGGCAGGTTGCCGAGAGCAACCCCACCCAGACCTCGGCTGAACTGTTGTTCGACGATGGCGTACCGAACGGGCAGCCTGACTGCCAGGCCTACTTCACCGAAACGTACGCCTTCGATCTTTCCCCCTACCTCACCGACGGCGCACTGCCCACCGTGCTGACGCTGAACAGCCCGAAGACCAGCAGCCAGGTGGCGGTGGATTAGAGCTCCCGGATGTAGGCGTCCAGCCCCCCCTCCCCGGCGGCGGGAAGCTTCTTGCGCAGGCGATATTTAGCCTTGTAGAGGGTGTCCTGGCTGATGCCGAGTATACTTCCGATCTCCTGGTTAGTCAGTTGCATTTTGATCAGGGCGGCCAGCCGCTGTTCGCGGGTGGAGAGGGAAGGGGACGCCACCGTCTGGAGCCGGTCGTCAAAGCCATCGTGGACGCCCTGGAAATAGGTGCGGAAATTCTCCCAATCCTGGTCGATGCGGTCTTCGGAACTGATGTCGCGAACCAGCCCGTTCAGTTTCTTCCGGTCGTTGGGCCGCTCGCCGCGGATGGCCTGCAGTTCGTCGCCGAGCTGATCCAGCAGGCGGCTCTTCTGGGTGAGGTGAAGGGCGTGGGCACTAAGCTCACGCTGGTGGCCGATCAGCTGTTCCGATAGCCGTTCCCGCTCGGCCCGCTGTCGGCGTTGACGCTGACGGAAGACGTAGATGGCCGCGCCCAGGAGGAGAAGCAGAACGAAAATGCCGACCCAGAGCCCGATCTTCTGTAACCGGTCGACCTGCGCCCGGCTTTCCAGCAGGGCGAGGCGGTTGCGCTGATCCGCGATGCGCCGGTCCTGTTTTTCGCGTTCAAAGCGGGCCGTCAGTTCGGCTACCTGTTGGGTGAGTCGGCTGCTGCGCAAACTGTCGCGGAGATCGGTGTACGCATCCAGTTCCCGGTAGGCGGTGGCGTAGTCGCCGGAACGGGCGGCCGCCCGGGCCAGGACGCGGTGAGCGGCTTCGGAAGCTTCCACCAGACCGAGCGGTTCACTGACCTCCAGAACGCGCCGGGCCGCAGTTCGGGCAGCCTCGATTCGGTCTCGGTCGAGTTCGAGTTCGGCCAGTTGGGTGTACAGGTCAGCCGTCCGCAAGTCGTCCCCCTCCGGAAGTAATTCTGCTTTGGCCACCGCGAGTGCTTCGGCGGCTCCTTCCAGGCGGCCCGCCCCTTTGTACACCTGGCCCAGGACGAGGTAGACATCATAGAGAAGATCAGTGAATCCGCCCTCTTCTACGCTGGCCAGGGCGGTCCGTATCTCTTCCTCGGCTTCCGAATATTGCGCTACGGCCTCCAGGGTGGAAGCCAGGTTGATGCGGGAGACGGTTCCGTAGTAATCATCCTCCAGGCGGTCGTAGAGGGCAATGGAGCGGCGGAAGTAGTCGGCGGCCGTGGTATGATCGCCCATGTCCATATAACCGAAGGCGATCTCCTGCTCCGCATCGGCCATGCGGCTGCTGTCTTGGGCGGCGGCGGCCAGGCGGTAGCTCTCGGCGGCGTGGGCTATCCCGTCGGCGTAGTTCCCCTCCAGGCGTTCGATCGTGGCGCGCATGGTGTTTACCGCCGAGCGCTGAACGAAGTAGCCGCTATCGGGCGGAAAGCGCTCATCGGCCATCGCCAGATATACCCGGGCACTGTCGTGACGGCCTCCGTCCTTATGGACGATCGCGGTGTTGAATAGCATGACACCCTGCAGCCACCGCCAGCCCAGGCTATCGTAAAGGGCCAGCGCCCGGCGGTAGTGGTAAAGCGTACTGTCGATACGGCTTTCGTAGGAGTAGCTGATGCCGAGCCGCTGATGCCCGGTGGCGATGCCGGTGGGGTAGTCCAGCGATTCGCTGCGGCGGATGATGCGCCGGGCGTAGGCCTTGGCCCGCGGCTGGTCCGTATTGATCGTATTTCGCCACAGGTCGACAAGCGTGAGAATGGCTAAGGTATCGCCTGCGGGATAGGCGGCCAGCACCGCCTCCAGGCTATCGATGCGGGCCTCGTTCTGCCCGGCAAGGGGAAGCGTCAAAAGGCACGATAGGAGAAGAAATATACGTGGCATAACAGCCACTCAAGGTAGTGCGTCTGGGATGAAGCGGGTAGAACCGGGCGGGGAAGCTACAAAACATGCCCCTTATCGTCCGATAACCGTAAAATCTTTGGTATTTAACCAAAAAGCAGCCTTAACCGTTGTTACTTTGTCCTTTGTACTACCTAACCCCAACGGGCGACCTTACCGCTTAACGATGCTTTCTATGCACCTCAGTCCCGCGGAACGCGAGGAATTTAAAAAACTCAGCGACCCCCTGCTCCGCTACGCCACCGGCAGCGACGAGGCCGCCCTCGGTCCCGCCGAGCTGCAGGCCGTATACGGCCGCCCCGAGGTGATCGAGGCCTTCCTGCGCAGCGACCAGGCCCCCGCCCTCAGTGAACGACAGAAGACGACCCTGCGCGGTTTCAGCGACTGCCTGCGCGACGATTTTTACCTCGTCAAGCAGTACAAAAAGTACGCCGTCCTCCTGCACCACAATGCGCTGTTTGGCGTTGTGGGCGTGGAGGAGGCCCCCACCGAGACGATCGGACAGAGCCTGCCCACCCCCGTGGAGGCTCTGCTCCTGCCCTTTAACGAGACGATCGTCGTGGCGGGAATGACCCCCGGACGGGAGGAGGAAGAACCGCCCTCCCGCTCCGATATTGAATACGAATTTAAACAGATCAAAGACGTGCGAGGAATCACCGAAACCTTAGACCCCCAAGTGCTCGAAGCCCAGTCCAGCCCCGGAGCCCAGCGCGCCGAGAAGAACCTGCGCCAGTACCTGCGCTCCGCCGCCACCCGCGAAAAGCACGCCGCCGACATCCAGCGCGTTCTCGACAAGTACCCCGAGCTACACGACGTCTACATGCAGATGTACTCCAAGATCAGCGCGCGCCAGATCAAAAAGGAACTGAAGGCCAACGGCATCCGCGAACGCCACTTTGCCGTCTATAACAACTCCGTGGTCGCCGTGGCCGCCACCCGCGGCGAGCTGCTCGATCAGCTCAGCGACCTGAGTTTCGACGGCCGCATGGGGCAGTGCGCCCTTTTCCGCCTCTAGGCCGGCGTTGGCCGAGTAACGGCCCAGGTTCATCGCGCAAACTTAGCGGATGTCGGTCCCACGCCGACATTACGGGGGTCACAATTGACGCAGTACCTCAATTCCCCCACCGTGTTACCCCCCCGGGAGGAGGTGATCGCCCAGGCGGCCACTACCCTCAATGACCGCATCTTCATCCATCACCGCGACCGCCTCGTCCGTATCCTGCTGGCCGACATCAAGTACGTTCGCGCCGAACGCGCTTACTGCCAGATCGTTACTGCCGGTGCGGAATACACCCTTTCCATCAGTCTGGGTGCCCTTGAACGCCAACTGGTCGGCAACCGCCTGTTGCGGGTCCACCGCTCCTACCTGGTCAATCTACGCTGGGTCGAGGAGGTCCACCACCGCTGCCTGCTGGTGGATGGTCTGGCGATTCCCCTCACCCGCGCGAAGCGGGAGGAGCTGGGGCAGTACGTGCGCGTGATCGGATAGGGGGGCGGCGGCGCGCAGGTGCAAGGGGGATGGATAAATGAAAGCGGCATAGTATATTGGCATACCTTTTCGGATTTCTATTCCACGGTACGCCGTGGTTATGCTGTTTTCAATCACTAGTACGTATGCAAACATCCTTTCGACTGAGGTGGCTCGCGCTGCTTCTCCTTCTCCTATGCGGTGCGTCGACCTGGGCGCAGCAACTCGTTTCGGGACGCGTGACCGGCGATACCGGTGAACCCCTGATTGGCGTCAGCGTCGTCATTCAGGGCACGGGTACCGGTACGGTCACCGACTTTGACGGTAATTTCGAACTGACCACCCAGGTCGGCAACACCCTCATTTTTAGCTATACCGGTTACGGCACCATCAGCCGGGAAGTACGGGACGGGCAGACCGTCATGAACGTCGAGCTGCAGGCCGGTGCCCAACTGAATGAGGTGGTCGTCACCGCCCTCGGTATCAGCCGCGAGCGCAAAGCCCTGGGCTACGCCGTGGAAGAGGTCGACGGTGACGCTTTGGTACGCACGCAGCAGCCCAACCTGATCAATGCCTTGCAAGGACAGGTAGCGGGCGTACAGGTGTCCAGTGCCGGTGGCGGGCCGGGGCAGGGGGCCCGTATCATCATCCGGGGGGTGAACTCCCTCGACCCCGGCGCGAATAATGAACCGCTATTCGTCGTCGACGGCATCCCGGTCTCCAACGAAACCCTGACCGTGGGCGGTGGTGGCAGCCGGAACGTATCCAATCGCATCGCCGACATCAACCCCCAGGATATTGAAAGTATGACCGTGCTGAAGGGTGGTCCGGCCACGGCCCTCTACGGGCTGCGCGCCGCCAACGGGGCCGTCATTATCACCACCAAGCAGGGGAAGGCCGGTCAGCTGACGGTCGACTTCACCAGCTCTTACGGAACGGAGGAGGTGAATAAATTTCCGGACGTACAGAACGTCTACACCCAGGGGTTCGGCGGCGACTACAACAAAAACAGCTTCTGGCCCAGCTGGGGGCCAACCGTGGAGGATGCCCGCCAGCTCGACCCCGACCACCCGGCTACGCTCTTCAATAATTTTGAGAACGCCTACGAAACGGGCAATCAGTTCCGCAATACCCTGAGCATCTCCGGGGGGAACGAAAAGGCGACCTTCCGTACCTCCGTTTCGCGACTGGAACACGAGGGAGTGCTGCCCTTCAGCACCTACGACAATACGAGCGTGCGCATCAACGCGAATTACGTGGCGAACGAGCAGTTCAGCTTCGGTGGCGGCATGAACTACATCCGCAGCGGCGGCAACCGCGTCGACGCCGATCGCTTCAATACCCGCCTGGTCTACTGGGCTCCGCAGGCCGACGTAACGGACTACATCCGCGAGGACGGGTCCATGATCGGCTACCGCTCCGACGGCACGGTAGGAAACAACCCGATTTATGGAGAAGCCACAAACAAATTCATCGACGACGTCGACCGCTACATCGGGAACCTGACTTTCCGCTACTCCCCCTTCCCCTCCCTGAGCTTCAACTACACCCTGGGGCTGGACCAGTACTCCGACTTCCGGCAGAACTACGGCCAGGGGTCGGTCTTCGCCGGTGCGCCGAACTTTGAGGATAATATCTCGAACGGCAACGGATTCGTCGCCGAGACGCGCATCCGCCGCCGCGACCTGACCTCCAACATCAACGGCGTCTTCACTCAGGACGTGACGCCGGACATCAACCTGCGCTTCCTGGCCGGCTTCGACGTCTTCGACTCGGCCCTGGATCGGGTCTTTACCCGGGGAGACGACCTGGACATCTACGACTTCTTCAGCCTGAACAACGTAGCCGACATCCAGACCAGTAGCCTGGAGATTCGCCGCCGGCTGCTCGGGCTTTACGGAGACCTGTCGCTGAGCTACCTCAACTCCGTTTACCTGACCGTTACGGGCCGCAACGACTGGACCAGTACCCTGCCCGCCGAGAACCGTTCCTTCTTCTACCCTTCGGTCAGCCTGGGCGTAGTACTGGGTGAACTCACCACCCTGCCCGATTTCCTGAGCTTCGTCAAACTCCGTGGTTCCTACGCCGGTATCGGTAAGGATACCGACCCCTACCGGACCAACGTCGTCTATGGCACTGAGACGAACTTCCCCATCGACGGGGTTACGGGCTGGACCCGCCGCAACCAGAAGGGGGCCAACGACCTGGTGCCCGAGCGGACCAACACCATCGAGTTCGGCACCGACCTGCGCTTCCTGGACAACCGCATTGCGCTCGACTTCACCTGGTACGATGCCAAAAGCGTGGATCAAATCATCCCCGTTCCGTCCTCCAACGCAACTGGCTTCACCACGTTCATTCTGAACGCCGGCTCCGTACGTAACCGCGGAATAGAACTGGCCCTGAATGCGGCCCCGATCGTAGCGACTGACTTTCGCTGGAACGTCCAGGTCAACTATACCCGCAACCGCAATGAGGTGCTGGAAATTTTCGAGGGGGTTGAAGACATCTTTCTCGGCAGATCCTTCGGCTACGCCGGCTCCTCGGCCAACCTCCGCCTGATCGAGGGGCAGCCCTACGGCAATATCTACGGCCGGAGCTACGCCCGTTTCAACGCCAATGAGGAGGACCTCTTCATTGACGAGAACCAACCCCTCCTCATCGGGGAAGACGGTTTCCCGGTTATTGAGACCGACCAGAAAATCCTGGGCAACACCCAGCCGGACTGGTTCGGGGCGCTCATCAATACGATCTCCTATAAGGGGCTCGACTTCTCCTTCCAGTTCGATACCCGACAGGGCGTGCAGAAGTATAACCAGCAGGGAAATTTCTTTGCCGCCTTCGGCACCGCCCCCTATACCCTTAACCGCGACGAAACGATCGTCTTCGAGGGCGTAACGGCTAACGGACAGCCCAATACCAAACCCGTATTTCTGGGGCAGGGCGTCGGCCCCGACGGGGTAGACTACGGCGCGGGCTACTACCGAAACGTCTTCCGGGGGAGCACGGAAAACTTCGTGGAGGAGGCCAACTGGTTCCGCCTGCGCAACGTAAGCCTGAGCTACGCCCTGCCCGCCCCGCTGCTCGAATCCGTTTTCATCGACCGGGCCCGCGTCACCCTGACCGGCAACAACCTTTGGCTGGAAACGCCCTACAGCGGCTTCGACCCCGAAGGCAACCAGGGAAATGGAAATACGGATGATGGCTTCGGCGGATTCGTCTACCCCAGCGTTCGCAGCTTTTTCGTCACCCTCAATCTTGGATTCTAAGCGCCCCGACCGATGAACTCACGAATTTCCTACTTCCTGTCTACGCTTTGCTGTCTGTTCGTGCTGGGTTGCGGAGCCGACTACCTGGACGTCAACGACGACCCAAACTCCGCCATCCGGCCCCCGCTGGACGGGCTGCTGGCCAGTGCCGCCTACAACACGGCCCTGAACCACCAGAGCGTAAGTAACGGCTACTCCTCCTACTTCGTACAGTACCTGGCCAGTCCCAACGCGTCGAATAATACCGACATCTACCTGGACGTGAGCGGCGACGGGGCCTGGAATAGCATCTACGACACCATGACCGACCTCTACGACCTGATTCGCTTTGCGGAAGAGGACGGTCTGCTCCGCCACGCCGCCATCGGGCGGGTGCTCATGGTCATGAACCTCGGCCTGATCGTCGACAGCTGGGGCGATGCCCCCTACAGTGACGCTTTTACCGGGGAGACCCTGACGCCCGCCTACGACGATGCTGAAACGCTCTACACCACCATCGATGGGCTATTGGCCTCCGCCATTACCAGTCTGGAGGGCGCGGGAGCGGATGCCCCGGCCGTCAAGTCGGGTAGTGACTTCGTCTACGACGGCGACGCCACGAACTGGCTGCGCGCCGCCTACAGTCTGCGGGCCCGCTACCTGAACCACCTCAGTGAAACCGGACAGTACGATCCGGCGGCCGTTCTGGCGGCGGTATCCAACGGGTTTATGTCTAACGTCGACAATGCCGCCGTCTCGACCTTTAACCCCCGCAACCCCTGGGCCCAGGTCGCCGAAAACAACAGCAACCTGGTCCTGGGCGGCTGGCTCTCCGAGCAGTTCATCGATGCCACCAACGGGGAAACCTTTGGCACCCCCGACCCCCGCCTGCCGCTGCTGACCAACCTGAACGCGGACGGGGAGTACGTGGGCACCCCCAACGGTGTCGGACGTCGGGGTGATGGAACGGAAATCGAAGAGTCCTACCTGGTTACCGACGGCGCGCTGAGCATGGAAGACAGCCCCCTGTACATGATCACGTTCGCCGAGGTGAAGTTGATCGAAGCCGAAGCCGCCCTGGCCAGTGGGGACGATGCCCGCGCCCGCTCCGCCTTCCGCGAGGGCGTGGTTGCCGACATGGAAGCGATCGGGGTGGATAGCGCCGCGGCAGTTGCCTATCTGAATGCCGAATACGGCGACCCGCTCACCCGGGAGGACATCTTCCGGGAAAAGTATATCGCCCTCTTCCTGAACCCGGAAACCTGGGTGGATGCCCGCCGCTACGATTACGCCTATACGGATTTCGAACTTGCCGCTAATGCGGCTTTGTCGACCTTTCCGCTGCGCTTACTGTACCCCGCCACGGAAACGGACCGCAACCGCGCCAACGTACCGGAAGTCACGATGACCGAACCCCTATTCTGGGATCAGTAACAACTGACTGGCCTGCCGCCCCGCATCCGTTTGCAACCGGAGGTAGTACGGACCCGCCGGTAACGAAGATTGGAAATTCACGCGCAAGCGGGTGGAGGGCCGCCGGTAGTCTTGCTCCCAGATCACTTGGCCCCGGGTGTCCAGTAGGCTAACGAAAGCCCGGTTTGCCCCCTCCAGAGCGGGAGAGACAGTAAAACTGCCATCGTAGTCCTTACTGCGCAAGCGGTAGATCATCGCCCCGGTAGCATCCATGACGTCGATGGCCGCTCCGGTTGGCAGGGCACCTGTTCCGGTCAGGGTAGCGTGCTGCCACTCACCGCCATTTGACGAAGGTCCAGGCCGCGTCCCAGTTCACCGCTCCCGTGTCCACCCGCTAGGAATTCTCTCAGCTCAGGTCGAATTGTACGGTAGTTTGCCCCACGGCCGCGTTTGCTCCGGTGGCGGTGACATGGGCCACCGCAATATTGTTAGCGTAGCCCGATAGGGTATAAAGAGCATAGACAAAAAAGCCCGATAAATCGTAGCATACATAGGTGTTTTCATGAGACTTTCACCTCGGCAAATCACGGCAATAGCTTCGTAACGGAGCCGATCCTTAAAAAGTATTTTTGACACTTAAAAATATGATGGGCGGCGGCGCGCGGGTGCTAGCGGACCACGGACAATCGGGCGGTACGACCCTCCCAAACCGGGGCAGTAAGTCGGATGAGATAGGTACCCGGTCGTACGGCGGCCGGAAGGTTCACCTCCACCCGGCCCTCGAAGCTGGGGTAGCGCCCTACGGAGATCAGCTTGCCTAGCGCGGAATAGATCGATACGGTAGTTTCCGCATCGGTTCTTTCGGGTAATTGTATTACGATCGGCTCCCCCCTGCGACCGGGGTTCGGGTAGATAGCCATCCCCGGATTTTCCGCCCGGGCCGCTTTCACGGACACCACTTTCGAGTACGTCACCAGCCCGCTGAAGTCTTCGGTACGCAGCCGGTAGTATACCAGGGCCGAACGGGGGGACCGATCCACGGCATCGTATGACAGCACCTGCCCCGGAGCGTCACCGGCGGCGGGCTGGCTGCTGTAATCCCGGAAGTTAACGCCGTCGGTGGAACGCTGAACGATGAAACGCTCGGTGTCCATCTCATCGGCGGTCCGCCAGTAGATAAGTACCCCCTCGTCAGCGGGGCGGGCGGAAAACTCAAGAATGGTCAGTGGAAGGGCGGAAGAGGAAAAATCAGCCCGGGAGTAACCATCGTTACCGCCACCGAGAAACTGTGCCCGCCCGCTAGCGGGAAGCAACAGGAGAATACCGATGATGCAGTGGGTAAATGTGCGAATCATAAAATGGCTTGGTGTAGCTGGGGAGAGAAAATAAAAAACAACGGCCTATTCCGTGACGCCCCGGAACTGCTGGTACGGCAGGCGCTCATCGGGGTCCGTGATTGCCGTGCCATCGGCAAACGTGCGGTCGGCGATCATCGGGTAGGACCAATCTGAATCGTACCAGCCACCCCTCAGAAAGAGTCCGGATCCCCGGGGCCAGTTCGCCACGTTCGCCTCTCCCGCTGCCGAAAGCGTACCGTCCCCGTGCAGTCCGGTGAAGGTGCGGCCAGATGAAGTACCTACCCCGACCACGCCCTCGGCCAAGTTGCCGGACATTTCCATGATCCCCCAGTAAGATGCGCCGCTGGCCGCCCGGGAGGAGGTGGCGGTGGCGAAGATGCCCGCACGCAGGGGGCCGCGACTTCCCTGTACGAAGCTCGCCTGCACGCCGCTATTTCCACCGTCTACGTTGCCTCCGTGCACCAGGTTGCCGTTAGCGTTATAGGTTGCCGCCGTGACCGTTTCGTTGGCACCTCCGGCATTCGTCAGGGAGTAGCGTCCGTCGGTTTTGCTGGCTGTCGTGCCCCAGGCGAATACCTCCTTGACCGCGTTGGCCGGCCCGCGGGTGGCTTTCTCGTACTCCAGCTCCGTCATGGGGCGCAGGGCGGCCCAGTCGAGGTAAGCCAGGGCGTCGTTCTGGGAGAGGAAGCCCATGGGCACGTGGGGCAGGGTGGTGGTGGCTATTCCGTTCTCGATGACCACGCCATTACGATTGACGACGGCATCGCTATTCTTTCCGTCCGCGTCGGTGATGTCCCGCGCCCCTTGCTGGGTCGGGGTAAGGGTATTGAAGAAGTCGACGTACTGGGCCTGGGTGATCTCGTACTTCATACAGTAGAAACCACTATGGCCCTTGGGGAACTCGGCGGGTATCGGTCCGTTCCGGTCACCCGCGTTACTTGAATACCAGAGGCTACCCAGGTTATCGGCTACCGTAATCTCATCTTCCGAGGTGACGGGGAAATCCTTGTCGTCGTTATTCCCTTCCACGAAGGCGAAGGTTTCGGCATCCCCATTCACTTTATCGTTGCCGAGGGTGAAATCGCCCGTGGGTACGTACACCATCTCGATGGCGAACACCCGGAGGTCGTAGCTCGCTCCCCCGCTGAGGCCGTCGCCGGCGGTGTCCCAGTATATCCCGACATCGGTATAGGAAACCGGGCCGGTGCCGGCCGCATTGCGGTAGATCAGGGCCCCTCGGCCCACGGACACTTCGATCGTAGCCCCGCCCCAGGGTTTCTGCCCGTTGAAGGTGACGTGCTGCCATTCACCGCCCGCGGGCCGGAACTTGGCGAACACCCAGACGGCATCGTAATTATTGGGCTCCGTGCCGTCCAGTCTCCAGGAATTCTCCCAGCTTAGGTCGAAACTGACGGTCGCCATGCCCGGAAAGGGTGAATCGGGGGTCACGCCAACATTGGCGACCTGAACGTTATTGCAAAAAATTCCGGCGGGACAAAGTAGGATGAGCAGCAGGCCATAAATGCCCGTATGCCAAAAAGCCATAAAATACTGTGTTTTTACTGTTCATGAGAGGTCTGAAACTGGTCTAACTATTCTCCAATGAGGTAGTTACGGCAGCTTGCAAAAAACCGGTTACGATCCATTTACATTCGGTAACCTGGTACACACAACGGAGCTCCAACAGCCTTATTTTGTCTTTTCTACATTAATTCACTATTTCCCCTTGCACCCGCGCGCCGCCGCCCGCCCCCTTTGCACGCATTTATTTTAGCTATCTTGTTCGGCGACAACTCAAAACGCCATGGCTAGCTACACCCTCAC
>CAZKPE010000076.1:0-10100 GCA_964554545.1 uncultured Lewinella sp.
GGGGTGTCGGGGTGTCGGAAGGTAGGTGTTTTTTGTTGGCATCCGCTATTGCGTGGCCGTACATCCAATTCGTCGGCAATTCGCCTAGGATTATCGAGATAATTCGGGGGAGTGCAACGATCGGGACGACTTTAGAGTCATTCATTCATACACCCGATAACGGGCATTTCATCACCCACAATTCTTTGACCATGAGAGCCATTCTGTTTATCTGTTTACTCGGCACCTGCGTCCCCGCCCTCGCGTCCGCCGCCGCCGCCGAGCCCCTCATCACCCGTTCCACCGTGGAAGACAACCGCATCTCGCTGATGTTGGCCAACCTGGAGCAACAGCGCGTCCACGTGACGCTTACCGATCTGCGGAATGACCGGGAACTGCTGCACCGCCACGTGAGCAAGCACAACGGTTACCGGACCCAGCTCAACCTGGACCAACTGGACAACGGCCGCTACGTGATCACGGTCGAAAAGGGAAAGACCGTGCGCAGGCAGGTCATTCTCAAGACCGACGAAGGGCTGATGTGCAGTGCCTGGAAGTAATTGCCGGTTGCCGGCAATCCCGAGGGAGGCTTCGGACGTTAGCGTCGCATGCGATTGCTGATGGTTTGTTGCCTCCCTTTCTTTTTTCTCGGTTGCGGAGAAGATATCCCGCTTGTTCCCAAACCCCGCTCCTACCCCCGCGTAGATTACCCCGACCGGGCCTACCAGCCCCTGGCGGCCGACTACTGCACCTTCACCTTCCAGCGGCCGGCCTCGACCACGGTGGTGCAGGAAACCAACTTCTTCGATCAGGCACCGGCCGACCCCTGCTGGTTCGACCTGCAGCTGGCCCCCGCCCTGAATGGCAGCCTGCACTTCAGCTACTACCCCGTGGAAAATTATGCCCAGTGGGAGGAGTTGCGAGACGAGGCCTTCGAACTGGTCGGCGTGCACAACCAGCGGGCCAGCGACATCGAGGAGATCGTCATCCACCGCAATGAGGCGGACGTACACGGCGTGGCCTTCGACATTGCCGGGCCGGCGGCCAGCCCCTTTCAGTTTTTCCTCACCGATACCACGAATCACTTCCTGCGCGGCGCCCTCTACTTCGACACCCGCGTGAACCCGGATAGCCTGGCGCCGGTGGTGGAATACGTGAAGGAGGATATCTTCCGGATTATCGAGACGCTGGAATGGGAATAGGAAGGGTGCCGTACATTACCCGCCAATGAGGGCAAAAACCGCCAACGAGCGCATTATTTTCGGCCTGAAGGTCAAGCAACTGCGGCAGGAGCGGGCCTACAGCTTTGACCAGCTCTCCAAGGCCACCGGTATATCCCTGTCCTACCTCAACGAGATTGAGAAGGGCAAGAAGTTCCCCAAGCCGGATAAGGTGCGCCAACTCGCCGCCGCCCTGGGCACGACGGCCGGCGAGCTCACCGATGGCAACCTCGGCCGCGAATTGGCCCCGGTAGCCCGACTCCTGAATTCCAACTTCCTCAATGACCTCCCTCTCGAGCTCTTCGGGATCGAACTGAGCAAGGTGGCCGAGATCATCGCCGCGGCCCCCCTGCAGGTTGGCGCCTTCATCAGCGCCCTGCTCGAGATCAGCCGCAGCTACGCCCTGCGGGAGGAGAATTTTTACTTCGCCGCCCTCCGCTCCTACCTGGAGCTCAACAACAACTACTTCCCGGAGTTGGAACGGGCCGTAGACCGCTTTGCCGCAGACCACAAGCTACCCAGCCTACGGCCCCTGCCCCCCCGCCTCCTGGGCGAGCTACTGGAGAACCGCTACGGCTACGAGGTGGTCCCGAATGGTCTCGACGACCGACCGGCCCTTTCTTCCCTCCGCTCGGTCTATCTCCCCGAATCAGGCCGCCTGCTGCTAAACGGCAAGCTGACCCCGGTACAGCGGGGCTTCCAGTTCGGTAAGGAGCTGGCCTTCGCCTACCTGAAGCTCAAGGAGCGGGCCAATACGAGCAGCATCCTGCGCGGGCGTATTTTCGAGGAGGTCCTCAACCACAGCAAGGCGACCTACTTCAGCGTGGCCCTCCACCTGCCGCTGAAACCCTTTACCGAGGCGATCGGGCAGTTCTTCCAGCGTGCGGAGTGGTCCCCCGCCGCGTTTCTCGAACTGATGCAGCGGTTCAACGCCACGCCGGAGATGTTTTACCACCGGCTCACGAACGTGCTGCCTCAGTTTTTCGGACTGGGGGAGATTTTCTTCCTGCGCTTCGTGCACGACCGGCCGGAGGGCAGCTTCGTCATCGACAAAGAACTCCACCTCAGCCACCGGCATCACCCCCACGAGAACGGGCTGCTGGAGCATTACTGCCGCCGCTGGGTCAGCATCAGCCTGCTCCGGGCACTGGCTACGGAAGGGGGCAACCAATTACGCATCGAGGCCCAGCGGAGCCGGTATTTCGGAACCGAGGCCGAATACCTCTGCATCACCCTCGCGCGCCCGGATTATCCCGCCCCTGATAAGGACGTCAGCGTCACCATCGGTCTGCTGCTGACCGAAGAGGTACGGAAAACGGTGGCCTTCGTCGACGATCCCGCCATCCCCCGCATCGTGGTCAATACGACCTGCGAACGCTGCCCGATCAACGACTGCACCGTCCGGGCCGCCCCGCCCCGGGTCGTGCGCCAACGGGAACGCTACCGCGCTATGCGGACGGCGCTGGGGGAGCTGCGCTGAGTAAATCGAGCATACGGTGGCGGGCATCCGCTAGGTCCAGCCGGTCCTGATCGGGTACCGCTACGGCCCAGCCCTGTAATTTGGCGCGTTGGGCCAGGTATTGCTGCTCGGTTTGTCCGGGCGTCGGGATCAGGATGGCCGGAGTGGCCAGCGCCCGCAGATCCATCAAGGTCGAATATCCCGACCGGGCCACCACATAGCGGGCGGAGCTGAGAAGGCCCGAAAGGGTAGGGGTGTCGGCGTAGTTCAGGGCTTCTCCACCCTTCCAATTCAGCGGAGGGGCATCCTCCGGTAGGCCGCGCACGATCTTCACGCCCTCCGCTCCGGCCGGTAGCTGCGCGAGGAGATTTTCCTCCAGCCGGGTACGCATGGGTTCGGGACCCGAAAGCAGGATCAGCATCTCAAAGGGCTCCTGGGCGGCGGGGCGCGGGTGCAAGCGGGAAAGGGGGCCGATGTAGGTCACGTTCCGGTAGCCCTGCCGGCCACTGAGCTTACCGCTTAACCGATCCGGAGTGCCGTAATCAGGCACCCAAAATGCGGAAAAGGAATTAAGCTGCCAGCGGTAGATTGCCGAGGCCGGGGGAAAGTGAGTGATGGGGTGCAGTTGATGGGTAAGAAAGATACTGGGCGTACCGCGTACGTAGCAACCAAACCGGCTATCGGATACGATGCGGTCGACCGACAGTTCCTCTACCAATTGTCGGCAGCGCCGGTGCTCCCGCCAAATGGTGCGTTGCCAACGGAGGGCCTGTCGGGCCACGTTCCACGACATCCGTTTACTGGGGTAGCTGACGCGGTAGGAAGGTAATTCATAGATCGTTTCTTTCGGAAGCTCCCGCCGCAACATCTCCGCCGCCGGCCCGCTGCACGCCCAGCTGATGCGGTCCCCCCGTTCGCGTAATTGCTCCGCCAGCGCCAGACTGCGGGAAGCGTGGCCGAGGCCCCAGTCCAGTGGAGTGATCAGGGTGTGCATAAGGAGAGCGCGGTGAGTGGATGAAACGCCAAACGGGGGGACATGCTCACTCCGACCTCCGGGCCTGCGTGAAACGAGCTAAATCAAGGAAGTTGGGAACGGGCGAATAAACATATTTGCCAATATTTGCGATACAATTAAGGTTGGACGGAGAATTTTGTCTCGTTCCACCCACTTATGGCGATAGCGGATGCTATCCGCATTTCGTCTCTCAATCAAACCCCAGATGATATTCGCTTCACGCCCTCTGCCCCTCGGTATCCTCCTGTTGGCGATCCTCCTGGTTGGCTGTCATCCCTACAGGCCGGCAACGGTCACTTACCGGCCCGCTGAAGCCAAAATGAAACTTCCCTTCGCATACGCCGATCCGGATAACAATCAAGTTCTACAAACTTTACGCGACCGCTACGGCCTGGAAGAATTGCTCGTCGGAGCCCGCAACGACCAGGAACGCGCCCTGCGCCTGCTCGACTGGACCAACCAGCGCTGGAACCATCACGGCCACGCCGTCGCGGAAAAAATGGATGCCCTGTCCATCCTCGAAGGGGCCGAAAAAGGAACCAATTATCGCTGCGTGGAGTACAGCGTCGTGGCCGCTTCGGCATTCGCTGCCATGGGTATGCCCGCCCGGGCAGTCGGACTCAAAAAGCAGAATGCGGCAACGAACCGCACCCGGGGCGGCCATGTCGTCGCCGAGGTCTGGCTGGAAGACGAGGGAAAGTGGGCACTGGTCGACGGGGAGTTCAACATCATGCCGATCCTCGACGGCAAACCACTCAATGCAGTGGAACTCAAACAGGCCCTTCAGGAGAAAAAACCCATCCAGTACACCAGCATGGAGGGACCGGCCAAGATGCTGAAACGAAAGAATTACCGCAACTTCATTCACCCCTACCTCTACTTCATCGACACCCGCTTCGACCAGCGGAAGCTTGCGGACAACGATGATGTGATCACCTACGAGGGGACGACCCGGGTGATGCTGCTCCCGGATTCCGCCGGCCGGCTGGAAACCTTCGAGCGCAACACCCAATTAACCGGCTACACCTTCACGAAGTCAGTAGGAGATTTTTACACCCCACCCTTTACCAGCAAATAGAAGGAGCCACTAGAAGCGGTACTGTAGCACGCCCCGTATGGCAAAAGGCGTTCCGGGGGTGAAGTGGATCTCCTCCACGGGGTCCACTTCATTGAAGAGCCGGGACTCGGTGGCAAACTGCGTTTCATTCCAGTCTACGTCCAGTAAATTATCCACGATAAAACCAATAGTCAGGGGGCCGAAGCGGTAGTCCGCATTCATATCCACTACGGTGTACCCTTCGGCGACGATGGAGTTGTCCTCATTTGCCGGGCGGTTGGCCAGGTAGCGGTAACGCAGACCGGCGGTAAAGCGATCCCGTAGTACGTTCAGTCCACCGGCACTGGTCCAGTCCGGGGCGAGGGGAATAAAGTCAGCCCCTTCCGGTTCGTCGACGCTGCGAGCCAGGGCGTAGTTCACGTCCAGGTCGGCGAATAGCCAGTCCGTCAGCTGATAGCGCGCACTCAGGTCGACCCCGAGACGCCGGCTGCGGCCACTCGGTTCCACGATTCCCGCGTCGCCCACGTAAACGAATTCCTGTTCCAGGAAGAGGTACCACAGGGCAGCTTCCACGAAGAGGCGCTCCGTCGGCCGGAAGGTTCCCCCAAGATCCGCTCCGTAGGCGGCCGGCAGAATGTCATCGGCCGAGCGGTCCAGTACAACGCGCGTATCGTTGGCGTGAAAGCCGATACCGGTCTTGAGGTACAACTGGCTGCGCTGCCCGAGGGTGTAGAGGAAATTCAGTTTCGGGCTGAGCGCGGTCTTACGCTGCTCCTGTCGGTCGTAGGTCGTCTGCAGCTTGTCTACATAATTGAATACGAAGTGATCCAGTCGCAGGGCGGGATTGATCAGCAGATTGCCCCATTCGAGATCGGCGGCGGCGAAGGCGAACAGATTGCTTTCGTCAATATCGCCAAACTGCAGGCGTTCCAGGCGCTCTTCCCGGTTGCGCGTCCGGCTCAGGGTAACATCATCGTTGTTGTCGTAGCGTAGTCCGATCCCCCCCCGTACGGCGGCCTCCCCCCCGGAGGTGGTGAAGCTGTGCGTCACCTCTGACTGAAATCCGAATAACTCCCGATCCTCGGCCTGCCGAATCTGATCCCCATTCACCCCGTCCTCCAGAAAGAAGGTGAAGTTGGAGAACAGCTCGAAATCGTAGCGGCTGTAGAAGGCATTGGTCTTGACGAAGGTGTTGCGATTGACCACCCGGAGGAACTCACCCGCCAGATTGGTCCGACCGGTATAGCCCCCTTCGGTGTCGTCGATGGCTCCAAACCGCCCGATCCGCCCGCTCTCCACGGCCCGTACCGGGATTTGACCGGACGCATCCCATTTGCTCTCGAAGTGAGAGGCAAGGAAAGACAGCTTCCCCCCCGCGGCCAATTGCGTGGTATAGCGCCCCATAATATTCAGGCGGTTAAAATGCTGGCTGGACGTGAAAGGGCCATCCGTAAGAATGTATTCCGTGGCGAGGTATGCATTACTGCGCTCCCCCTCCAGCAGATCAAAGAGCCCTACGGCCCGCACGGTATGGAAGCTTCCGATCTGGGCCGTGACCTCTGAACCCTCCAGACTTTCTTTCAGGTCGAAGTCCACGTAGCCCGCCGTGGCGAAGTTTCCCCGGTCGGCGTAGTACGGCCCCTTCCCGTAGTCGATCTTTTCGATGGTCTCGGGAATGAGGAAATGGAGGTCGGCGTAGCCCTGCCCGTGGGCGTGACTGACCATGTTGACCGGCATCCCCTCCACGCTGATCGCCACGTCCGTACCGTGGTCGATGTCGAAGCCCCGCAGAAAGATTTGCTCCGCCTTTCCACCGCCGGCGTGTTGCCCGATGATGAGCCCGGGCACCCGCCGCAGGACCTCCTGTGCGTTGAATACCGGCCGTAGTCGCGCATCGATGTCGGTGGCCACGTTGAGCGAGCGCAGGTTCGGCCGTACGGTGATGGCCGCCAGATCGAAGAAGCTCTCTTCGAGGATTACGTCTACCCGCCCGCCCTCGGGGATCGCTATGCGCGCCGTCCGGTAGCCCAGGTAGGTGATCTGAAGGCTGTCGCCGGCCCCGGCCCCCTCCAGCAAGAAGTTGCCGAGTTCATTCGTGTGGGTGTGGTGCTCGGAGTTGAGGTGGGTGACGTAAGCCCCCATGATGGGCGACCGGTCGGTGGCCGTCACCCTCCCCTCCACCTGCTGGGCGTAGCCGGTCAGGGAGTAAAGCCAGAGCGGCAGGATGAATAAAAGGCGGAGAGTCATGATCATTCGTTTTCGCTTTCCTCCAGTAACCGCAGGAGAGTTTGCTCCAGATAAGCGGCCTGTAGGGCAATGGTGGGTGATGTGAAAATGTGGTGCAGGGGTACGGTCAGTTCAAAAGCATCATTGATACGGGCCACCAGGCGAATGGCCGTCAGGCTGTGCCCCCCGAGTTGGATGAAGTTGTCGTGACGGCCGATGGGCCCGGCAGCCAGGACCTCCCGCCAGATCTCCGCCAGCAGCTCTTCAATCTCTCCGGTCGGTGCCTCGTAGCTTACCGGCTCCGGGAAGGGAGAAGCAGGTAAAGCTCTCAGGGCCTGATAATCAATTTTGCCCGACGGGGACAGGGGCATTTCTTCCAGGGGCACGAAAATTTGCGGGATGCCGTGCTCCGGGAGAAGGCGGCTGAGGTGATCGCGCAACGCCCCCGATTCCACTTTGCCGCTTGGGTGATAGTAAGCGACTAAGCGGCCTGACGGCGTTATCTCTCCTTCCGGGTCCGATACTACGGCCGCAGTCGCGATCGCCGGGTGACGGTTGAGTATCGCCTCAATACCTCCGAGCTCCACCCGGTGGCCCCTCACTTTCACCTGCCGGTCCAGGCGCCCGAGGTATTCAATCGATCCTTCCCGGTTGCGGCGGGCGCGGTCGCCAGTCCGGTACAGCCGCTTTCCGGGCTCAAAGGGGTGGTCGACGAAACGTTCCCGGCTCAGTTCCGGATGCCCGAAGTAGCCTTCGGCCAGGCAGTGACCGCCCAGGTATAGTTCACCCGCCACGCCATCGGGTACCGTCAGGCGGCTCCGATCCAGTATCCAGGCTTCCGTGTTGGCTATCGGTCGGCCGATGGGAACCGCGGCATTCGTGTCCGTCTCCGGTCGGTGGGTATGGGTGATGCAGCCTACCGTTGCCTCGGTGGGGCCGTACTCGTTGATGAGGCGGCTTCCGGGGGGAAGTTTCTGTAGAATTCCGGAAGCCAGGGAGGAGGAAAGTTGTTCCCCCCCTACGATCAGCGTGCAGGGCTTACGGAGCGACGGGTCCTGCTCCCTTATGAGGGCCAAGTGGGAAGGGGTGAGTTTGATCACGTCGCTGCGGTCGTCGGCGAAAACGTCGATCACGCTCAGGTCCGGTCCGCCCCCTTCGGTCTCGGGGTAAACCACCAACTGCCCACCCACGAAGAGCGGGGTGAATAGCGAGGTGATCGTAAGGTCGAAACCAAAGGCCGTAAAGAACGGAAATACGGGATTGGGGGTAGTGACGTACGCTTGAGCCGCGTGCGCGATGTAGTTGTACAAGGCAGCGTGGGAGACGGTCACCCCCTTCGGCCTACCAGTAGTGCCCGAGGTGAAAAGCGTATAGGCGGGGGTGGATGCGGGCGCGGCCGCAGGTGCAAGGGTTTCCGAAAACTGAAAATCTCCTTCCCCCCGATCCAGGAACAGGAACGATACCCTACCGTCCAGGAGTTCGTCTGATTGCCTCGAATGGCTAAGGACCAGTCCGCAGTCCACCGTATTAATCATATACCGTAGCCGGTCGGTACCGGTACCGGTAGGCAACGGGACGTAGGGCCGTCCGGCACGCCAGCAGGCCAGTATGGCCACCACCAGTTCCACCGAGCGCGGCAGATGGATACCGACGTGGCCGGATGTTTCGACCGGGTGTTTTCCAATACGGGCCGCCAGCCGCTCCGATCGGTAGCCCAGCTCGCGGTACGTGATCGTTTCTTCCGGTGAGGAAATCGCGGTGGCGGTCGGTTGCCGGTCGATCCGCTTTATGATCTCGGAAAGCACGCTTGCGCCGCCATAATCCACGGTTGGGCCGGTACTGAGCAAGCGGATCCGGTCCCGCTCGCCGGGGCCGAATAGCTTGACGGCGGCGGGCCGCTGTATCGGATCCGTGCACAGCGCATCGAATAGCCGTAGGAACCAACGGGATACGGACTCCCGCTCACTTTCGCTGAAGACCGCCGCGGACAGATCCAGCTCAACCGTCAACTCGCCCGTTCCGTTGAAGTCGTGGACTAACAGCCGGAGGTGATGATGGGGATCGCCGTGGCCGGGGCTATGCCACCGCGTCGTACATTCGATAGCGGGGGTAAAGGACCCGCAGGTTGCGGTGAGGTAATTCAGGACCACACGGAAGGATGAGGCCAGGGTAGGGTTGGTCAGTCCCGGACGGGCCGCGCTGAAGAAGGCATTCCCGCTTACACGTTGACGGGCGTAGAGATCAAGAAAGGTATCCTCCACCTCCACCCGCGAATACAACGGTAGCACCTCCATCAACTGGGCCGGGAGTCGACGTTCCTCCTCCGTCGCCCGGTTTCCGGAAACGGCCCCGATCACGATGTCGGACTCAGCCGTCAGCCGGTATACCAGTGCGCTTAGCACAGTAGCGAAGACATTAAAGCGGGTTACATCCCGCGTCCAGTGCCGAATTTCCGGGCGCTCGATGAGCTCATTCAACGCTTGCATACGACCGGACCCCATCGGGATGCGGATACGGGGGGTAATTGTACTGGCGTCGGTATTGGTACGCCCCAGTAGTAGGGGGGGAATGGATGTGGAACGGCCCTTCCAGTACTCCGGAAGTTTGGCCGGTGGGGTCAGTGCTTCCCGGTAATGCGCGAATTGCGGAACGTTCCCGGTACTGCTTGCACCTGCGTCCCCCGCCCCGTACCATTCCCGCAATAGGTGAAACTGCTTACTTACGCCCCAGGCATCGAGCACGATGTGGTGCTGGTTTAATAAAAATAGGTGACGGTCCGCGGAAAGCCGGAGCAGGATTGCGCGGTAGCAACAAGTGGTCAGATCGAAGGACTCTACGGCATGCCGCTCGACCCATTCCGTCAATGCGAAAGAATCGGAGGGGGCTTCCCGAAATTCCAGTGGTCTTGGCGCAGCGGGGAGGACGTATTGGCTGACGATACCGGACTCCTCCCTGAATACGGTTCGCATCGCATCGCAGGCCACCGTCAGTCGGTCGAAGGCAGCCGTAAAGCGGGCTCGGTCAAGCGGCCCGTGTAGATCGAAGGTCAGCACGGAGTTGTACAGGGGGGAGCCGGGTGCGAACCGCTGTCCCGCCCAGAGCATCAGTTGCGCCGGCGTAAGTTCCGTCGGGTTCACGCTTCCC
>CAZKPE010000076.1:10200-15821 GCA_964554545.1 uncultured Lewinella sp.
GTCAGGCGATCGATCTTGCCGGCGTCGCTGCGGGGGAGGGCCGGTACGACCGTGATCGGGTCGGGAATGCAGTGGGGCGGCAGTTCTCGGGCCAGCGCGCGCGTCCAGTCGGTGGGAGTAGCGGTCGTTCCGGATTCGGGAACCACCAGGGCGGCAATATGGGAGTCGCCCGCGGCGAGGGGGCGGACGAAGACGGCGGCTTCCCCCACTCCGGCCTGGGCGGCAAGCAGGGCTTCCACCTCCTCCAGTTCTACCCGATGGCCACGCACCTTCACCTGTCGGTCCTTACGGCCGGCAAAGACCAGTTCCCCATCTGGGTTGGTGTACACCAGATCGCCCGTGCGGTAAAATCGTCGGGGTACGCCGGGAACCAGAGGCAGTTCGTGGAAGGCGGCGGCGGTGAGGTCGGGGCGGCCCCAGTAGCCCTGCATACAGGTGGCGCTACGGACCAATAGCTCTCCCGTTTCGCCGGGCCGCACCGCTTGGTCCCGTGCATCGACTACCCGCAGTTCGGTATTACCCCAGGCGTGGCCGAGGGGTAGGGGGGCGTCGCCTTCCGGGGGGGCGGAGAAGTGGCGGTAGGTACATTGGTTTACTTCGGCGGGCCCGTACACGTTGCTGGCCCGGGCGTGGGGTGCGACCCGCATCAGCACCCGCAGGTGGCGGGGGGCCAGGACCTCGCCACCGAACAGGATCCACCGTAGCCGGGGCAGCTGCCGCTCCCCGATCCGGGGGATGGTCAGTAGCTGCAGCAGCGCCAGGGGGACTGAGTACCAGACCGTAATTCCCTCCCGCTCCACCAACTCGAAGAGGCTGACCGGGAATTTGGTGTGGGCATCCGTCACGATGACGGTCGTCGATCCAATCAGGGGAGCGGTGAAGTAACCGAAGGTTGAAATATCGTAGTGTAGCGCGCAGTGATTACCAACCACGTCATCCGCCTGTAGCCCGTAGAGCTCGGCCGAAAGTCGGGCGTAGGCCAGACCGGAGCGGTGGGTATGCATGATGCCTTTCGGTACGCCGGTCGACCCGCTGGTGTACATGACGTAGGCCAGATCGTCTTCTAGTATGGTGACCTCCGGTGAAGTGGTGGGAAAGTCGGCCAGTGTATCCCAGGAATGGCTCTCAACGAGGTCCGTATCGGTGCCGATCAGGATGGCCAGGTCGGTCGGCGAGGCGAGCAGGTCCGGGAAATTACGCCGTAGCTGGCGGGAGGTAATCAGACAACGTATCCCGCAATCCGCGATCAGCCGCCGGGTGCGGGCCACGGGAGCGTCGGGGTCCAGGGGTACGAAGGCGGCCCCCGCCTTCAGGATTCCGTGGACGGCAACGGCCGTCTCCAAACTGCGACCCAGGTAGATGCCTACGCGATCCCCCCGTCCGACGCCCCGCCCGATCAGCAGGTGGGCCAGGCGGTTAGTCCTCTGGGCGAGATTCCCGTAGGAGATCGCCGCCGGTCCGCAGCGAAAAGCGGTGCGGTCGGGGTAGGCGGTGGCGTGGCGATCGATGGCCTGGAATAGCAGGAAGTGCATGGCGGTCAGAGTCCGGAGAAGCGGGCAATGATATTGCGGTGAATGTCGGAGGTGCCGGCGTAGAGGACGCCGCCGACCGCATCCCGCAAGTCGCGTTCGGTGCCGGTCTCGCTCAGGTAAGCCGAACCGCCGCCGATCCGGATGGCGTCGAGGCTGGATTCCGTGAAGGCTTCGCTCAGGTAGAGCTTGAGCATACTGGATTCGAGCATAGCGGATTTACCGGCGAGTTTCAGGGAGGCCAGGCGGTAGAGGAGCAGGCGGCTGATCTCGATGCGCATCCGCATGTCCGCGATCCGGTTGCTGACGGACTGGAACTCCCCCACCGGTTTGCCGAACTGTCGGCGTTCTTTGGCGAAGCGAACGGCTTCTTCCAGTTGGCGCTGCATGGTGCCGAGCTTGCCGGACAGGATACAGCAACGATCGTACTCCAGAGAGTGGTTGCAGATACTGAAACCGGCCCCCTCCTTCCCGATGCGGTTACCTTCCGGCACGAAGCAGTCGTCAAAGGTGATCTCGCCGAAGGGGGCGGTACGCAGACCCATCTTTTCCTGGTTCGTACTGGCCTGGTACCCCTCGCTCTTACGTTCTACCAGGAAAGCCGTGATGCCCCATTTTCCGTGGTCGGGATTGGTGTTGGCAAAAACCACCGCCACGTCGGCTACGGGCGCCAGGGTGACCAGCCGCTTACCGCCGTTCAGCCGGTAGCCCCCCTCCACCCGCTCGGCCGTGGTGGACATGGCGAATACGTCCGATCCGCTTTCGGCCTCGGTCAGGGCGTGGCAACCCAGCAGGCTGCCATTCACCAGGCCGGGGAGGTAGCGCTGTTTCTGCTCTTCCGTTCCGAAGAGGCTGATGGTGGACTGCACGGCCCACATCTGAGCGTTCAGGGCCAGTACGAGACCGGTATCGGGGCAGCCATAGCCCAACCCTTCCATGGCTACGACCGAGCGGAAGACGTTGATGGGGCCCTGACCACCGTACTCCGCCGGGGCGGCCAGGGCGAGAATGCCGAAGTCGGCGCACTTTTGCCACAGGTCGCGGGCGAAGGTGCTGGAACGGTCGCGGCCGACTACATCATCAGTCAGTTCGCGGCGGGCAAAGTCGATGACCTCCTCGCGGTAATCCAGGTATTCCGGCGGCACGGTGAAGAGGGGAGCTTGATCGGGACGGGCGTTCATATTGTCGGTACTAGTGAGTGGAAGGGGGGCGGTTATCCGACTGGTATGGACTCCCGCGCCGGGATCAAAAAACCGTAAGGACTTTTGGCGTCGCCCTGCATGTTCTCGATCTCGATCCACTGGCCCAGCCCCCGCTCCTCGGCCAGCTCGGCAAACAGCCGCAGGGTCACCTGATCCTGCAGGGCCCAGCCGGTGGAATCATAGACCGTCGTTCCCTGTCGCAGCTCGGCTGCCAGTCCTTCATTCTGAATGAGGGTGGCGATATCCTTGCCGATCTGCTCCGGCCGAAGCTGCTGACACTCTCCCTCGACTACCGCCTGGGGGGCAAAGTCGGGACAAACGTAGCTGCGGCTGAGCAGACCGAGGGGCAGTTCGGTCTTTCCGGGAAAGTCGGAACCGATCGCATTGACATGGAGGTGTGGCCGGGTGGGCAGATGGCCAAAGAGTGGCCCCGCCCCGATGTCGACGGAAGTGGCCGTGAGCAGAATGTCGGCTTCGGAAACCGCGCGCTCGAGGGCCACCACCTCAAAGCGGGCGCGAAGAGCAAACCCCTGGCAGCGGGACGGGAGGGAGGCGGCGGCGGCGGGGTCAACGTCGTAAACCAGTATCCGCTTCAGCGGAAACGACCGGGCCAGGGCGTGGACGTGAGCGACCGCCTGGGCACCGCAACCGATGATGCCCAGGGTCCGGCTGTCCGGGGCGGCCAATAAATGGGTGGCCACGACGGAAGCGGCGGCGGTACGGAGTGCCGTTGGCAGAATACCGTCCATTATGTAACGCAGGTGACCGGTCGCCGTATCGTAGGCCGAAATAGTGGAAACGATGGTCGGCAGATCGAAAGCCGCCGGGTTTTGGGGGTGGTAGCCAACCAGCTTGATCGTAACGTCACTGCCCACCTCGTGGACCGGCATCCACTCCACCAGACCCGGCCGGGGCGTGTGGTAGTGAAACCCGCTACGGGCCGGGGTCACGGTACGGTGTGGGTCCAGCGTTGTCATGGTATGACGCAGGCGGGTGACCAGCCGGTCCAAAATGGTGTCCAGCCCGACTTCCCGCACAATGCCTTCGATAACGTCGCGGGAAAGAACGAGCGTACAGCGCTGGGGGTCGGGAAGAATCACGGGGAAACCTTTGAGGGGAGTGTAAAAAATCTGCTAAGTTTGAGACCGCCTAACCAGACTCGGTACAGCTGGTTCAACGGGTAGCCAGTAGGGTAAATGTAATTCAGTCTTAAGCAACTTCTGGACGCAGGGCCGACAACCGACATACCCCGTCGCATGGGTACCTTGACCGCAGAATATACTCATCTATGAACAGTTTCTCCGTTGGCGGTCTTATAGTGCACCTGCGTCCCCGCCCCCCGATCCGCCCGGCTATCGCCCTGATTGCACTGCTGTTTCCCCTGTTGCTGGCCGCCCATAAGCCCAACCAGAGCTACGTGTATTTCCGGATCATGGAGGATTCCATTCACGGGTCGATCCAGATGACCTCGGATGACATCAATAAAGCCCTCGACCTGGGACTCGACCGGAAAATGACCCACGAAGATTACCAGGCGTACGTGGATCGCGTAGAAGAGTACTTGTTAAAACATATTTATGTCCGTTCGCGCTATGGGGAGCATCCGGTCCGCTTCACCGGTAAGATCCAGCGGCTTGGGGTCACCGGGGCGACGGTTTTTGGCCACGACTTCGTGCTGGAGAATATGGAGCAGGTTCCCGATAAGCTCGATCTGATCTTCAACCCGATTTACGAAAGCGATCCCACCCACCGCACCTTCGCCCTGATCCAGTACAACTGGAAGGCGGGCATTCACGAGAACGAATCGATGATCAGTCTCCGCTTCGCGCCGGGGGACGATGGCCCGAAGGTGCTTGACCTGAGTGACGTTTCGCTGTGGAAGGGTTTCCGGGCCATGGTCGTCAGCGGGATGTACCATATCTATATCGGCCTGGACCACATCCTGTTCCTGCTCGCCCTGCTGCTGCCGGCCGTGGTGTACCGCAGGGAGGGGGGAGCGGCCACCGTGGGCGCGACCGGAACGATTCCACTACGTCAGGAGCGGGCCTGGCGCGGCAGTGGCTGGCGGCCGGTGGAGAAGATCCGACCCGCCTTTCTATACATTCTGAAGATCGTTACCTTCTTCACCATCGCGCACACCATCACGCTGAGTCTGGCCGCACTGGGCATCGTTCAGCTCCCGGGCTACCTGGTGGAGAGTCTCATCGCCCTGTCGATCGCCCTGGCCGCCCTCCATAATATCCGGCCACTGCTGAAGAATGACGGGGTCATTATTGCCTTTGTGTTCGGCCTGTTTCACGGCTTCGGCTTCGCCAGCGTACTGGGAGAAGTCGGCCTACGGGGAGAGTATATGGCACTCTCGTTGCTAGGCTTCAACCTGGGGGTAGAACTGGCGCAGATTCTCATCATCTGCCTGGCCTTTCCGGTCCTGGCCCTGCTACGCAAAACCGCGCTGTATCGCTATATCCTGCTGGGGGGGTCGGTTCTGCTGATCATTATCGCCATGTACTGGTTTATCGAGCGGCTATTTGACATCGACATCCCGGTTTACTTCATCGTGGAGTGGTTCCTGAACCTCTTCTAGTCCGTGCGCCATGAGTAAACGATCGCTACTGAACAGGTGGCTGGGCCGGAAGAAGGAAAGCCCCACTCCGGAAGCCCAACCCCTTGGTGGGCCGTACCCCCTCTCGGCGGGTCAGCGACGGCTGTGGATCCTCAATGAACTGACGCCGGACAACCCCTTCTACCACTACGCGGAAGCCTACGCGCTGGGGGAGGAACTCCAGCCGGATACCCTGCGTCGGGCTTTCGACGCCGTGGCCGCCCGACACGATATTTTGCGTACCACCTTTCACCGGCGGGGGGAGGAGGTGGTGCAGGTGGTGGACCG
>CAZKPE010000077.1:0-6000 GCA_964554545.1 uncultured Lewinella sp.
GGAACCTGGTTCCCCCCGGCACCCTCCACCCGCATCCGGACCTCATCGATTCCGGGCTGGAAGGCCGGGGTAGCGAAGTACTGGTAGAAGCCGGCGCTGGTCGTATCGGGGGCGGTGGCGGATGCGGGGGGGTCGATCCATACCGTTACGGTATCCACGTCCGCTACGGTATTGGTTTCGATGCGCGCGACCATCCAGTGCTGCCCCTCGTCGACTACGTCGGTTTTCCGGGTGGCACCACCGGGGATGGCGCTTCCCAGGGTCCTATCCCCGAAGAGACGGCCGAAGATGATCCGCTGGCCGTCGAAGGCTGATGTGGAGGAGTTCCGCAGAACTACGTTTCCGACGTTGTTCGGTGCCGCTCCGTCGGTGGTATTCATCAGGAACGACAGCCAGTACGTTTCTCCTTCGCTCTCGAGCGGGAAGGCCAGTTTACGGTCGATTCGCAGCTGCTCGCCTTCCGCCAGAAGTGAAAGTGCCACTTTATTGGCCTCCTCATCCAAAGCCGGATGCTCCAGGCTTCCCTCCTGTACGATGATGGTATTCGCGCTGTTGGGGGCACCCAGTTCCCAGGGGCCGTCCCAAAAGGCGTTCACCCCGCCGGCGTTGATTAGCGAGATGTTTGCGTCGTAGTTGAATGGCTCGTAGGCCAGCAAATTGGGGTCGTCCGAACCGAATTGGCAGGAAATCTGCCGATAGGAAGTACCCGCCCGAACATCGTCTACCCGCAGTTCGACCGTCTGTTGCCCACTACCCGAAAAATCGATACCGGTAATGCCGTCCACGATACTCACGTTCTCTACCACAAATACCGCGGTCTCGTCGGTGGGGATGGCATCGGCCGGCGGGTCGACAAATACGTAGGCCGTGGCCAGCCCGGTAAGCGAATTGATGTCCATGCGGAGCACGAACCACTTCGTCCCGTTCACCGACAGCACGTTGCTGGTTTCCGGGGTAGCGGACTCGTCGTTGCGGATAACGGCCAGGGAACTCAGGCCGGGAACCCCGCCAACGCTTAGAACATTATTCTCCCCACTGACGAGACTAACCAACGCGCTATTGCCAATGTCCTTCGCCACCCCGTTCAGCACGAAGCTGGCGTAGAAGGTCTCGCTGTCCTCGTCCGTACCGAAGGGGTTAAAGAAATCGCGGCGGTAGCGGGTCGGTGTGTTCTTGCCGCTTTGAGTGATGGAGGCGGAATTTCCTTCCGGGCAGGTACGCGGACTCGCTACGTTATCGTCGGCAATGACGGCCGTTCCGGCTACGGCCTGCCAGGGTCCGGACCAACCTTCCCCGCCGGCCGCTCCGTTCAGGTCCTGTCCGGCTCCGTAGTCGAATACGTCGACGGCGGCGCGTACGGCATTCGGCGGTTCCACGTTAACCAGATCGGCGGGTACGACCTCCTGGAAACTGAAGCCAACGAGCAGGTCGTCAAACTGAGCTTCCGTCATGCTTTCCTCTCCTTCGAATTTAAAGCCGATGCCGTTCCAGTTGGTCAGGTTAGCGCCGGCAACGACGTCCGCGGTATCCACGGAGGGCGTGGCCCCCAGATCGGGGTCGATCCAGAGTGCGATCTCATCGTTTGCCGGAGTGCCATCGGTCGTGATGCGGGCAACCATGAAGTGGCCTTCCTCTGAGTCACTACCGGCAGCGTTGCCACCCTGGGCTGCCACTATCCCAATAGTCGACTGCCCGAACAGCTTACCTATCTGGGCGAGCTGTCCAGCCGCGCCAGTCGCGGCGTAGGTAGCCGTATCGGCCAGCACCAGGTGGGCTACGTTCGGGCCGCCATCGTCGACGTCGAACCACCAGCCGATCCAGAAGGTCCGGCCCAGATCGCCGTAGGTCCCTTCCAGGCCGCGCACGGCGCGTAGGTAACTGTTGATGCGCAGACTCGAGCCCGAGGTAGCCTGCAGGAGAGGTAAGGAGGTGATGCCGTCTTCCTGTATTTCCGTTGCGCCGCTTTCGGATAGCAATTGCCAGGGGCTGGTCCAGCCACTACCGCCGTCGCTGCCGATGAGATCGCTTCCCGCTTCGTAGCTGAATTGCTCGCGGGCACCCGGGGGTGGTGGTGTGGTATTGACCAAATCTCCCGGAACAACCTGCCCGTAGGTACTACCGAAGTAGATGTCGTCTAGGTTAAATTCCAGTCCCGTTCCGGTGCCGTCGATCCGGATCGCGATACCCTGGAAGTTGCCGGCATCGTAGCGCTTGTTTACGATTTGTGCGTCCGCTTCCGCCAGTGTATCCGCATCGGGGTCGGGGTTGACGTAGAGGTCCAGGTCCCAGAATCCGTCGGTCCGAGTCATCCGCCCGACCACGAAGCTGGCTCCCGTGCCATCGAAGGTGAGACCGGAACCCTGGTTGCCGGAGACCGCGCCGTTGCCCCCGGCGAAGATATTGGTGTTGGGAAAGGGCTTGCCCACGATCAACCGTTGGTCGGCCCCGTAGGTCGTATCCAGTAGGATAAAGTTGGCCACCGCGCTGGAGGGGTCGCCGCCAATTCCCATATGGGCGCTGAAGTAGAATTCGGCGTTCTCCGTGGTATCAATCGGATTGCTGAAGTACCGTAGGCTACGCTCCAACGTACCGTCGGCGGATATCCGCACGCTATTTCCGGAGGTGCCGACCTGCAGGGCATCGTTGACCAGTCCGCTACCGGTTATGGTCGTTTGGTCGCTGCTCGGTGCTGCCTGCCACGGCCCTTCCCACCCGCTGCCGCCGTCTAATCCGGCCAGCGTATCCTCCGCCGCGTAGGTATTGAACGTTTCGATGGCGAAGGCACCGGTGGGTGGTGCTACGTCGGTAAAGTCCTGGGGTAATACGTCGGCGTACCGCAGTCCGGCCCGTACGTCGTCCCAATCCAGGGTATTGCCGGCGTCTAGTCCGGTAACCTTGAAGCCGACCGCGTTGAATCCATTATTGAGCCGCGTGGTCACTTTCACGGCATCGGCCGCTTCCGGTTCCTCCCCTTCTACGTCGGGATTGATGAACAGGCTCACGGTGTCGGGCTGCTCGTCGCCGGTGGTTACCAGCTTGATGACGACTAAGTTAGCGTCTGTAGCTAAACCCTGCGTCAACTCAAAATTGTCAGTTGCACCGAAGCCGGCCCCGATAAAGGGACTGTTCAGCGGTTTGCCGATTTGCAGTAGCTGCCCTCCCGCCCCGGTGGCGCCGTAAGCCGCCGAGTCGATAAACATAAAGAAGTCGGCCTGGCGGTCGTTGGCCGTATAGGTGCTCTGGCTAGTATAGCTGAAGTAGTACGTTCCGCCGTCGTCGGTGAAGGGTGCATTGAGTGCCCGGTAGTAGCGGCTATCTCCCTGCGTCCCGCTGTACTGGGCGGCGACCCGATTGCCGCTAGTCGCCTTAAGCAGGCTAAAGTTTTCCAGTCCGCCTTCGGTGATGACGGGATCGTCCCCGCTAACGGTTACCCAGCTGCTGTCCCAGCCAACGCCGCCGTCCAGTCCGCCCAGGGTAGAACCGGCGGCATATCCGTTGAAGTCATCGGTGTTCAGACCGGGTAATTGTAGAATCTCTCCACCCAGTGCCTCACTTACCGTGCGCCCGAACCGCAATTCGTCGATCAGGGTATTAACGGCCACGGGGCCTTCTACTTTGAAGCCGAGCGCATCGAAGCCATCGTTGAGCTGGGCGGTTAGGCTCAAATCGGGAGTGCTTTCGTCGATCGTCAAATCCGTTACGGTCGGATTGATGTAGAAGTCAAGCGAATCCAGTGCGTCATCTCCCGACATCGTTATCGCAACCACCACCAATATGGGTTCCCGGGTGTCAGTTCCGGGAATGGTTCCACTGGCCCCCCGTACGCCGTCGATCCCGAATTCGGCTGTGTCGAACAATTTCCCCATTCGGACGAGTTGACCACTCGCTCCGCCCGCCAAATAGGCCACGTTATTGACCAGGATCACCTGGGCGACCGAGCCATTGGTTTCCACATCCTCATAGTCCGAGTCCTGGAACCAGGATAGGTAGTAGGTTTGTCCGTCGTCAGTGATAGGCGAATCCAGCAGCCTCGCTGCCCGGATGCCCTCATTGCCGGCCTGGTGTACGACCGCGAGGTGGGTACTACTGGAACTAATGCCCACCCCGGCGGGGGCAATATTGCCCTCAGCTACGGTAGCCTGTTCGTTGCCCTTGCGCACGGACCAGGCGGCGGACCACCCGAGCCCGCCCTCCAGCCCCTCGAGGGTAGCTCCGGTGTCGTAGTCAAAATTCTCGCGGGCTTGCGACCAAAGCAGACTTCCACCCATAAGCAGAGCGGCTAGAATAAGGATAAATCTTTGTTGCATGATGTTGATCTTGGAGGTTGTTGGGTCTACTCCCAGCCCGGATTTTGTTCGTAGCCGTAGAGCAGTACTTCCTGCGGGGGGATGGCAAGCAGCGTACGGATGTTGGTGTAAGCTTCTGGTAGTGCGTCCAGAAAATCCTGTTGCTGCTTCTGCACTACCCCGTGAGCGCGCATGGTCTCCACGAAAGTGCCATAGCGCCGCAGGTCATAGGTGCGTGAAGCTTCGTAAGCAAGTTCCACCCGGCGCTCCTGCTCGATGGCCGCACGCAAATCCTCGGTCGTCTCAATGTTCAGGTCGGGGTCGTCGTTGCCGGGAAAGAAGAAAGGAAGTCCCGCCCGGGCGCGTAAGCGGTTGATGTTTTCAAAGGCTTGGTTGGGTAGGCCACCTTCTACCTCGATCAAGGCTTCGGCCTGCATCAGCAGTGCGTCGGCGTAACGGAAGATCGGGAAGTCGACATCCGTACCACCGGATTGCGGGAATGGGATGGTAAGGAATTTCCGGCTGTAGGGAATGATCTCGTTCGTGGCGTCCGCCGGGTCGCTATCGTAAAAACCGATGGTTGCCTCGAACCGACGATCCCCCTCCTCAAAGGCGTCGATCAGGGAATTGGTGGGGATGTTGAAGCCCGTGTTCGCGCGGTCCTTGTCCTGGGAAATGTCGCTTCCGGAACGCGGCACCCAGTCGAACATGAACTCGGACCCCTGGCCCGCTCCGGCATCGTACTGGGCGGCATAGATGATTTCGTCATTATTGTCAGTAAAGAAAACGTCCTCGAAGTTATCCAGCAGGCGGTAAGTGCCCGATGCGACCAAGTCGTTAAGGATTGGCAGGGCGTCGGTGAAGTTCCGCCGCGTAAAGTAAGCTTTAGCCAGGGCCATCCGGGCCGCCCCGCGGGTGACCCGCCCGACCTGATCCGCCGGCCAGCTATCGGGTAGGTTTTCAATGGCGAAGGTAAGGTCCGGGATTACGGACAGGTTATAGACTTCCTCCACCGGCTGCCGCTGGAGTCCAATCAGACTTTCGCCGTCGTCCCGCAACGGCTCCAACCGGGGGACCACCGGGCCGAAGTGGACGGTCAGTAAGTAATGGTAGAAGCCGCGAAAGAAGTACGCCTCCGCCTCCCTTTCCAGTTTGAGGGTTTCGTCCTCAAAAGGTACGTCGTCAATGCGGTCAATGATATAGTTGGCCCGAGCAATACCGGTGTAGAGTGGATCGTAAATATTATTGTGCAACCCGTTGTTCGGGTTCATCAAAAAGTAGTCGATCTCCTCGGTAGCCGAACGGCCCCGGTCCAGTCGGTTAAATTCGAAGGTGGTGTTATCACTCCGGAGCTCGCCGTACTGGAAGATCGCCCCGGTGAACAAACCGCGGGCCAGGGGATAGAGCCCGATGGTCGCATCACGGATCTGGTCCTCGGTCTCGAAGAAGTTGTTCGGCGTATAGCGGTTGGGCGGAGTCCGCATCAGGAACTCCTCCTCGTTGCAGCCCGTCGAAAAGGTGACCAGGCCGGCCAGGAACAGGCAGGAGAGTAGGTTACGATTCATCATGATCGGACTTAAAGATTGAGGTTCAGCCCGAACGAGAAGGTGCGGGTCGAAGGGTAGGTATTGTAGTTGATGTTGCGCTCGAAGGCATTCGAAGCGCGGCCGATCTCGGGGTTGCCCCGGAATTCGGAAAAGACCAGCGCGTTCTG